>DAORJC010000053.1:0-17324 GCA_035438885.1 Aquabacterium sp. | reverse complement strand
CCAGTTCCGGCTCGCCCTCGGCCTTGTCGACGGCGGTGTGGGCCGCGGCGTTGACGATCACATCCGGACGAACGGCGGCCACCAGCGCGGCCACCTGCTCGGGCTGGCTGAAGTCGGCGGTGTCCAGGTCATGGGCGATCACGGTGCCCAGGGGGGCCAGGGCGCGTTGCAGCTCCCAGCCGACCTGGCCACCCTTGCCCAGCAGCAGGATGTTCATGGTGATTCCGGGGTCAGGCCGTGCGGCCGCTGTAGTTGGTGCTGATCCAGTCGCGGTAGGCGCCTGAACGGACGGTGCTGATCCACTCGGTGTTCTCGAGGTACCAGCGCACCGTCTTGTCGATGCCTGATTCAAACGTCTCGGCAGGCTTCCAGCCAATGTCTCGCTGAATCTTGGTCGGATCGATGGCGTAGCGACGGTCGTGACCAGGGCGGTCGGTCACGTACGTGATCTGCGACTCATAAGGCTGGCCGTCGGCACGGGGGCGCAGCGCATCGAGCTTGCGGCAGATGGTGGTGACCACGTCGATGTTCTTGATCTCATTGATGCCGCCCACGTTGTAGACCTCGCCCAGGGTGCCCTTTTCCAGGACCTGGCAGATGGCCTCGCAGTGATCGCGCACAAACAGCCAGTCACGGATGTTCAGCCCGTCGCCATACACCGGCAGGGGCTTGCCATCGAGGGCGTTGAGGATCATCAAGGGGATCAGCTTCTCAGGGAAGTGATACGGCCCGTAGTTGTTGCTGCAGTTGGTGGTCAGCGTCGGGAAGCCATAGGTGTGGTGGTAAGCCCGCACCAGGTGGTCACTGCCCGCCTTGCTGGCCGAATACGGGCTGTTGGGCGCGTAAGCGGTGGTTTCGCTGAAGGCTGCGTCGGTGTCGCTCAGCGAGCCATAGACCTCGTCGGTTGACACGTGCAGGAAGCGAAACGCGGCCTTGTCGGCCTCGGACATCGCGCCCCAGTAGGCCCGGGTTTCTTCCAGCAGGGTGAAGGTGCCGACCATGTTGGTCTGGATGAACTCGCCGGGGCCATGGATGGAGCGATCAACGTGGCTCTCGGCCGCAAAGTGCAGGATGGCGCGCGGCTTGTACTGGGCCAGCGCCTGCCGCACCGCCGCCTGATCGCAGATGTCGGCCTGGAGCAGGGTGGCGGCGCCACTGTCCAGGTGCGGCTTGATGGTCAGTGGGTTGCCGGCGTAGGTCAGTTTGTCAAAGACCACGATGGGTTCGGCGGGCAGGCCCAGGCGGGCGCAGCGCTCGAACCAGTGGTGGACAAAGTTGCCGCCGATGAAGCCGGCGCCTCCAGTGATCAGAATCATGTGAGTGTTTGGTGGGTGACTCGGGAATGCCCTGATTATCCGCATGCCGTGTGACGACGGGGTGATTTTTTCCGTGGTGTTGACGCTTCTATCCCGCCAATGAGGGGGAACTTCGTCATCCAGACGGTGTACAAACGACAGTGTGTCAATCCTTTGACAGCTCCCAACAAACGCCTTGAGCCTCCAGGACCCTGTGAGGCGGAGGCAATCAACGCGCATCGAACAAGTTTTTTTATGGCAAAAGCAATGATCCTGGCGGCCGGGCAGGGCACTCGTGTTCGCCCCCTGACCAAGAACCTGCCCAAACCGATGGTGCCCATCCTGGGCAAGCCGGTGATGGAGTACCTGATCGAGCACCTGGGCCGCTACGGGGTCAAGGAGATCATGGTCAACGTGGCCTTCAACCACTGGAAGATCGAAAACTACTTTGGCGACGGCCACCGCTTTGGGGTGGAGATCGGCTACTCCTTCGAAGGCGCCCGTGAGCACGGCGAGATCGTGCCCAAGCCGGTCGGCTCGGCCGGGGGCATGAAGCGCATCCAGGACTTCAGCGGTTTTTTTGACGACACCACCATCGTGATGTGCGGCGACGCCATCATCGACCTGGACATCGGCGCGGCCCTGGCCGAACACAAGGCCAAGAAGGCCATGGCCAGCGTGGTGACGCTGGAGGTGCCCCGCGAAGAGGTCAAGAACTACGGCATCGTGGTCTTCGATGCCGAAAAGAAAATCACGTCGTTCCAGGAAAAGCCCAAGCCCGAAGAGGCCTTGTCATGCTTTGCCAGCACGGGCATCTACATCTTCGAGCCCGAGGTGCTGGACCTGATCCCCTCGGGCGTCGAGTTCGACATCGGCAGCCAGTTGTTCCCCATGTTGGCAGAGCGCGGCATGCCGTTTTACGCCCAGACACGCCACTTCAACTGGATCGACATCGGTCGGGTCGCTGATTACTGGGCTGTGAGCCTGCGCGTGCTGCGGGGCGAGGTCGCTCAGATGGACATGCCTGGCACGGAAGTGCGCCCTGGGGTCTGGGTGGGCCTGAACACCCGCATCGCCTGGGGTGAGGTCGACATCCAGGGCCCGGTCTACATTGGCTCGGGCACCTGCATCGAGCCAGGTGTCTCCATTGAGGGGCCAGCGTGGCTGGGGCATGGTTGCCGCCTGCGCCAGGGCAGTCGGCTCAAGCACAGCGTGCTGTTTGACTACACACGCCTGAGCGAGGGCGCTGTGTTCGAGGACCTGGTGGCCTCACCCCAGTACTGTGTCGACAAGAACGGCAAGACCACCTATCAGGGTGACGAGACCACGCCCTTGCGCTGGGGTGATGCTCGCGCCTGAGGCCCCACTCAAGGCAGGTGCAGCAACGGCTCCCGAGCGAAGGAGGGGTCGGTCAGGCTGGCGCGCAGGTGGTCCATGCCTGCGTGCGCGTCCATCGTCATGAGGACGCCCGGGTCGTTCACGTCCACTTCAAAGCATGGATAGCGAGCCGTGAGGCGGCGCAGGTCCTGCTCGCAGGTCACGCGGACCAGATCCGCGTACAGCTCGGAGGACAGCCCCAGGGGGTGACCCCGCATGTGCCGGTGGCACGGGTAGACGATGGGGGCCTTGGTCAGGCTTCTGGCCACCTCGACCAGGGTCTGACTCTGGAGCATGGGCATGTCTGCGGGAAGCAACAGCCAGCCTGAGGATTCGGGGCGGTGGAGCACGGCCATGGCCACGCAACAGGCCAGCCAGTCGCTGTGGCTCTGATCGTCACGGGGGCCCTGGCAGGCCAGCACGTCCTGACCAGGCAACAAGCGGGCGGCGGCCTCGGCGGCGGCGGGGGGCGCCACCAGCACCATGGGCAGATGGGCGGCCAGGACCCGTCTCAGGGCCGTGTCCAGCACACTGAAACTGGCCATGCTGCCATCGCCGGAAAATGACGGGGTGGCCGTGGTCTGAGGGTCGGCCAGGATGATGACGGTCGGTGACGCGTTCATGGTGTACCCGCTGAGTGAGTTTTCAGTTTGCAGATGTATGCTGCGCCGCACCAGAGGAGGTGTCCCTACGG
Source organism: Aquabacterium sp. (assembly GCA_035438885.1). Taxonomy (GTDB): domain Bacteria; phylum Pseudomonadota; class Gammaproteobacteria; order Burkholderiales; family Burkholderiaceae_C; genus Aquabacterium. Next base: position 13,958 of record DAORJC010000053.1, on the reverse strand, counting down.
ACTTACCCCTGTTACCAAATGTTGCGCCGGGCTGCGTTCAATGGCGCACAACCCATGATCTGCCTCACATCCAGGGGGTGGCGAAGTGTCCGATACTGACGGCATGGAAAAGAACACCCACGATCTGGCGCAGATGCGCCGCAGCTACGAGCAGGCCGCGCTCGATGAGACCCATGTGCAGGCGGACCCGCTGTTGCAGTTTCAGCACTGGTTTGACGAGGCGGTGCACGCCAAGGTGCTGGAGCCCAACGCCATGACGCTGGCCACCGTTGGGGCCCAGGGGCGGCCGTCGACCCGGGTGGTCCTGCTCAAGGGGCTGGATCACCGGGGGCTGGCCTGGTACACCAACTACGACAGTCGCAAGGGACAGGAACTGGCGGGCAACGCCTTTGCCGCGCTGCAGTTTTTCTGGCCGGAGCTGGAGCGGGTGGTGCGTGTCGAAGGTCTGGTCCAGCGGATGTCGGACGCTGACTCTGATGAGTACTACCGCAGTCGTCCTCTGGGGTCTCGCATTGGCGCCTGGGCGTCCCCTCAGAGTCAGGTGATTGCGTCACGGGCCGTGCTGGAGGCGAACTGGAGCGAGGTTCAGGCGCGTCAGGGGCATGACCCGGTTCGGCCTGCCAACTGGGGTGGCTATCGACTGGTGCCGGATCGGTGGGAATTCTGGCAGGGGCGCAGCTCACGCCTGCACGACCGCCTGTGCTTTGACCTTCAGGACGGTGGCGCTTGGCAGATCAGTCGCCTGGCGCCCTGATGGCGGCCCTGGTCAGTCGTCACCCCTGTCCAGCGCCGGAAAGCGTTGCTGAAACTTGGCCACCTTGGGGGCCACCACAAAGGCGCAGTAGCCGGCCGTGGGGTGGTGCTTGAAATAGCGCTGGTGCTCAGGCTCGGCCGGGTGGAAGTGGCTCAAGGGCACCACCTCGGTCACGATGCGGGCACCACCGTAGGCCTTGGCCTCGCGCAAGGCTTGCAAGTGCACGCCGGCCATGCGGGCCTGGCCCTCGTCGTGGGTGTAGATGCCTGAGCGGTACTGCGTGCCCACGTCATTGCCCTGGCGATTCAGGGTGGTCGGGTCATGGATGGTGAAGAAGATGTCCAGCAGTTCCGGGAAACTGATCCGGGTGGCATCAAAGGTGATCTGAACCACCTCGGCATGGCCGGTTTGCCCGGTGCAGACCTCTTCATAGGTGGGCGCCGGGTGGTGGCCGTTGGCATAGCCAGAGATGGCCTGGATCACACCCTGGGTGCGGCTGAACACCGCTTCCAGGCACCAGAAGCAGCCACCACCCAAGGTGGCGTGTTGAACGTCGCGAACGTCGGACTGAGACATGGGGTGATCCTGTGGCACAAATGAAAGCCCCCGGACGAGGCCGGGGGCGGAGGTGGCTCAGAGCCACCGAGGGAAAGGACAAGGGAGGTGTTGTCGCTTCCCCGGGCGCAGGAGACTGCGCCACTTTGGGTACCTGCTTGGCAGGCATCTGCAGATTACGCCTGAGCTGCCGGATTGGCAAGCCCCTCTCGTCGTCCGGGTCAGAAGTTCAGGTCGCCAACTGGTTGGCCGACAGGATGGCCTCGATGCGGCGCGTGACCTCGTCGGGCATGGTGATGGTGCGACCCCACTCGCGACTGGTCTCCCCAGGCCACTTGTTGGTGGCATCCAGACCCATCTTGCCGCCCAGGCCGCTGACGGGGGAGGCAAAGTCCAGGTAATCAATGGGCGTGTTGTCTACCAGGGTGGTGTCCCGCACCGGGTCCATGCGAGTGGTGATGGCCCAGATCACTTCCTGCCAGTCGCGGATGTTCACGTCGTCGTCGACGATCACGATGAACTTGGTGTACATGAACTGACGCAGGAAGCTCCACAGCCCGAACATCAGGCGCTTGCTGTGCCCCGGGTAGGCCTTCTTCATGCTGATGATGGCCATGCGGTAGCTGCACCCTTCAGGGGGCAGGTAAAAGTCCACGATCTCTGGAAATTGCTTTTGCAGGATGGGCACAAAGACTTCATTGAGCGCCACACCCAGCACGGCCGGTTCATCGGGTGGCTTGCCGGTGTAGGTGGAATGGTAGATCGGGTCCTTGCGGTGCGTCATGCGCTGCACCTCAAAGACAGGGAACCAGTCCTGCTCGTTGTAGTAACCCGTGTGGTCACCAAACGGGCCTTCCAGGGCGTGCAGGTAGCCGCCTCTCTCCATCAGGGGCACGCCGTGCTCGCTGACGCCTTTGTATCCGGGCGCAGCTGTGGGGATGCAGCCTTCCAGCACAAATTCGGCACTGGCGGGCACTTGCAGCATCTGATCGGCCTCGCCCACCTGGGTGTTGACCACCTCGGTGCGGCTGCCTCGCAGCAGGCCGGCAAACTGATACTCGCTCAAGGAGTCCGGCACGGGCGTGACGGCGCCCAGGATGGTGGCCGGATCGGCCCCGAAGGCCACGGCAATCGGGAAGGGCTGCCCTGGGTTGGCCAGGGCAAACTCACGAAAGTCCAGCGCGCCGCCCCGATGGGCCAGCCAGCGCATGATGACCTGGCGCTTGCCGATCAACTGTTGGCGGTAAATGCCCAGGTTCTGGCGGCGGCGCGGGTTGGGCACGCCCTGAGGCCCGCGGGTCACGACCAGGCCCCAGGTCAGCAGGGGCGCGGCATCGCCCGGCCAGCACAGTTGCACGGGCAACTCGGTCAGGTCCACATCGCTGCCCTCGATCACCACCTCCTGGCAGGGCCCGCGACGGCTGGTGCTGGGCTTCATGTCCCACAGGGCCTTGGCCATCTGTAACAGCTTGCCGGCGTCCTTGAGGCCCCGAGGTGGCTCCGGCTCCTTCAGGCTGGCCAGCACGCGGCCGATGTCACGAAGCTCGCTGACATCGTTGGCGCCCATGCCCAGGGCCACTCGTTTGGGGGTGCCGAACAGGTTGGCGAGGACCGGAATCTTGTAGCTTTTGCTTTCTTTTTTTGTAACAGAGGCGGGGCCCACGGGTTGCTCGAACCAAAGCGCCGGCCCCTCCGATCGGAGCACTCGGTCACACAAAGCGGTCATTTCCAGGTGCACAGAGACGGGTTCGGCCACTCTTTTGAGTTCGCCCTGCCGTTCCAGTCCCGCCACGAAGTCACGCAAATCTTGGTATTTCATGTTGTGGTGGTTATAAAGAATCAATCTCTTATGCTTGACCGGTTATTACGGCCTTGCCTAGAATCCGCGCACTACGTCCCCTGAGCTATTTTTCAGGGGTTAACCCTAGGTGCTCTCATTGAGGCACCACGCTGCCAGCAACGTAAGGCGCGAAGGCTTCATGCCTCGCATCAGACCGCGCTGATTATCACTGTTGCCCTGCGTCGCCTGCCTCCATCAGGGTCATGCGCAACTGGTGCGATCAGGCCGACCGGCCTGATCGGGACCCAGTGGGTGTGACAGCAGAGAAAGGAGAGTCATGACAGCGTTTCCAAAGTGGGACACCTGGCGAGTGATCGCGACCGATGTGGTCAATGGTGTCCATCATGTGAGTCACAACCTGTTGGCCTTGTTGGGCCTGGTGGCCGTCACGGCCGTGTTGTTCCTGGCCGGTCGGCCCGATCTGCGTCACGGCCTGGAGGCTGATGTCCTGGGCTGGTTGTCCAACCGGGCCACCGTGCGCCTGGCTGAAGTCAGTGGCGATTCGTCTGGCAAAGTGGAAGACATCTTGCTGGCCATGGCCGAGCCAGAGGCCATCACACGCGCCACCGCATCCGATCCGGCTGAGCTCAACCGTCAGCAGGCCGATCTGGTCAACTGGATTTCGCGCCGCTACAGCGTGGCGCAGGAGCCTATTTCTCGGCTGGTGCAAGAAGCGTGGGCTGTGGGCAAGGTCGCGGGCGTCGAGCCCACCCTGATCCTGGCCATCATGGCGATCGAGTCGGGCTTCAACCCCTTTGCCCAGAGCCACGTGGGTGCTCAAGGCTTGATGCAGGTGATGACGGGCATCCACCGTGACAAGTACGAGATCTTTGGTGGTCGCCGTGCAGCCTTTGACCCGGTGACCAACTTGCGGGTGGGGGTGCAGGTGCTCAAGGAGTGCATCGCGCGCGCCGGCAGCCTGGAAGCCGGCCTGAAGTACTACGTGGGTGCGGCCAACCTGCCGCACGATGGGGGCTATGCCGCCAAGGTGCTGGCCGAGCAATCGTTCCTGCGCGAGGTGGTGGCCGGCCGCAAGGTGCCCACCACGGTGACCGCGCCACGGCAGGCCAGCACCCTGATCGAGGCGGCCAACACGGTCTCCCCGGCCTCGGCCTTGATTCCCGCTGCTCAGGCAACGCCCTCAGCACCGGCTGCTTCTGGTGCGGCACCCGTGCCTGCCACCGTGCCCGGCGCGAGCCCGACGCCTCCGGCTGCGGCCGAGTCGCCAGTCATCTCGCGTCACCCCGAGCAGGTGGCCATGCTGGGCCGATGACCCTGCCGGACCGGGGGGGCTTGCCAGGCTTGGCAGCATCCCGGCCGCATGGGTACAATCCGAAATTAGCCGCGCGACTGGCGATACACGGTCGGACCTTTGCGTCCGATCTGAGGTGGTGAACCACCGGGGAGCGCAGCACATGGTCACCAAGGTGGTGATCCATGGTTCAGCCGTTCGCCTGGGCAGCCCTCTTGCAGCCAATGCTGTGGTGGGTCTTCAACCTTGAAGAGGACTGCCAAGTCATGTTTGACCGCGCCCAACACACCCTTGCCAACGTCGATGCCGAGCTGTTTGCGGCCATCCAGGCCGAGAATCAGCGCCAGGAAGACCACATCGAGCTGATCGCCTCGGAGAACTACACCTCTCCAGCCGTCATGGAAGCCCAGGGCTCCCAGCTGACCAACAAGTACGCCGAAGGCTACCCCGGCAAGCGTTACTACGGTGGCTGCGAGCACGTGGACGTGGTCGAGCAACTGGCCATTGACCGCCTCAAGGCCTTGTTTGGCGCCGAATACGCCAACGTGCAGCCCAACTCGGGTTCGCAAGCCAACCAGGCCGTGTTCTTTGGTCTGCTGCAACCTGGCGACACCATCATGGGCCTGAGCCTGGCCGAAGGCGGCCACCTGACCCATGGCATGCCCCTGAACATGTCGGGCAAGTGGTTCAAGGTGGTGTCCTACGGCCTGAATGCCGCCGAAGACATCGACTACGACAAGATGGAAGCCCTGGCGCGTGAGCACAAGCCCAAGCTGATCATCGCGGGTGCTTCGGCCTTTGCCCTGCGCATCGACTTTGAGCGCTTTGGCAAGATCGCCAAGGAAATCGGCGCCTACTTCATGGTGGACATGGCCCACTACGCTGGCCTGATCGCCGCGGGCGTGTACCCCAACCCGGTGCCGTTTGCCGACGTGGTCACCTCCACCACCCACAAGAGCCTGCGCGGCCCCCGTGGCGGCATCATCCTGATGCGCGGTGAAGAGATCGCCAAGAAGATCAACAGCGCCATCTTCCCCGGCATTCAGGGCGGCCCCCTGATGCACGTGATCGCCGGCAAGGCCGTGGCCTTCAAGGAAGCCGCATCCCCTGAGTTCAAGACCTACCAGCAGCAGGTGGTCAAGAACGCTGCGGCGTTGGCCGACACTCTGACGCAGCGCGGTCTGCGGATCGTCTCGGGCCGCACCGAAAGCCACGTGATGCTGGTGGACCTGCGCCCCAAGAACCTGACCGGCAAGGAAGCCGAGGCCATCCTGGGTCAGGCGCACATCACCTGCAACAAGAACGGCATCCCCAACGACCCGCAAAAGCCGTTCGTGACGTCGGGCATCCGCCTGGGCTCGCCCGCGATGACCACCCGTGGTTTCAAGGAGGAGCAGGCGGTGCAGGTGGGCAACCTGATCGCTGACGTGCTGGACAACCCGCACGACGAAGCCACCATTGCCCGCGTGCGCGAGCAGGTGTCGGCCCTGACGCGCGACTTCCCCGTCTACCGTTGATGCCACAAGCATGAACAAGACCCGGCCTGATGCCTGCATCGCGCCGGGTTTTTTCACATAGGACTGACCCATGCGCTGCCCGTTCTGTGGCCACCCCGAGACTCAGGTGGTCGAAACACGAGATTCGGACGAGGGGGACTCGATCCGTCGTCGCCGCCGTTGCAGTGGCTGCGACAAGCGCTTCACCACTTATGAGCGCGCTGAAATCGAGCTGCCCGCCATCGTCAAGCGAGACGGGCGCCGGACCGATTACGAGCGGGCCAAGCTCAAGTCATCCCTGATGCTGGCCTTGCGCAAGCGGCCGGTCGGGGCAGAAGCGGTCGAGACCGCGATCGAGAGCATCGAGGCCAAGCTGCGGCAGTCGGGTGACAAGGAAGTGCCCTCGACCCTGCTGGGAGAGTGGGTCATGAAGGAGCTGCGCAAGCTGGACAAGGTGGCCTACGTGCGCTTTGCTTCCGTGTACCGCAGCTTCGATGATGTCAGCGAGTTTGTGGCCGCCATCAAGGAAAGTGGCAAGAAGACCTGAGCTTGATCAGCGGGTCCAGCATTCGTTGACCGGTTTGGATCCGCCCTCCACGCCGCGTCGGTTGCGTTGGTCCAGGGTCAGTGCCCCGCAATCGTCACCAGCCATCGGGCCACCCGAGTTGGGTGTGGCCGTCAGGATGAATGAGTTGCGCGTGGCGGTTGCCACCGTGATCACGTACGAAATGCCCGAACCCGTTGCGTTTTGAGGGGAGCTCCTCAAGGCCATGGGCAATTGCGGTGCCGCGCCATTGACCTGGTAGGCGCCGTTGTTGGATTCCATCAACTTCTGCATGAACTGCGAGGCGTCCATCAGGACCGCGGTCGCGTCAGCACGTCGCGCCCGCTCAACGTGCTGCCTGTACTGAGGTACTGCAACCGCGGTCAGGATCCCGATGATGACCACCGTGATCATCAGTTCGATCAGGGTGAAGCCGCGCTGGTGATGATGGATGTGTGTGGTCATGATGACTACTTGATGGCCTTGGGATAGTTCTGGATCTGCTGCCAGGTCCGGACGAGGTAGCTGCTGGATACACATCCCTCTTTGGTCATGCTGTGGGACGCGAAACCGATCGACTGCTTGCCGGCACCGCATTCGTTGGGAGGGTCAGGCTTATAGGCCTCCGTTTGACCATCAACATCGTACGCCGGAGGTGGAGGTGGAGGAGGAGGTGGAGGGGGGTCACCAATCGGAGGCACAGTAGGGGGGAAGATTGTGTAGGGCAGTGATTCACCTGTCAGGGGGTTCAGCACGTAGAGGTAAGACTTGGACGATACGGCCATGCAGGGGTCGCCCGCCTGGTCGACCGAGGGTGCAATGGTGTTGAAGAACACGATGCTGGCAAAGGTGAAGGGGTCGTAGATGTCGCGCTCGCCGGGTGTCAGCACCTGATCCACTCGCCATCCGCGGATGCCGCTGGCTGTGGTGTACACCACCTTGGTGGCAGAAGGTAAGAGCGTGTACACCGAGCCCGTGCTGCCAGTACCTGGCGTGACGGTCACCTGATGCTGCACGATCTGGGTGCTGTTGGCTCCCGATTGAGTTGTCGACGATTGACCTGGGATGGTCAGGTCCCAGACGCCGTAGAGAGATTGGGTGTCGGTGGTCGATTCATCGGCCGTGGTGTACAGCCGGCCCGTGCCAAACAGCACCATCAAGCCGCCCTTGGGGTGCAGAATGAAAGTCGGGGCTGCCGTGATGGGCTTGGCGGTGCCAGCGTCAAACAGGGGCTGATTCGAGAGGCCGGTCTTCCAGTCGGAGGCCGAGGCGCTTTCCAGGTCAAAGCGCCAGAGCTTGCCCTTGGCGTCACCGGCGTAGGCGCCGATCACATTGCGACTGCTGTCTCGGATCAAGCCGATGCCATGAAGGCCATTGGCACTCTTGTCCGTGCCGGCCTGGATGGGCGCTACGATGGGCTGGCCGGTGCGGAGGTTGACGATCCAAAGGTAGGCCCCACCGTCGGTGCTGTCCATGCCGTTGCCAAAGATGCCGGCCCAGTCCCCATTCTTCATTCTGCCCATGGCCATCGTGCCAGTGACATGGCCCAATCGGTCCTTGTAGTTCAGGCCGCTGGCCGTCGTGGCATTGATCTCCCACATCAGGTTGGAGCCCGTCACGGACCTGGGGTTGGCTGCATCAAACTTCAGGGCGAACACGGACTTGCCGCCCGCGCCGGTGGAGCCCAGCACCACATTGGTCCACGCGCCATTGAGGTAGGCATCGGATTCCAGCAGTTTGCCGTCCACAAAGAAGCGGTGAGAGGTGGCGTCGCCATCGACCGTCGTGTTGCCATACTCCCGGTTGCTCAGGCGCTTCAGGTTGGGCAGCACCACTTGAGGGATGAAGGCGGCCACTTCTGCACCGTTTTCATCGCTCAGCACGTGCAGCATGCCGTCGTTGGCACCCACCAGCAGAACCTGTGTGCTGGCATCGGCAGCAATGCGCTTTTTCTTTTCCTTGATGAAGGTGCGGTAGGAGCCCGCCTCAGGAGCCTTCAGCAACTGATAGTTCATGTCCACGTTGGCGGACAGCAGCAAGGGCATGCTGTTGACCACATCGCCGAACAGGCCGATGTTGGTGGGGTTGCCTTGCGAATCCTTGCTTTTGCTGCAATTGGTGGTGCCGGGTTGGTCGCCTCGGCAGCGGAAGCCACTCAAGCCACCTTCCTTGCTGCGGTCGCCCCGCAGGAAGTTGATCAGGTCAACGCTGGAGTCACCCATGGCGGTCGTGATGCTGCCGCTCATGCCGGACGCAAAGGACTCTGCCGCCGAGCCGTTCCAGACGTAGATCTGGCGTTGGCCATGCGCTGGCAAGGCGGATTCGGCGTCCCACAGCACCTCGCCCGTCTTCAGGAGCGAGGCTGTGACGTTGCCAGTCCACTGTGGTGAGCTGAAGCTGGGGACGTAGCGCTTGGTCGTGCTGTTGACCTGGAAGCCTGACAGGGCAACGCCCGATTTGGCGTCCACCGTGGCAAAGATTTCATTGAGGGTGGCCTCAATGGCGTCCTGGTATTCCTGAGGGTCGGAGGCTTTGAGGTACTTGCCGCGGCCGTTGACGGCGGCATGGAACAGGTCATCCACCGCCGTGGCGCCATCGGCCACGGGTTGCGGCCAACTGACCGACGGCGGGATGGTGGTGGTGTCGGTGATGGTGCCCGTCACGCCCAGGCCCACGGTGTAGGTGGTCAGGTGCTGCCAGAAGGCGTGGTCCAGTCGGTCGATCTTTTCGGCAGCGTTGTAATAGGGTTTGTCGGCCTTGAGCTTGTCCTCTGCCCGGATGGCCGAGCGGATGTTGTTGTTCAAGCCGGGGTGCAGGTCGCGCGACCAGTAGTAATGGGCAACGTCTGCCAGGGTGCCGCTGTAACTGTCCCGGTAGGGGGATTTGGTGGTGTTGATGCCATTGGTGAACGAGGGGTCGTACTGGTACTTGCGACCGTCTTCGTTCTTCTCGATCAGCGGGCCGGTGGTGCTGTCGGAGTTGGCTGCTGCCCCCGCGGTCGAGGCTGCATTGCCGTTCCAGTAGCCGTCCGTCATCATGATGTGATAACTGCGGCGGCAACTGGCCATCGACTGGTACGCGGTTGCTGTGTCAACGCCCGTCGTTGTGCCTGGATCAGCACCCCAGGGGCCGGTGGTGCTGGTGGTGCTGAAGTACTTGCCCACGTTGTCCATGGCCACCCGCAGGGGGGTGCCGGATGCGTAGGGCACCTTGTACAACCATTCAAAGAACTGTTTGCGGGTGGTGGTGTTGGCGCCAAAATCCCGCACGCCACGGGTCACGTTGGGGTAGGACTTGCCTGCTTCGGTGGCGCTGCCGCCGTTGTTCAACTGGCCATACCCCACGCGGACCTTCTGGTCGATCTTGCTGAAGGCCAGGCTGGTGGCGCCACGAGCCAGCAGGCTGCGGGTGCGGTAGTAGGTGTACCAGTTGGCAAAGTTGACGCGCTCTTCAGCCAGGCTGCAGCGCCCGGTAATGGCCACGCAGTCAATGCGTTTCTCCGACTTTGGGAAATCAGAGGGCGGTGATCCACCGGAGTCAAGCCGGACCCAGGTGTACTGGTCGTTGCTGCTGGCCACACTGGTACCACTCTTCAGGCGGTAGTAGCTGGCCGGGTACATGTTGTAGGCTGCACTCTGCGAGCTGTTGTTGGTGCACCATGTGTAGGACGTCGAATTGGTGATGGCCGTGTTCAGGTTGACGGTTCCAGCCACACCATCGGTCGCGTTGTAGATGCGGCGTGGGTCCACCGGCGCGGCGGTGAACGACGAATTGCCGAAATTGCTGTCGGTGACGTTGGGGCGTGCCCAAGGCTGATAGCGGATGCCCGGGTTGTAATAGATCTTGTTGACGTCGGGCGAACGCAGGCGCATGGCGGCCCGGTCCTGGGTCGTCGGGTTGGCGCTGGGGGTGGGCGTCTTGACCACGCAGGCCGTGCCATTTGATGGCGCCAGGCCTGTCGAGCTGCTCCGGTCAATCGGGTGCATCACCGGATACCGGCTGTTGGCCTCACCCGCCCACACGGCGGTGGACGACGGGGCGTACGTCCATCCCATGGATCCGGAGTCGTCCAGGGTGTAGAACAGATTGGGCGCGACACTGCCCCCGGCCTTTTTGAACAACGGTTGTTGTGCGGGCGCCGAGCCAGCCACGCCTGCGTGACCAATGGCCAGCGCGGCCACCAGACACTGAAGGGATAGCTGGGCAACAGACGGGCGGAACTTGCGTGGGGTCATGGAAGCCTCCTTGCGGTGCGCGGCATACGGTGTCATGTGCGAGAGCTCCAGATGAGCGTGGACTGGAGCCAGACTTCGCTGCCACCGTCTTCACCGTTGGTACCGGTTCTGAAGTCCGGGCTGAAAGCCCGGACGGTGATCACGAACTGACGAAAAACATTGTTCTTTGACGACAGGTCGCCGTCGGAAACGGCCCGCTCCTTTTTGAAGTCGTCGCTTTCTTGAGCCAGGCAACGCGGCAATTGATTGGCCGCCAGGCCTGGCATGCCCGCCGCCGCCATGATGGCTGCAGGAACAGGTCTTGACCTGGCTGTGAAGCTGGCCAGGGTTTCCCAGAAGAGGGGGGTCTCGGCGGTTGCTGGCGCCTCCAGCAGCGCGAAATCATTGCTCAGGCCATTGACGGCCCCGGAGGCGCGCAGCCGTGCCTGGACTTCACACCACCGCATGGCCACTTCTGCCGCTTGGGTGGCTTCGTTCTGGGCGCGCAGGCCGAGGGCGATGGTGCTGCTGGTCAGTGCCAGTCGCATGGCCGCGGTGGAGGCCACCCCAATGACGGCCATCAGGATGAGGGCCACCACCAGCACCAGGCCTTGCTGGCGATGGCGGGGTGGGCGGTGAGGTGGTTGGTTGGTGCGCATGTGAATTCGCATGTGAAAGGGTGGTTCAGAACGCGCAACGGTCAGCGATGGGCGCCGAAGCCCCGGGTGCTGCGGCCGCATCGGCGCAGGGCGCGGTCTTGTTCTTGATGGCTCGTGTGATGGTCACGGCGCGGTAGGCGCGGCGATCCGGTGGGTTGATGTCGACGCCATCGCAGCCCGGGTAGGGCGTGATCTGGTCGTAGAGCTCCTCAGCGCTGCGCAGCACCAGGCACACGCGGACGCTGACCACGCGGTTCCAGCGACCTCTCAGAAGGGGCACAGCCGTGGCTGGAAAGGGGGCGAGCTGATCGATCTGTTGGGCCGTCATGTAGCGTGCGGCTTCAAAGAACGGTGCTTCAGGTGCCGTGCCTGCGGCGATGGCGGCCGCTGTGGGCACATCGGCCACGCCATAGGTCACCTGCATGTCGACCACATTGCCGATCAGCGGCTGCTGAACGCCTCGGTTTCCGTTGCCTGAGCACACCAGTTCGTTGTCGGCGTTGACATAGAAGATGTTCTCGACCAACCAGTAGGGGTCATCGGCGGCAGGTGACTCACTGAGGATTTGCCGGTTGGGGGGCAGGGCCGTTCCCAGACAGTCGGTGGGGGTGCCTGGTGCTGCGGCGGTCGGGAAGGTGTTGAAGGCGTTTCCTTCGTAGGCCACCATGAAGGCGTCGGGCCCGTTGCCGCCATTGCAGGCCATGCCGTTCATGTCGACGTCGTCGCTGGCCACTCCGCCATCGCAGCCCCTCACACCGGGGCCGCCATAGTTCCGGAATTCGATGGTCGGCGTGGGGCTGGTGATGACGCGGCTGTAACCTGCCACCCGCAGATGCCCGCCCATCAGGTTGGCGGCGATCTGTGCGTCTTCATTGAGTACGGCGATGCCATCCTGGCGTCTGCCGCTGCTGTTGCCGCTGATGGAGGTCAACAACACGGCGCCCAGAATGATCATGCCGATGATCAGGGCGACCATCAACTCCAGCAAGCTGCGTCCTCGGGCGTGCAGTCGGGTCGTGGGGGGGAGGCGACGGGCGGCGATCATGGCACGATCCTGAAATATTGGCACTGCACATCCATGCCTGCGGTGTCGTAGTTGGGCGGGCAGCGCGAGGTGATCTGGTTGTCCACATTGGCCTCGCCGCTGCGCGATTCAGGGGGCAGCCACATCACCCAAAAATCGACCGAATCACTCTGGCCGGCGGCACCCAGGACCACGTTGCTCACGATCTGGCCACTGGGCAGTCGGGTGCGAGCCAGTTCCTGGGTGCGAGCCAGGTCTTCGGCCGCAATCTGGGCGGGCGTGCATGCCGCGCCTGCGCCGTCGCAGTTGCCGGGGATGTCCTGAGCATCAGGGTCCATGACGAATGCACCGCTGTTGACGTTGTACGACTGCACACCCCCCACGTTGGCCTTGAGGTATTCACCAAACGCCGATGAGATCTCCACGGCGGTGCTTTTGAATTCGGCCTCTTTGGTCAGCCGCACGGCCGAGGCCTGGATACCGGCCATGGACAGCAGCCCGATGGCCAGCAGCAAGGCCGCCACCAGCACTTCGATCAGGGTGGTGCCCTGGGCTTTGGACGGGCGGGCAACCCGTCGCCGGATGTGGGTTGGCTTGATCATGTCGATTACTTCTTGTTGGGCTTTTCGATGCGAACGCGGCCGGGCCCCGATAGCACCAGTTGGGTCACGATCGGGCTGGTCGAGGCGTCTGAAACCTTGGGCAACACCTCAAAGGAGGATGGCACCAAGCCGACTGGCAGGCCGTTTGCTTGAAAGGAGACGGTGGCCCCTCCGCTCTTGCTGACGCCGCCACTCCCCCTGAATCCAGGCTGGACGTAGATCACGGTTTCGTCCGCATCGACCTGACTCAGAACAGCACCCTCGTCCGTGAAAATGAGCCAGCCGAGCGACCAGTCGGCGCCTGCTCCGGCACATTGCGGTGCGGCGGCTTCCGGATTCAGCGAAGGGCACAGGGTGACCCGTTGTCCCCGTTTGACCGCCTCGGCGCGGGTCAGTCGAATGGAGCTGTTGAGCGAGGACACCTGCTTTTCGACCAGGGTTTTCTGGGAATACTGGTTGAAGCTGGGAACTGCAAACGCCGCCAGGATGCCGGTGATGGCCACCACCACCAGCACCTCGGTCAGGGTGTAGCCTCTGCGGCGGGGCAGGGGGCGGGTCGGGGGCATGGCGGAACTTGCTTTCATGATGGTGCCCAGTGTGCCCAAACTTGGGCGGACCCAGGCAGGGCGTGCGACGAACGGCAGGCGCCGGCCGATGAGCGGACAATCCAGGTGGCTTATTTCACACATCTTTGCCCATGACCTTTCCTTTCCTGGCCCAGGCGCTGTCTCTGGCCCATCAGTCGATCGCCTTGTCGGACCCCAATCCACGGGTGGGGTGTGTGATTTCCTCGCCGGACGGCCAGGTGCTGGGGCAGGGCTTCACGCAGCAGGCCGGTGGCCCGCACGCCGAGGTCATGGCCTTGCGAGATGCCCAGGCCCGAGGCGGGTCCGTGGTGGGCGCCACAGCCTGGGTCACCCTGGAGCCCTGCGCCCACCATGGCCGCACCCCGCCCTGCGCGGACGCGCTGGTGGCGGGCGGCAAGGTTGTCATGCCGCTCGGCAAAACCTTCTTCTCC
>DAORJC010000052.1:0-17386 GCA_035438885.1 Aquabacterium sp. | reverse complement strand
AGGTTGACGTTCCAGACCTGGATGTTGGGCTCGCGCGAGCCCAGGTCGTACTGGCGGGACAGCGCCTCGCGCAGCTTGCGATAGCCCTGATCGTCGTGGATGGCGGCGATCTCCAGCTCGCTGTCTTCCTCGTCGTCATGCACGGCAAAGAGACGGAAGTCACGCATGACCTTGGGGCTGAGGTACTGGCCCACAAAGCTCTCGTCCTTGAAATTGCGCATGGCGTAATCCAGGGTGGGCAGCCAGGCGTTTTCAGCCGGGTCCTTGCCCTCGGCCACGCCCGCGAACTCGGGGAACCAGTGGCGATCTTCGTCGGTGGGCTTTTCGCAGATGCGCTTGAGGTCGGTGTACATCGCAAAACCCAGCGCGTAGGGGTTCAGGCCGCTGTAGGCGCGGTGCCCCACCGGCGGCTGGAACACGACGTTGGTGTGCGACTGCAGCCACTCCAGCATGACACCGTCGGTCAGGTGCCCGCGGTCGTACATGGTGTTGAGCAGCGTGTAATGCCAGAAGGTGGCCCAGCCCTCGTTCATGACCTGGGTCTGGCGCTGGGGGTAAAAATACTGCGCCACCTTGCGCACGATGCGCACCAGTTCGCGCTGCCAGGGCTCCAGCAGGGGGGCGTGCTTTTCAATGAAGTACAGCAGGTTCTCTTGTGGCTCAGCCGGGAAGCGTCGCACCGCGTCTTCTTCCGGACGATCGGCCCGGCGGGGCACCGTGCGCCACAGGTCATTGACCTGCTGCTGCAGGTAGGCCTCGCGCTCTTCGCGGCGGGCCAGCTCCTTGTTGAGCGACAGCTTGCTGGGTCGGCGGTAGCGGTCCACGCCGTGGTTCATCAACGCGTGGCAGGAGTCCAGCATTTCTTCGACCGCATCGACGCCATGGCGCTCTTCGCACTGGGCCACGTAGTTCTTGGCGTAGACCAAGTAGTCGATGATGGACCCGGCATCCGTCCACATGCGGAACAGGTAATTGCCCTTGAAGAAGCTGTTGTGGCCGTAGGCCGCGTGCGCGATCACCAGGGCCTGCATGGCCATGGTGTTTTCTTCCATCAGGTAGCTGATGCAGGGGTTGGAGTTGATGACGATCTCATAGGCCAGCCCCATGTGACCGCGGCGGTAGTTCTTCTCGGTCGAGATGAACTCCTTGCCATAGGACCAGTGCCGGTAATTGACCGGCATGCCCACGCTGGCGTAGGCGTCCATCATCTGCTCGGCCGTGATGATCTCGAGCTGATTGGGGTAGGTGTCGAGCTTGAAGCTCTCGGCCGTCTCGCGGATCACCTGGTGGTAATCGTGGATCAGCTCGAAAGTCCAGTCCGAGGTGCCAGGCAACATCGGCGGGCGGGTGTGGGCATTCATGCGTCGACCCCTTCCTTCTTGAACAACTCGCGAAAGACCGGGTAGATCTGTGAGGCGTCCAGCACCTTGCGCATGGCAAATTGCTTGAACTGCTCGCCCAGCACCTGGTACTCGTCCCACAGGTTCTGCTCGGTCTGGGCCACCTGCACGTAGGCGTAATAGCGCACCAGCGGCAGGATCTTGTCGGCCAGGATCTCGCTGCAGCGGCTGGAATCGTGGTGCCAGTTGTCGCCGTCGCTGGCCTGGGCCACGTAGAGGTTCCACTCGTTGGTGGGGTAGCGGGCGCGAATGATCTCGTCCAGCAACACCAGCGCGCTGGAGACCACGGTGCCGCCGGTCTCTGTCGCGTGGAAGAACTCTTCTTCCGTCACCTCTTGCGCCTGGGTGTGGTGGCGGATGAAGACCAGCTCGATCTTGTCGTAGTGCCGGGTCAGGAACAGGTACAGCAGGATGAAGAACCGCTTGGACAACTCCTTGCGCTGCTCGTCCATCGAACCCGAGACGTCCATCACGCAGAACATCACGGCCTTGGTGGTGGGCACCGGCACCTTGATGCGGCTGCGAAACCGCAGGTCGATGGGATCCAGAAACGGGATGCCCCGCATGCGACCGTACAGGTGGGCCAGTTGGGCCTCGATGTCCTCGATCTGCTTGGCGTGGTCGGCCACCAGGGCCGCATCGCCCTGGGCTTCCTGTTCGCGCAGCAGGGTCAGACGCTCCTGCAGCTCGGCAATCTCGCGACGCGAAGACGCACCCAAGGCAATGCGTCGACCCAGTGCACCCCGCATGGAGCGCACCACGTGCAGGTTGTTGGGCGTGCCATCGCTGGAAAAGCCTGCACGCTGGCTCTTCCATTCGGGCACCTCGGCCAGGGCCGTCTTGACCATGTTGGGCAAGGCCAGGTCCTCAAAGAAGACCTGCATGAACTCTTCCTTGCTCAGCGAGAAGACAAAGTCGTCTTCGCCCTCACCGTCGTCGCTGGCCTGGCTGCCACCACCGCCCTGCCCTTGCCCGCCCTGGGGCCGGGCCACGCGGTCGCCCTGCACGTACTCCCGGTTGCCCGGGTGCACCATGTCGCGCACGCCGCCCTGACCGTGGTGAAACACGGGCTCGGACAGGTCACGCTTGGGAATGGCGATGTCCTCGCCCTTTTCGATGTCGCGGATGCTGCGACCATTGATGGCCCGCTGCACCGCCTCGCGCACCTGCTCCTTGTAGCGACGCAGGAAACGCTCACGGTTGCCGATGGACTTGTTCTTGCCCGCCAGCCGCCGGTCGATGATGTGCTGCATGGTCATGTTGGCCCTTCGCCCTGTTCGGGCTGGTCCTGTCTCCGGCTTTGATCAAGACGACTTGCGCACACGCAAGTACCATTCGCACAGCAGGCGGACCTGCTTGGCCGTGTAGCCCTTGTCGACCATGCGGTTGACGAAGTCCTCGTGCTTCTTGACCTCGTCGGCGCTGGCCTTGGCATTGAAGCTGATGACGGGCAACAACTCTTCGGTGTTGCTGAACATCTTCTTCTCGATCACGGTGCGCAGCTTCTCGTAGCTGGTCCACAGCGGATTCTTGCCTCCGTTGTTGGCACGCGCCCGCAGCACAAAGTTGACGATCTCGTTGCGGAAGTCCTTGGGGTTGGCGATGCCGGCGGGCTTCTCGATCTTTTCCAGCTCGCTGTTGAGCGAGCCACGGTCAAAGCTCTCGCCCGTGTCGGTGTCGCGGTACTCCTGGTCCTGGATCCAGTAATCGGCGTAGGTCACGTAGCGGTCAAAGATGTTCTGACCGTACTCGGAGTAACTCTCCAAGTAGGCAGTCTGAATTTCCTTGCCGATGAACTCTGCATAGCGCGGCGCCAGCATCTCCTTGATGTAGGCGATGTACTTCTGCTCGGTCTCGGGGGCGAACTGCTCGCGGGCGATCTGCTGCTCCAGCACGTACATCAGGTGCACGGGGTTGGCCGCCACCTCGGCGCTGTCAAAGTTGAACACCTTGGAGATGATCTTGAAGGCAAAGCGCGTGGAGACGCCGCTCATGCCCTCATCGACACCGGCGTAGTCGCGGTACTCCTGCATGGACTTGGCCTTGGGGTCCGTGTCCTTGAGGCTCTCGCCGTCATAGACCTGCATCTTGCTGAAGATGCTGGAGTTCTCGGGCTCCTTCAGCCGCGTGAGGATGGCGAACTGGCTCATCATCTTGAGCGTGCCGGGCGCGCAAGGCGCCTGGGCCAGGGACGAGCCCCGCACCAGCTTCTCGTAGATCTTGATCTCTTCGCTCACGCGCAGGCAGTACGGCACCTTGACGATGTAGATCCGGTCCAGGAAGGCTTCGTTGTTCTTGTTGTTGCGAAAGGCTTTCCACTCGCTCTCGTTGCTGTGGGCCAGCACCACGCCGTCGAACGGAATGGCGCCAAAGCCTTCGGTGCCTTTGTAGTTGCCCTCTTGCGTGGCGGTCAGCAAGGGGTGCAGCACCTTGATCGGTGCCTTGAACATTTCCACAAACTCCAGCAGGCCCTGGTTGGCCAGGCACAAGCCACCGGAGTAGCTGTAGGCGTCCGGGTCATCCTGCGAGTAGGTCTCGAGCTTGCGGATGTCGACCTTGCCCACCAGGGAGCTGATGTCCTGGTTGTTTTCATCGCCAGGCTCGGTCTTGGCAATGCCCACCTGCTTGAGCACGCTGGGGTAGCGCTTGACCACCTTGAACTGGCGGATGTCTCCACCGAATTCTTCCAGGCGCTTGACGGCCCAGGGGCTCAGGATGCGCTGCAGGTAACGGCGGGGGATGCCGTATTCCTTCTCCAGGATGGGGCCGTCCTCCGCGGGGTCGAACAGGCCCAGGGGCGATTCGTTGACCGGCGAGCCCTTGATGGCATAGAAGGGCACCTTCTCGGCCAGCTGCTTCAGCCGCTCGGCAATGGATGACTT
Organism: Aquabacterium sp.; assembly: GCA_035438885.1. Taxonomy (GTDB): domain Bacteria; phylum Pseudomonadota; class Gammaproteobacteria; order Burkholderiales; family Burkholderiaceae_C; genus Aquabacterium. The sequence continues at coordinate 13,104 of DAORJC010000052.1, read as the reverse complement.
GCCGCCGCCGACCGGCCCCAGCAAGTACAGGATCTGCTTTTTCTCTTCCAGGCCTTGTGCGGCATGGCGGAAGTAGCTGACCACCTGTTCGATGGCCTCTTCCATGCCATAGAACTCTTCAAAGGCCGGGTAGATCTTGATGACCTTGTTGGCAAAGATGCGCGACAGGCGCGGATCGTTGCGGGTGTCGACCATCTGGGGCTCGCCAATGGCGTCCAGCATGCGCTCGGCTGCGGTGGCGTAGGCAGACTTGTCGTTCTTGCAAATCTCGAGGTAGTCCTCGAGGGAGATTTCCTCTTCGCGGGTTCGCTCATATCGAGCGGCGAAGTTGCTGATCACGTTCATGCTTGCCTCCGGTCATCTACACGAGTGTGTGATGCACGTCGGTTGTGCCGCCAGACCAGACTGGTGAGGCTCAACTTGTGCATCGCCATGTCACCAAAGATCGATCAGATCGGGGAGGTTTCAAGGGCGGATAAACCAGGGTTCCCGCCACCACTTCCCGAAGCTGTTGGCCCTATCTTGCACCTTTTTTCACGCCGCTGTGCGGTGTCGAAGCAACAAACCCGCATGTGCGAGGGTTGCCTCACACATTGCTGGTTGCCCTGACCTCTTCCATGCTGGTGATGCCGGCCAGCACCTTCTCGATGCCGTCCTGGCGCAGGGTTCTCATGCCATCGATCAAGGCCTGGCGCTGCAACTCTTCCGCACGTGCACCGGTCTGAATCAGGCGCCGCAATTCACGCGTGACGGTCATGAGTTCATGCAGGCCGGCACGCCCCTTCTGACCGGTCTGGTTGCAATGGATGCAGCCAGGTGTGTGGTACTTCACCATCTGCCCCTCGCGCCCGAAACGCGTCAGCCAGTCGACCCTGAGTTGCTCGCGGTCAAACCGCGCGTCGTCCTTGGGCCAGGCATGGGTGTAGTCATCCAGAATCTCGGTCAGCTCCTGCGCGCTCATGGGCTCGATCACCCGGCACTGCGTGCACAGGCGGCGCACCAGGCGCTGGGCCAGGACGACCAGCAGGGAGTCTGCAAAGTTGAACGGGTCCATGCCCATGTCCAGCAGACGGGTGACCGTCTCGGGGGCGCTGTTGGTGTGCAGGGTCGAGAGCACCAGGTGACCGGTCAGCGAGGCTTCCACGCCCATGCTGGCGGTTTCGGCGTCGCGCATTTCACCGACCATGATCACATCCGGGTCCGCCCGCAAAAAGGCGCGCAGGGCCTTGGCAAAGGTCCAGTCGATCTTGGGGTTGACCTGCACCTGACGCAGCCCGGGCTGGGTGATTTCCACCGGGTCCTCGGCCGTCCAGATCTTGCGCTCGGGCACGTTGATGAAGCTCAGCGCCGAGTGCAAGGTGGTCGTCTTGCCCGACCCTGTGGGGCCCACGCACAGCACCAGGCCGTAAGGGCGTTCCATGGCCTCCTTGAGGCGCGCCAGGTTCCAGGGGCTCAGGCCGATCTTGTCCAGCGGCAGCGGCTTGGCCGAGGCCAGGATCCGCATCACCACGTCCTCCATCCCGTTGTTGGTCGGGATGGTGGCCACCCGCAGTTCGATCTTGTGCTGCGGCACGAAGCGGGCAAAGTTGATCTTGCCGTCCTGCGGCTTGCGACGCTCGGAGATGTCGAGGTCGCACATGATCTTGATCCGCGCAATGATGGCGCTTCGATAGTTGTGCGGCAGGGCCAGATAGGGCACCAGCATCCCGTCCTTGCGGAAGCGGATCTTGACCTTCTGTCGGCCGGGGTAACTTTCGATGTGGATGTCGGAGACGCCTTGCTGATGGGCCTCGACGATCATGCTGTTGATCAGACGCACCAGCGAGTTGTCGCTCTGTTCGATGGGCTTGTCGCTCTCGCCGCCAGAGGCCTCGCTGCCTTCCTTTTCCAGGCTGGCGGCCAGTGCGTTGGAGTCCTCGGACTCCATCTCCAGCGGCGCCACCTGGCTGTTGCTGTGGGAGGAGTAATCGTTGCCGACGTCCGCGCCCATCTTGCCGTAGACATCGCGCAAGGCCCATTCGATCTGCGTGTGCTGAGCCAGCACCGGCACGATCTTGCATTGGGCAATGAACTCCAGTTCGGACAGGGTCAGCCGCTTGCTCGGGTCCTCCACCGCCACGATGAGGTTGCCATCGCGCAGCAACAGGGGCATGGCTTCCAGGCGCGACGCCACATTGAACGGCACCTTGCGCAGGGCCTCGGCCTCGATCGGGAATTTCTGAATGTCGACCAGGGGGTAGCCCATCTTGCGGGCCAGCGCGGTCTGCAGGTCCTGGCGTGACACCATCTTGAGGTTGATCAAGACCTCGCCCAGCGGGACGCTGCGATCCCGTTTTTGCTGCTCCAGCGCAATGTCGAGCTGATCCTGATCGATCAGGTTCAATGCCAGCAGCGCCTCGCCGATGCGCACCATGGGCATCTTGCTCTGTTGCTCGATGGCGGCCAGCAACTGCTCGGGATTGACCACCTGCTGCGTCAGCAGGATGTCACCGAGCTTCTGGTTGCGCAACTGCTGCTGGAGTTCGGCCGCCTCCTCGACCTCTGCCTGGCTCACGGCCTGGCTGGCCACCAGCAGCTCGCCAATGCGGGGCCCGATGTCATGCTGGGTGTAGGCCTCTCGGGGGATGAACAGCCGCGCCACCGCGCCGCTGTCATCCAGCGGCGGAAACAGGAACAGCCCGAAGCTGAACTCGACATGGCCCACGGTCATGCCTTCGAGGTGCCCGCCCCCCACCAGCTTGACCTTGAACGCCGTGCTGCTGCAGTGCGACAGGAGGTCGTCATGAGGGTCCAGACGCTGGGAGGGCGGCAGCGGCAGCACCGGCCGCGTCAGCAGCATCGAGCGAAACAGGTGGAACCGAAGTGCCAGCGTGGTGCGCGAGGGGGGCACCTGCACGTGGGCCAGGTTCTCGGAAGGCTCGAACAAGGCCAGGCGGCCTTGCATCAGCTTGCCGTTGAGCCCCTCGATTTCGCAGGGCTCGTGCTCCATCTGCTCGGAAGCGGCGGGGTAAATGGCATAGGGTGGCGTGGGCCACAGAAAGGGTCCATCTCCGGTATCGGCGGGCCGCTCGTCCAGCGGCGTCGGCCCGGTCTCGTCCATCGAAATGGGCGGCAAGGCACCCGGCCGAGTGAAATCACCCACCCAGGTCAACGGCGACAACGGCTCTTCAGACATGACTCTCCTTCTGCGGGGGCTGCGCACAGCCGACCTTGGCTACCATCCTATGGAATGGCGAGCGAACGAATCGTTCCAATTGCTCGACGAAAGCTGCTCAAATGGGGCCGGATGACCGAAACACCGCAATTTGGCATCATGGCTCAAGATTTCACCAAACGAGATACCCACATGAACCACTCCGCTGTGCTTTCAGCCGCCCTGGCCTCCGTGATGGCCCTGGGCTTGGCCCAACCTGCCGCCGCCCATGACCCGGAAATGAAAGGCCATGAAGAGCGATGCTACGGCGTGGCCAAGGCCGGCCAGAACAGTTGCGCCAACCTGACCGACACCCACGGCTGCGCCGGCATGTCCACGCAGGACCGTGATCCCTCTGAATGGATCACCGTGCCCAAGGGCAGTTGCGCCAAGATGGGCGGGCTGAGCAAGGCGCAGGCCCAGTCGGCCCTGGCCAAGGCCAAGGCCAAACCCAAGGCCCCCCCCAAGGACAAGGGCGACGTCAAAGGCAAAGCCACGCCGTGAAACCCGGGGCTGTGGGCATCGGCCTGAGGGCTGCCCACCACGACGCCTTCCTGGCCGAGAGGCCCCCCGTGGACTTTGTCGAGGTCCACGCGGAGAACTTCATGGCCGCCGGCGGGGCCGCCCGTGCGGTGTTGACCGCGGTGCGCGCGCAGGTCCCGATCAGCCTGCACGGGGTCGGCCTGGGACTGGGCTCTGCCATTGGCATCGATGCCGCCCACCTGCGCAAGCTGGCCGATCTGGTCGATGCGTTTGACCCGTTGCTGGTTTCCGATCACGCCTGCTTTTGCAGGGCCCCCTTGCCCGGGCAGGCCCAGTTGGTGCACGGCGCCGACCTGCTGCCTCTGGCCTTCAACGAGGACAGCCTGGCCATCCTTGTGCGCAATGTCGACCTGGTACAGCACACGCTGCAGCGCCCCATCCTGGTCGAGAACCTGTCGGCCTACCTGAGCTTTGAAGACGACACACTGACGGAGACGGCCTTCCTGGGCCGCCTGTGCCGCCAGAGCGGTTGCGGCCTGCTGCTGGACGTCAACAACCTGGTGGTCAATGCCCTGAACGCCGAAGCCGACGACCCGGTGCGCATGGCCTGCGAATGGCTGGATGCCCTGGCCATGGAGCCCGGCGTGCACGTGGGAGAGATCCACCTGGCCGGACACCGACCGCGTCAGGCCCACGGCGCCCTGGTGATTGACGACCACAGTCAGGCCGTCAACCCCACCGTGTGGCAGGTGCACGATCACGCCCGCCGGCACTGGCCCCAGGCGCCACGGCTGGTGGAGTGGGACGTGGACCTGCCGGACCTGGGCACCCTGCTGGCTCAGGCCTGGCAGGCCAGGGAGCGCCCATGAGCAACCACGACCCACGACATGAGCGCGAACTGCGTCGCCAGCAGGCCTTGATGGCCGCCATCCGAGGCCCGGCCCGGCCTGGCGAGGCGCCAGGCCTGCAGGCCTACCGAGGTCACCTGCGCGTGGTGGCCGGACAGGTGCTGCGGCACACCTACCCCACCGTGACGGCCATGGTGGGCAAAGAGGCCATGACGGCCCTCGGCTGGCAGTTGTGGCAGGATCAGGGCCCCACCACGGGCGACCTGAACGAGTGGGGGCAAGGCCTGTCCGCCTTGCTGGCCGAGAAAGTGGCCACCTGCCCCGACTGGCACGCCTGGCCCTGCCTGATCGATGTGGCGCACCTGGACTGGGCCTGCCACCAGAGCGAGCGCGCCATGGACGCCCCGCCAGAGCTGGACACCCTGGCCCTGCTGGGTGAGGCTGACCCGAACCAGTTGGACATCGTGCTGCGCCCCGGGGTTCAGTGCCTGCAGGCGCACTGGCCCTTATGGGCGCTCTGGCAGGCCCACCAGGAGGATGCCGCGCCCGATGCCCTCCAGGCCTTGGCCCACCAACTGCAGCAACCGCTGCCCCACCCCGAATGGCTGGTGGTCTGGCGGGCGCCGGAGGGGCACCTCACCGCGAGCGGTGCGGTCATCAACCCTTGGGTGGCCCAGGTGGCGCCATTGCCCGCCAGCATGGCAGCATGGATGGCTGCGCTGTGTCCGTCGGCCCGACTTGCCTGCCCCGAAGCGCTGCGCCCCACGGTGGCCCAGTTGCTGGACGCGCAGGGCTCGGACTTTGACTTCAGTGCCTGGCTGACCCTGGCCTTGCAACAAGGCTGGCTGTGGCGGGTCAGAAATCGCGCGGGCGGAAGTCGATCTGCATGACCGAAGGGATGCGGCCCTTCTCGTCCAGGGGCAACACCTCGGTGCGGTCGATGGCCCGCAAGACCGCGTCGTCCCAGGCATCACTGCCGCTGCGCGTGAGCAGGCGCCGGCCAATGATCCGGCCATCGGGGGCGCTGCGCACCTCCACGGTGGCCAGCGGGTTGCCTGGCAACTCTTCGGTGAAGACCACGTTGGGCTTGATGCGCGCCTTGATGCGGCCGGCATAGCCGGCAGTGGGGCCGGCCGATGACAGGCTGTCTCCGCTGAGTTGGTTCATGATGTTGTTCAGGCGGTCCTGCCGCTCACGCTCTTGCCGAGCCACCTCCTGGGGCGATGGCTTCTTGACCGCCGGCACCGGAGGCACGGGGGCGGCTGGCGCTGGCTTGGGAGGGGTTGGCTTGGGGGGCTCAGGCTTGGGCGCGGGCGGCTTGACCTTGGCCTGCTCCAGGCGCTTCTTGACCTGGGGCGGATCGGCCTCAAAGAACTCTTTGGGTGGCTTGATCGGTTTGATGGGCTTGACAGGCTGGCGTTCGATGCTGACCTCGGCCTTCGGCGCGGGCGGTGGCTCGGGGGCCGGCGTTGGCGCTGGCGGTGGCGGGGGAACAGGCTCAGGCACCGGCTCTGGCGGCGCCACCTGCGCCGCAGGTCGGGCCGCCACGGGCACTTCGGCCCAGACCTCGGCCTCGACCACCTCGCGGGTTTCGGTGCGCCAGCTCATGTTGAGCATCAAGGCCACCACCAGCGCGCCGTGTGCCACCAGCGCCAGGACCAGACCCTGGCGCCAGCCATCGGTCTCCCGCGGGCGCAGGAAATCGGCTTGGGAGGTGCTCAGGCTGGCGCTCACGCGGATCAGCCTCCGGTGGTGCGAACCGACAGGCCCACGCGAACCACGCCGGCCTTCTGCAGCGCATCCATCACGCGCACGACCGAGTCGTAACGCACATCCTTGCGGGCGCTGATGATCACGGGCGCGCCTTGCGGGCCGCCTGCGGTGCGCTCCTGCTCGTCCCGGATGCGGGGCGCCAGATCGGCCAGCCCCATCTCGCCGGAGGACTTGCGGTCGATCATGAGCTTGAGCCGGTCATCAGACTCCAGCACCACCTCGATGACCTTGTCCGGCGCCTTCTGGGCCTTGCCCATGCTGGGCAAGTCCACCACGCCAGTGGGCAGCAAGGGGGCGCTGACCATGAAGATGATCAGCAGGACCAGCATGACGTCGATGAACGGCACCATGTTGATTTCGGCATTGGTGCGGCGCCGACGTCCGCCGCGGGCATTGAGTTGGGCCATGGCCGTCTTTCGCGGGGCCGTTCAGCGCGCGCCGGCCGGACGGCCAGCGTCGGCGGGAACCACCACCGCACTGCGCGCCAGGATGTTGGAGAACTCTTCCATGAAGGACTCCAGCTGGATCGCAATGCGGTCGATGTCGCGCCCGAAGCGGTTGTAGGCCAGCACCGCCGGGATGGCGGCAAACAGGCCGATGGCCGTGGCCACCAGGGCCTCGGCAATGCCCGGGGCCACCGTGGCCAGCGTGACCTGCTGCAAGTTGGACAGCCCCGTGAAGGCGTGCATGATGCCCCACACCGTGCCGAACAAACCCACGTACGGCGAGACCGACCCGACCGACCCCAGGAAGTCCAGGCGGGTCTCCAGTTGGTCGAGCTCACGCTGATAGCTGGCCCGCATGGCACGGCGCGCGCCATCGAGCAGCGAGGGCACATCCGTGACCTTCTTGTCGCGCAGCTTGAGGAACTCCCTCATGCCGGCGGCAAACATGCGTTCCTGGGGCGATGGGGGGCCGTCGCCGCGATTGGCGTCGCCGTAGAGCTCCTGCAGGGTGCGCCCTGCCCAGAACTCGCGGTCAAATTCGTCGTTGTCGGCCTTGACCTTGCGCAGCCCGATGGCTTTGCCAAAGATGATGGTCCAGCTGACCAGCGACACGCTGAGCAGCAGCACCATCACGATCTGGACCACCAGACTGGCGTGCAGCACCAGTTCGATGATGGACAGGTCTTGGTTCATGGGATCAGCCTTTCAAATTCTTTCCGGGTGCTTCATTGTGCTGCAGTCTTGGCCGCTGGAAGCCGGGCGGTCACTTCAGGGGGCATGCGACCCGGCCTGAGCGAGCCATCGGCCGTGCGCTGAACCCAGCCGATGCGGATGCTGCCCTCGCACAGCAGGACCTCACCGCGCCAGGCCTGCTGGCGAAACTGCAGGCTGGCGCGCCCGAACTCCACCAGGTCGACCGTGATCGTCAAAGCGTCGTCCAGCACGGCGGGCTGGCGGTAGCGCACCTGCGTGTCGGTCACCACGAACATGCCGGTACCCGCCTGGCGCAGGGCCTCCTGGCTGGGGCCCCACAGGCGCAGCCACTCGGTGCGCGCCCGCTCAAAAAACTTGAGGTAGTTGGCATAGAACACCACGCCACCAGCGTCGGTGTCTTCCCAGTACACCCGCACGGGCCAGCTGAAATCTGCATCCATCGTCATGGCAGCCACTCTACCAAAGGCCCATGGGCTGGGTTAAATTGAGCCATGGCCAAGCTTCAATCGACCCTTGTCTCCAGTCAGATGCTTCAAGGCGGCGTGACCGCCTCACCGCAGTACCTCACGGGCGTGGACATCTTCAACAGCCACACGGGCATCCCGCTGACCCTGGTCTACCCCCAGGGCCTGGATGTCAAGGCCATGGCCGATGCCATGGTCGAACAGATCCGGCGCGCACCGCCCATGGCCGGGCGCATCCGGACCGATGCCAAGGGCCTGCCCTACATCGATTGCAACGATGGGGGCGTGGCCTTTCGGGTGCATCGGGCCAAGGGCCCCCTGCCTCCCTACGGCCCGGCCCTGCACATGGCCCGTGAGCTCAAACGGTTCGCCAAGCCCATCTTCCCGTGGCAGGTGGTGAACAAGGACATGGCCTTGTTCCATGTGGATGTGCACCAGTTCGAAGATGGCGGCGCCGTGTTGTGCATCACCGGCATCCACTCGCTGTACGACGGCGCCATGTTCTGGCAGTTCATGAAGGACTGGGCCCAGACCAGCCGAGGGGCCGAGGCCCCGCCGGTGGACTTTGACCGCTCGGCGCTGATCCGCATCGGGCAGGAACACATCGACGAGCCCTACACCGGTGGCATGGTCTTCCAGACCACACTGGGCCAACGCCTCAAGCTGTTTGCCCGCTTTGCCTGGCAGCACCTGACGGCGCTGGAAAAGGCCGTGTTTCGGATTCCTGCCAGCACCATCGACGCCTGGAAGGCGCAGGCCCGCCTTGATCTGCCGGATCACCCCGGGGTCAGCACCTCGGACCTGGTCACACTGCATTGCCTCCAGGAGATGTCGCCCTTGATGCGCTCGAACGGCGATCGTTTCATCGGCATGGTGATCGACCTGCGCTACAAGCGACGCCTGCGGCTGCCCCGCCATTTTTACGGCAACGCCCTGGGTCAGGGCGAGGTGCGCTACACCAAAGAGGAATTGGCCCAAGACAGCCTGGCCCGGCTGGCCAGCCGCTGCAAGGTGCCCACGGAGTCGGTCACCGACAAGGTGTTTGTGGGCTTTCTGGCCCTGATGGAGCGGCTGCGCCAGTCAGGCCAGATCCCGACCTTGATGATGAAAAACGCGGTCGACACACTGGAGGCCGGCCTGGTGCTGAACAACTGCAGCCACTTCCCGATCTACGAGATCGACTTTGGCACAGGCAAGCCCAGCTGGCACGACAACGTTCAGGTGGTCTATCGCATGTTGATGCTGTGCCCCACGCCCGAAGGCGATGGCGGCATGGATGTGCACCTGACGGCCCGCAAGGAAGAGCTGACCGCGCTCAAGACGCGGTACGGCTGATCAGCGCTTGCGCAGGACCAGGCTGCCGACCGAATAACCTGCCCCGAAAGAGCAGATCACACCCACATCGCCCGACTGGAGGTCGGCGCGGTGCTGGTGGAACGCGATGACCGATCCGGCCGATGCGGTGTTGGCATACTCATCCAGGATCAGCGGCGCCAGGTCGGCCGTGGGCTCCTGGCCCACCAGCTTGCGAATCACCAGCTGGTTCATGCTCTGGTTGGCCTGATGCAACCAGTAGCGGCGCACCTGCGTGGGCTCCAGACTCAGCTTGGCCAGCTGGGTCTCGATGTGAGCGGCGGCCACAGGCACGACTTCCTTGAACACCTTGCGGCCCTCCTGGCGGAAGGTCTTGTCGCGGGCCAGGGGGTCGCTGTCCTCGCTGCGGTTCATGAACCCGAAATTGTTGCGGATGTTGTTGGAGAACTGCGTGGCCAACTGGCTGCCCAGCACGTCCCACTGGTCGGCCGCGGTGGCCGTGTCGGCCCGCTCGACAATCGTGGCGGTGCACACATCACCAAAAATGAAGTGGCAATCGCGGTCCTTCCATTCCTGGTGGGCCGACGTGATCTCCGGGTTGACCACCAGCACGCAGGTGGCCGAGCCCGAACGGATGGCGTTGACCGCCTGCTCCAGGGCAAAGGTGGCGGCCGAGCAGGCCACATTCATGTCAAAGCCATAACCACGGGCACCGATGGCCTGCTGGATCTCGATGGCCATGGCCGGGTAGGCGCGCTGCATGTTGGCCGAAGAGCAGATCACGGCATCGATGTCCTGGCCGGTCTTGCCTGCCTGGGCCATGGCCTTGCGGGCCGCGTCCACGGCGATCTCGGCCATGAGCGAGAGCTCGTCATCCGAGCGCTCCTTGAAGCGCGGGTACATGCGGTTGATGTCGAGGATGCCCTCTTTGTCCATCACGTAGCGCTGCTTGATGCCGGAGGCTTTTTCGATGAACTCGACGCTGGAGGGTGTCAACGGCTCGCGCGTGCCCGCCGCGATGGCGTCGGCATGAAGGGCGTTTTGCTGCTCGACGTAGGCGTTGAACGAGGCCACCAACTCGGCGTTGGTGATCGTGAACGGAGGCTGGTAGAGGCCGGTGCCGCTGATGACGACTGCTGTCATGTAGTTCCTGGAAAAAGGCCCCGGGCTGACGCTTGTGCCCGGTCAAGCCGCCTATGGTACGGGCAAGCCACGCTGATCCGCGGTTGGAGGCCCCTTGAATCAACCCGAAATCAAGGGTTAACCCTCAAATTCAGCCGCCACTTGCCAGGCCATCGGGCATTCGGACACCGGGTGGGGCATGGTCAGGCTGTGCGCATGCAACAGCAGACGGGCCGTACCGTCGCCCGCACGCTCAGGGTCGCCGTACAGCGGGTCGCCCAGGATGGGGTGCCCCATGACCATCATGTGCACTCGCAACTGGTGCGTTCGCCCCGTCACGGGCTCCAGTTCCACACGCGTGGTGTTGCGCAAGGCATCGCGGCCGGTGACACGGTAGCGGGTCAGCGACGGTTTGCCGCTGTCATGGCAGACCTTCTGGCGTGGGCGGCGCGGCCAATCGGTGATCAGGGGCAGGTTGACCTCACCCTCGTCCTGCGCCACCTGCCCAGCCAGCACCGCGACATAGCATTTGTCCACCTGGCGCGAAGCAAACAGCAGACTCAGGGCCCGCTGCATCTCGGGCCCACGGGCCATCACGATCAGACCGGACGTGTCCATGTCCAGGCGGTGCACGATCAGGGCCTCCGGGTAGCGGGCCTGCACCCGGTGGATCAGGCAGTCCTGCATGCGCTCACCGCGCCCCGGCACACTGAGCAGGCCGCTGGGCTTGTTCAGCACCAGCAGGTGCTCGTCGGCATGCACCAGGGGCAGCCCTGTATCAGGCGGTGGGAGGTAATCCAGCAACTGGTGGACGTGGTCCGGGCGATGCATGGCTCAGGCCTTCTCCACCACCGGTACCGCCAGCCGCTGCGCATAGCGCCGCGCCATGACGGCGCACACAAACAACTGGATCTGGTGGTACAGCATGATGGGCAGAATCAGCACCCCCATGGCCGCACTGCCGCCGAAGAGCAGCTTGGCCATGGGCATGCCCGAGGCCAGTGTTTTCTTGGAGCCGCAGAACACGGCCACGATCTCGTCCTCGACCGAAAACCCCATCTTGCGGGCGGCCCAACGCGTGAACCACAGCATGGGCAACAGGAACACCAGGGCGCCCACCGTGGCCTGCAGCAACAGGCCCACGCCATGGCGTGACCACAGGCCATCGGCCACCGAGTCACTGAACGCAGACCACACCAGCAGCACGATCACACCCCGATCAAACACGGTGGTGATGGGCTTGATGCGAGCAAACGCGGGGGCCAGCAACGGGCTCAGCAGGTGCCCGACCACAAAGGGCAGCAGCAACATCTGCGCGACCTTGAGCATGGTGGCGCCCACGTCCAGAGGTGCCGCCCCGGCAGCACCCAGCAAGCCCGCCCCGCCAATGACCAGGCTGACCAGCAACGGCGTGAGGAACACCCCCAGCAAGGTCGACAAGGTGGCGTTGAGCACCGCCGCGGCCACATGACCACGCGCCAGGGCCGTCATGGCCACGGAGGACGACACGGTGGACGGCAACACGGCCAGGTAGAAAAAGCCCATCAGCAGGTCTGGTGACATGCCCCGCCCCACCGTGACCGACAGCAACGCCCACCACAAGGGAAACAGCACATAGGTGCAGCACTGCACCAGCAGGTGCAGGCGCCAGCGCGTGGCCCCCTGCCGCAGGCTGTCGGTGCTCAGGCCCATGCCGTGCAGGAAGAACAGCAGGAACACGCCCACATCCGTCACCTGCCCCAGGTGCAAGGGCCCTTCACTGCGGCCCCACTCCGGCATCACCGATGCCAGCGCCACAGCAGCCACCATGGCCAGCAGGAACCAGTCCATGGCGCCACGATGGATCGACGGTCGGGACGATCGGAGCCGCCGCATGGGCGGAGCGGGAGGGTACTTCAACAACATGGAGGCGCACCAGGATTCACTTCGGGCCATTGTCGCAAACCCGCTGGCGCTGATCACCCTGAAGCCAGCGCAGGTGATGCGAAACGCCCCGATGCTGCCAGAATGTGCAGAGACAAAACCCCACTCATCGGGAGCATTCATGGTCACCGCACGTACCCAGGCGCACGCTTTTGCTCACACGCTCAAGTCCTTCCAGACAGGCTCGGGCAAGTCCCTTCAGTTCTATTCCTTGCCGGAGCTGGCCAAGACCTGGCCCGCTGTCCACACCCTGCCGGTGTCGATCCGCATCGTGTTGGAGTCGGTGCTGCGCAACTGCGATGGCCACAAGGTCACCGCCGAGCACGTCCGGCAACTGGCCCACTGGCAGCCCGTGGCGCCCCGCACCGACGAGATCCCCTTTGTGGTCTCGCGGGTGGTGCTGCAGGACTTCACGGGCGTGCCCTTGCTGGCCGACCTGGCGGCCATGCGCAATGTGGCGCAATCGCTGGGCAAGGACCCCAAACGGATCGAGCCCCTGGTGCCCGTGGACCTGGTGGTCGACCACTCGGTGATGATCGACCACTACGGCGACAACAAGGCCCTGGACCTCAACATGAAGCTGGAGTTCCAGCGCAATGTCGAGCGCTACGAGTTCATGAAGTGGGGCATGCAGGCCTTTGACACCTTCGGGGTCGTGCCCCCCGGCTTTGGCATCGTCCACCAGGTCAACCTGGAGTACCTGGCGCGCGGCGTGCACCAGACCCCGGACGGCGTGGCCTACCCCGACACCCTGGTCGGCACCGACAGCCACACCACCATGATCAACGGCATCGGCGTGGTGGGCTGGGGCGTGGGCGGCATCG
>DAORJC010000051.1:0-17707 GCA_035438885.1 Aquabacterium sp. | reverse complement strand
CTTGATCGCCGGCATCCGGTTTGCGTTGAAATCCATCCGACACTGAGCCTCAGCCAGAATCTGTCGATGCAGCTCAAACGCACCTCACTGGTTGGCCTTGGCTTGACGGCCTTGCTCCTGACGCTGGTCACGCTGTCTGTGTATCAGTCCACGACCGGGAATCCATCCCTGTGGCCAACAGCCTCTGCGGCCTCAGGCACCAGCCTGGACAATCCGCCCTACATCGGGCTGGAGGTGAACTACAGCGATGGACTCCAAAGAACCTCGGGAGATGCCCAGGCCCTTCAGGTTCGGCATCAGACCCGAAAGGTCAGCCCCGATGAAGGCGAGGTCACAGGCACCCTGGAGAACCGATCAGGCGCCACCGGCCATGTCGTGATGTACCTCCACCGAAGCGCACTGACCATCTCGCGAGGTGAACGCGTGGTGCTGCACGGCGTGGCCAGAATCCAGGCTTCAGACAAGCATGCCCAACTGGCTTTGGGCTATCACTTGATGAATGAACAGGGCCAGTACCTGACCGAATCGGTGCCCGCCTCCGCTCAAGCCTTCACAGGAATTGATGGGCCCCAGGCCCTCGTGGCCGAGTTTTCACCGACCACAGATCCAGCGACGCCAGGCAAGGGCGAAGTGAAGCTGGTTCTGCCTCGCATCAACATCTACAACATCGCACCAGGTGCCCGTGTGCAGTTTTCTGTGCGTTGGACCCCGGCGAGGGTCTCGCGGCAAGCCATCGAGGCAACAGGGGCCGTGGCACCTTGGGGCGATGCCCCCAAGGTGGCGCGGCCAGGCAGCACATTCCGATTTGGAATCGAAGGGACAGGTACGGGCCAAGAGGGGCAAGGCGCACGGACCACCGTGACCCTGCAGCGTCACGCTCAGACCGTCCGCCAGTGGCAACAAGCGGGAGCGGTCTGGTCGAGAAACGGTCCGGTCCGCGAAGGGTGGAAGCTGCCCTTGGACCGGGACCTTGCCCCAGGAGACTACGACGTGTTCTGGGAGATCGCGGGGCGCCAGAAGTCTCGGCTGGGCACACTCAGGATCACAGACGACGCAAAGATGCTGATCGGAAACGCCTTCCATCGGTATCCCGGCCCCAATGAAACGCTGGTTGGCCCGATCGCCGTCGAGTATCAATTCGCGCGCAGCCTGGCCTCTGACCTCATGTACTTGACCCAATGGTGGATCGGCCCGGACCAGTATGACTGGCGGGGTGTGGATCAATGGGCGAGATTTCATTCACCCAAAGGACAAAAACGCCTTCTGGTCGTGTTCTCCGGTTCTCCCACGTGGGCCAGCAGCTCGCCCCGTGAACCCAGCGGCATGGGCATCCCCGGCAACGCCGCACCGCCAGACAAGGCGCTGTGGCCTGCGTATGGTCGGATGGTCCACTCCACCGTGAAAAGGCTCAAAGGACGACTGACGGCGGTCGAATGCTGGAATGAGCCCGACCTGGCCAAGTTCTTCACCGGTTCGAGCACGGACCTTGCAGATCTTTGTGAGCTGGTCCACCGCAATACCAAAGCAGTTGACCCCGGAATCCCGGTGATTTGCCCTCAACCCTCGAACGTGAATGCACTCCGATTGATTTACGGTGCACGAACCTCACAGGGGCGCCCCCTTCACGAATTCTGCGATTACGTTGGCGCCCACATCTATGGCGCCATGGGCGACGATGCAAACGGCCTGCCCTACGATCAGGTGAGCATCGAGGCCGTGGTGTCAGAAATGCGCAGAGCCGCCACAGCCTTTGGGATCAGGAAGCCGATTGCGGTGACCGAATTGGGGCTGTCGGTCTGCCAGCCCCAACCCACCAGCCACCACCCGACGGCCTTCAACCAGATGAGCGATGAGGCCGCGGGGGAAGCGTTGTATCAATCCCTGGTCAGCCTGCACACAGAGGGCGTGGGCCTTGTGGGACTCTATTCATACGACGAGGGCAATGATGACCCACGCTGTCGTCCAGGTGGCAGCTATGTACGCACCATGACCATCGACCATCTCGGCCGTCAGCGCCCCACCCAACCGGTGATTGATCGGATCAATCAGGCCATCAGGGAATTCGGGGTCCGCTGACTCAATACTCGTTCAAGACTGAACCCACCAGCTCGACCTTGCCCATCCGTGCGGCACGGGCCAGGTCCTTCATGGATTCGTGGTTGCTTTTGTCCTGACGCGCAACGACCAGGCCGGCACCACAACGCGCCGCAATCACAGCAGCGTCTGCGCCCATCGAAAAAGCAGGCGTGTCCACGATGACGCGATCGAACTTGCCCTTCAATTCGCGGATCATCATGCCGAAGGCCGGACGCTCGAGCAGCTCCAGCGGGTTGGGCGGAACCACACCCACGGGCAAGACAAACAGGCTGGGCAAGCCCTGAACCGACTGGATCACACGGGATGCCGCCCGACCGGAAAGGATGCCCGACAGACCGGGGCCTTCGTTCTTGAGCTTGAACAACTCGTGCAGGCGAGGAGTCCGCATGTCGCCATCGATCAGCAAGGTGCGCCCAGGCAACTGGGAAAATGCCACCGCCAGATTGGCTGAGAAGTATGTTTTCCCGTCGCCTGAATCGGTACTCAGGACCGCCAAGGCATGGTGCGGCTTCTCGTCAGAGAACAGACGCATGATCAGACGACTGCGAATGGCCCGAAAGACCTCTGCCTGCGCCGAAAAAGGCTTGGACGCCACCACCAGTTCAGGATCCTGGCTGCGATCACCTTCTGACGCATAAGGATAGTGAAACTGTTGGGCCAATGCCCACATCACGTCATCGGTGTTGGCCAGACCCAAGGCCACCGCAGCTTCACCAAAACGAACACTGTGGGTCCGCTGGTACTGCACGATCTGCTCGATCTGCTCCGGCGTCAGGTTGTTGGCTTTGGCGATGATCTCGCCAATCGACAAGTCACCTGCAGGGTCCGGACGCATCTCGTCCATCGGCGCAAAAGCCGAGGTCGCAGCAAATTGGGGGGAAGTTTGTTTGTTCATGCCGTTTGAGAATCAGGTCAGAGCAGGCTGGTCATTGCTGCGACTCAAGCCTTTGGGCAAGGCCAGCTTGCGCGATTTGTTGGCATCCAGCCCGGGCAACTGCCCCAACACCGGGGTCTCCAACAGCTCGGTGAGGTCATCCGAACTGCGGATGCGACGGTCAAACAATTCAAGCAACAGTGCCACGATCATGGCGATCAGGGCACCGAGCACCACGGCAATGATGGTGTTGAGAACCAACCTGGGCGACGAGGCCTCCGTCGGCTCGACAGCCACACTCAGGATGGACACCGGTGACTGCGCACTGGCGCTCTCCAACGTGGTCTGCCCCATGCGCGCCATGATGGCTTCGTACATGCGTTGGGCGTTTTCAACTTCACGCTCCAGAACCGCCAGCTCGCTGCGCGACTCTTTCATCTTCATGAGCTTTTCGCGCTGAGCCTCATACGCCTGGTCGGCCACGGCCTCTCGGGTGCTCGACATGTTGGAGCTCATGCCCAGGCTGGTTGAAATTCGGGCCATTTCGCGTCGCAGCTGCGCTTTGGCCGTGTCGATGTTGGCACGCAACTCCAGCACGTTCGGGTGACGATCACCGTAACGCGACAGCAGTTGCTGCAACTGGGCCTCGGTGCGGCCAATGTCGGCCTTGAGCGCTGCAATGTTGGGGCTGGTCATGGCCTCGATGGAGCCATCCAGATCGCGACGGGATTCCGTCGTGCGCACGGCGGCCTCGCTCTTGAGGGCGCGCAGCGCTATGACCTGCGAGGACAGATCCGCCAGGCGGGCCATCTCGATGTCCATGCGCTCGTCGGTGGCCAGGATGCCGCGCTCACGCTGTGCAGCGGCCAGTTTTTGCTGAGCAGCGTCCAGTTTTTCGCGGGCCACGCGGGAGCGTTGCTCGAAGAAGTCGTTGTAAAGGCGTGAGGGTGCGACCTTGACCTGCACCGATGTGTCGATGTAAGCCTGGGCAAAGGCATTGGCCAGTGCGGCAGAGAAGGCGGGGTCTGTGCCCTCGTACGTGATTTCGATGACGTTGGACTCGCGCGAACTGAGGCTGACCTTCAAGCCCTTGGAGATGACGTCAGCCACCCAGGCGGTGTAGTCGCCGCGCTCTTCTGTGTCATCGATCCAATCCTTGCGGATCGCCTCGTTGTCGCCAATCTTGAGCGTCTGGACCACCTGGCGGGCCACGCGCTCACTCTGAATGATGTCGATCTGCGTCGCGAGCATCGTCATGTTGCTCAGGTTCGCAGGGACGCTGTTCCCGGAGATGGGATCAGGACGACCGTCGATCAGGACCTTGGAGATCGCCGCGTATTTTTTGGGAAAGATGAGGCTGCCCACGACAGTGGCCACCACGGAGAAGAGGAAGATGCCCAGGGCGAGCTTCCACCTTGCGCGGATGATTCTCAGGAACTGATCAAAGGTCATGGCCGTGTGTGAGTAACTACTTTGGAGGGCGCTCGGGCCGGATCACAGGTGATTCGGCCCGGTTTGGCTTTACTTGAGGCCGGACAAGCCCTTGCTCAGTGCATTGGCATCGATGCCCGACGCAGCCGATGCGGCAGGCGCCACCGAGTCAGGCTCAGCGGCGGATGCTGCAGCAGCGCCACTGGCCGGCTTCTCGGCGAACTTGCCCACGTACTCGACCTTGGCGGCGGCGCGCAGGTCCTTGACGTGCTTTTGCAGCCATTCCTGACGGCGGGTTTCGGACAGGAAGCGCTCGATCAGGGGCTTGGCCTGGTCAAACGTCAGGGGCTGAGGACGGCTGGCCACCACGAGGATGGCCTTCATGCCGCCATTGCCCTGTTGGTACAGTGCCTGACCGTCCTTGAGGGCGGCAATGCGATCCACCAGGTTCAGGGGCAGGTTCTCAGCCGGCTGCGTGACCTGGCTGACGTTGAACTTCAGGCCGGCAGCCTTGAGGGTCTCGCCGAACTGCTGAGGGGTGGCGCTGGCCTCCAGTTGGGTCTGCAGGGCCTGGGTCTGAGCGGCTTCACCCTGGATGGTGAATTCCTGGAGCATGTACAGGCGACGTTCGCTGAACAGTGCGGGCTTGGAATCAAAGTACTTGCGGATGTCATCGTTGGACGGCGCACCCACGGCGGCACCAGCGGCTTTTTGCAGGTAGGCCTGGGCCAGGGTGGCGCGGCGCTGGGCATCGAGCAACTGTACGATCTTGGGATCACGGTCCAGCTTGCCTTCAACGGCCTTCTCGACGGCGATCTGCTGATCGATCAGGCCTTCGAGCACCTGGCGGCTGGCTGCGTCTGCCTGCTCGGGACGCAGACCGGGCTGGCGCTCGAGCACGAGGTTGATCTGATGAACGGTGAGTTCTTCACCATCGACACGGGCTGCCGCCTGGCTGGCGGTCTTGGTGTCGGCCTTGTCGTCGCCACAGCCGGCCAGCAGAGCCGCTGCGACCACCATCGGCACGAGGGCCAGACGGGGCAAGGAGAAATTGCGTTGCTTGATGAGCTTGTCGGTGTGCATAGAGCGGAGGGCAAGTGGGTTGATGGGTAAGCCTGAAATCCATGGATAGATCAGGCAGAACGCATCTGGTTCCTGCGGAAGTTCCCTGGATTGAACAGAATTTGAAAGTGTAAGTGTGTTCCGCCCCGCCGGATCAGGGGGTGTGGCGTCTTGACGCCCCGTGTATTCCCGCAAGGAACAACCCCGACAGTGCCCCACCCACATGAGCCAGCCAGGCCACCGGAACATCCACACCAGCGCGAACCAGCGTCGCGCCAGCGGGCCAACCCAGCCAGACTTCGTGGCCGACCTTGAGGGTCAGTGCCAGGAGCATCGCGCCCGCCAGCCGGCGCTGCCCCGCCTGCCAGATGCCGACCACGATCACGGCCACACCCGCGTGCAGCACACCCGAAGCCCCCATGTAGAAGCTCAGGCGAGGATCCAGCAACAGGCAGGCATGGCCCAGGGGCCAGCTGAGAAACCAGACCACCGCCAGAGAGGTGGGCATGCGCAACCAGGCACCGATGCCCGACACCAGCATGACCCCCAGGGCATTGAACAGCCAGTGCTGAGCGCTGCCATGGACCCAGGCGGCCGACCACCAGACCCAGGGGGATTGCTGCCAGCCCTGAGGGGGGCGCAGAACCATCGCTGCCCCGGGCTGCGGCCACTGCTCGGGGTGACCCATGGGCAGCCAGCCCACCCAGAGGAGCGGACTCAGAACGGCCAGCCCCACCAGGAGCCACGCCACGCCCGGCGCCAGCCAGGCCGCCCCGGGCCTGCGCATCAAGCCTGGAACACGTGTTGCCACAGGGCCAGCACTGCCTGGCGGTGAGGCTCCACAGGCGAGTGATCGTCCAGCGACACTCGGATCGGGGCTTCGTCCAGGCGAGCCCGGTGCTGAAGGCGGCGCAGCTCGCGGTAGGCGCTGCCCGCAGCAGCGCCCAGGCCCACCGGCAACAGGCCGGCGTCCTCCGCCATCTGCAGCACGGCAATGTTGCCCAGGTTGCGCATGAGCTGCGAATAGCGATGGCTGTGCGCCAGCACCAGGTACTGAACCGCAAACTCCACATCGATCATGCCGCCCGGGCTGTGCTTGAGGTCGAACTCCTCGGCCGGACAGGCATGCGCCGTCCGCAGCTTCTCACGCATGGCCACCACCTCGTCACGCAAGGCGACCGGGTCCCTCACCGTGGACAGCACGGCTTCGCGGGTGGCATCAAAGCGAACGGCCAGGGCCGGCTCGCCGGCGCACCAGCGAGCCCGGGTCAAGGCCTGGTGCTCCCAGGTCCAGGCCGTGTTGCTGCCGCGCTGACGCTGGTAATCGTCAAACGAGTGATAGGAAGTGACCAGCAGGCCCGAGCTGCCATTGGGGCGCAGGGCCGTGTCGATGTCGAACAGATCACCCGTGGAGGTTCGCAGCGTGAGCCAGTTGATCAGCTTGCGCGCAAACACCATGTAAGCATCGATGGGGCTGGGGGTGTCCGGACCAGCCTGGGGGTCGGGTTGATCGTCCAGGGTGTCGTCGTACACAAACACCAGGTCGAGGTCACTGCCGTAACCCAGCTCCTTGCCGCCGAGCTTGCCATAGGCAATCACCGCAAAGTGCGGTTGATGCCCCACCGACCAGGCCGCCTGCTTGCCCGGACGCAGTTGCAGGTGCGACCAGGCCCAGCGCAAAGCGACTTCCAGCGTGGCATCGGCCAGGGCCGAGAGGTCATCGGCCACCTGCTCGACCGTGATCAGGGACTCGACGTCGCGCACCAGGGTGCGAAAGACCTCGGCGTGGTGCGCACGCCGAAGGGTGTCCAGCAAGGCCTCCTCGTCGGCCTGCCCGGCGCGGGACCAGGCCTTGTGGCGCTCCTGCAGGTCACGCAGGTAGGCCTCCCGGTCGAAGCGACCGTCCATCAGGCGCGGATCGGCCAGCTCGTCAATCACGCCCGGGTGCTGCATCAGGTAGCGCATGGACCAGCGCGCCAGCGCCAACAGGCGCAGCAGACGCCGCAAGACCTCCATGCGCTCGGCCAGCATGGAGATGTAGCTGTCACGGCGCAACAGCGGGGTGAGCCAGTCGACAAAGCGGATCACGGCCACATCACCGAGCGGCTGCTCGTCTGGATTGTCGGGCTGTGCTTGCGCGATCTGGGTGGCCCGTCCAATCAGCTTGGCCAGGCGCAGCTTGGCCACGTCGGGCAGCAGCGCCACCCGCGGCTGAGAGGCAAATTCATGCACCTTGGAGCCGATCATGGGCGGCAGCCAGGCGATGAACTCTTCACTGTCGACCGGCCGAGGCGCCGTGCCGCAGCCGCCGCCTTTGCAAGCCCCTTGATCCGAGCTGCCACCGTCGTGCAACAAGGCGTCGAACTCGGTGGCCACAAACTCGCGGATCTGGCACAGGGCCGTCATCAACTGGCAAGACCCGCCGTCACAGTCATCGCTGACCTGCCCCAGCATGGCCTTGGCCTCGTCCAGCCCCAGGCTGGCAGCGATCCAGGTCAGGTCGGCCACGTTGGTGGGCAACAGGTGGGTCTGCTGATCGTCCAGGTACTGAATGCGGTGCTCGATGCGCCGCAACAGCACATAGCAATTGGCCAGGCGCTGGGCGGTCTCGGGCAGGATCAGGCCCCGGGCCGCCAGCCGTTTGAGCGCCTTGAGCGTCGAGCGTGTGCGGATCTCGGGAAACTGTCCGCCGCGCACCACCTGCAGCAGTTGCACGGTGAACTCGATCTCTCGGATGCCGCCACGCGAGAGCTTGACATCGTTGGCGCGCTCGGGGCGGCCCGCCGCACGGCGGTTGGCCTCGTCCCGGACCTTGCGGTGCAGTTGCCGCAGGGCTTCGAACACCCCGTAATCCAGGTAACGCCGGAACACGAACGGCATGACCACATCGCGCAGGGCCAGTGCCCGGCTGTGATTCTCGCCACCGGGCATGGCATGGGCAGGCGCCACGATGCGGCTCTTGAGCCACGCAAAGCGCTCCCACTCACGCCCCTGGGTCAGGAAGTACTCTTCCAGCATGGACATGCTGACCACAGGCGGGCCGGAGTTGCCGTTGGGGCGCAAGGCCAGGTCCACCCGGAACACAAAACCGTCTTCGGTCACGTCGCCAATCAGGCCGTAGATGCGCTTGACCACGTGGGTGAAGTACTCGTGGACGGTGGTCTGGCCTTTGAGGCCGCCTCGTCCATCGTCCACGCCGGCCGTCAGGCCATCGTCTTCATAGACGTAGATCAGATCGATGTCGGACGACACGTTGAGCTCGCGCCCACCGAGCTTGCCCATGCCGATCACCCACAGGTCGATGCGCTGCCCCTGCTCGTTCAGCGGCGCGCCATGGCGCTCGTCAAACTCATCCTGGGCGGCCTGCATGGCCATCTGCAGAGTCACTTCAGCCAGGTGGGTCATGGCCCCGGTGACATCGCCCAGCGCGGCGTGCTGTTCCACGTCCAGCGTGGCCAGTCGCTCCAGCACCAACTGCCGCGCCACCCGCAGGGCCGACGCCAAAGGGCGACCACCGTCCCGCAAATGCTGAATCAGGCGCTTGAGGGGGTCGGCCAGCGGCACGCCGGGTTCATGGTCCATGAACCATTGGCGCTCGACCTCGTAACGACGGCGAATGCGCTGGACATACCGGGCATGGTCGGCCCGTGCCGGTGCGGCATCCGCCAGGGAAGGCGACACCCCTTCGGTCACAGTTTCGTTACGTTCAGCCATGAGCGAGCAACGCGGCTGTGCTAGGGTTGGAAGCTGTCGTCCTGACAGAAGAAGTCGACTTCAGGTACGACGGTTGACTGCGCTGTTTCATGCCAAAAATCACTCCCGCGCCCGCCCAAGTTACCTCAGAGGTCACCGACGTCGATCCGATCAAGACCCGGGGATCGGGACTGACCTGGCGTCTGATGCGCTGGGCTTTGGGCCTGTCCATGGCACTGACTGCCTTGGCTGCCGGCGCCTGGTGGGTGCTGTTGACCCAAATTGTGCCCAAAATCGACCAGTGGCGTGAGCCCCTGGCGCAACAAGCCACATCCGCATTGGGGGTGCCCGTCAAAATTGGGCAGGTTCAGGGCCGCACGGTGGGCTGGGTGCCCGAGTTAACCCTCAAGGACGTCGCCTTCCTGGACCGCTCGGGACACGTGAGCTTGCGTTTGCCGGAGGTGACCGCCCGGCTGTCGGAGTCGTCCTTGTGGCCCGCCGCGCTGTGGCGACGTGAGATCCATGTCGCCTCTCTCACCTTGGTCCGTCCCGAACTGGAGGTTCGTCGTGACTCACAGGGCAAGATCCATGTGGCCGGCCTGGTGATTGATCCCCAGAAGACCCAGGGCGATGCCAGCCCGGCCCTGGACTGGGTGCTCGATCAGTCCCTGATCCGGATCACCCAAGGCTCCGTGACCTGGCTCGATGAGTGGCGGCAAGCCCCGGCCATCCAGTTGACGGCGCTGGACCTGTCGCTGGTCAACCGCCCCGGCCTGGCGCGCCGGGTGCACGAATGGCAGTTGACCGCCACACCGCCGGGCCATTTTGGCCAACGGTTCACCGCCCGTGCCCTGATGACCCAACCTCTGTGGGCCCGCGGCACCGACGATCAGGACACCACCCCCTTCTGGGCGCGCTGGGTAGGCCAGCCCACCCGGGCCAGCGACTGGCGCAGCTGGTCTGGCAGTGCGAACATCGACCTGCCCAAGGTGGACGTGCAAGCCCTCAAGCTCCACGCCAGCCTGCCGTTTGATGTGCAAGGCGGGCACGGGCGCGTGGCCATGACGCTGGCCTTCAAACGTGGTCAACCCAGCCAACTGAGCCTGGATGTGGATGTTCAGCAGGTGGCCGTGAAACTGGCCAGCGACCTGGCACCACTGGCCTTCAAGTCCGTCAAAGGCCGACTGGACGCCGAGCATCTGCCCACCACCACCACCCTGGGGTGGCAGGGGCTGGCCTTCACCACCGACGACGGATTGAGTTGGCCCGCCAGCCAGGCCCGCTTGAGCTGGGTCCACCCGCCCGCGCCCGTCGCCCCTGCCCAAGCCACCCCACCCTTGCTGCCCGAATTGCAGGGCGAGGCCTGGAAACGCACCCAATCGGGGCAACTGAGCGTGGACCGACTGGACCTGGCCTTGTTGGCACGCCTGGCCGACCGCCTGCCCATTGGCAGCCACCTTCGCGACCAGTTGGCCCAACTGAGCCCCACCGGCATTGCGCAAGACATCAAACTGACCTGGCAAGGGCCAGCCAGTGCCCCGAGCAGCTACCAGACCGAAGGCAAGCTGAGCGCCGTGGGGTGGGCGGCCACGGCAGAACATCCCGGCGCATCGGGCGCCGAACTGACCTTCAAGGCCACCGAACAAGGTGGCGAAGCGGCTGCCACCCTGAAAGAAGGTTGGCTGGAGTTCCCCGGGGTGTTCGATGAGGCCCGCATCCCGGTGCAGCAACTGGCCACCCAACTGACCTGGAAGATCACCCCCCGCCCGCAAGCCTTGCCGACCATCACGCTGAACGTCAAGGATGCCCGCTTTGCCAACGCCGATGTCGAAGGCACCCTGAGCGCCACCTGGGCCACCGGTGCCGGCCAGGGCGTGGGCGATGGGGGCCGCTACCCTGGCACGCTCCAGTTGACCGGACAGCTCAGTCGCGGGCAGGCAGACCGGGTCTGGAGATACCTGCCCTCGTCCGTCCTGGTCGATGCCCGTCACTACGTTCGCGATGCCGTGCGAGGCGGCAGCGCCGCCAACGTGAACTTTGAAGTCTCGGGCGATCTCTGGCAGTTCCCCTTCAAAGATGACCAGGGCGGCAAATTCCGTGTGGCCGTGCCCATGAAGGACGTGACCCTGGACTACGTGCCCTTTGTCAAGCCGGCGCCAGCCGGCTCGCCGGCCACGCCCTACTGGCCGGTGTTCTCGCAGTTGTCCGGACTGCTGGTCTTTGAAGGCCAGCGCATGCGCATCGAAGACGCCACCGCCGTGATCACCAACGTGGGCTCGGGCCAATTTGGCCTGAGCAAGGTCAATGGCGTCATTGAGGACCTGGCCGCCGATGACCCGGCCTTGGCCATCGAAGGACAAGGACAAGGGCCGCTGGAGGATCTGCTTCGCTATCTGGAGGCCTCGCCCATTGCCCCTTGGACCGATCACATGCTCAGCGAAGCCCGGGGCAAGGGCCGCGCGAACCTCAGCCTGAGCCTGAGCATCCCGCTCAACCGGACCCAGGAGTCGTCGGTCCAAGGGCAGGTCAACCTGACGGATGCGGATGCCGCCAGCCTCAAGCTGGGCCCCCAGGTGCCCACCCTGAGTCAAGCCCGGGGGGTGATCCAGTTCACCCAGAACACCTTGAAAGTCCAGGCCAACGCCAAGGTGTGGGGGCAGGACTTCCGGATCACCGGTGATCGAAACGCCCAAGGCATGCCTCGCTTTGTGGCGCAGGGTCTGATCTCGGGTGATGGGCTCAAGAGCGCCACCGAATGGCCCGGCCTGGCCCAGGTGGGCCGACACATCACCGGCCAGACCCCTGTGACGGTCACCGTCGCCCTGAACCGGACCAAGGGATCCACACGCCCTGAGCTGCAAGTCAACAGCACCCTGCAAGGCCTGGGCATCAACCTGCCAGCCCCTTTGCAAAAGCCTGCTGCAGAGGCATGGCCCCTCAAGCTGGTTCATCGCCAGGAAGGCAGCGACACCCGGACCGACCGACTGCAACTGGAACTGGGGGGGCCCGTGCCCTGGCTGGCCACCTACCTGCGAGACCTGAGCGGCCCGCAAGCCCGCATCAAGCAAGGCCAGATCCACATCGGCCCTGGCACGTCGGCGGTCGTGGCGGGCAAGGTGGTGGGGCGCATGACCGTCGCCCAACTGGACCTTGATGCCTGGCAGACCTTGATCTCCGAGGTGACCAAGGTCAGCAACGAGGGCAGCGCCGATGGCCACAATGGCACCCACCAGGACAACGCCCTGGAGAGCTACCTGCCCGACAGCTTCCAGCTCAAGACCGACAGCCTGACCTGGCGTCAGCGCACCTTCAAGGACATGAACCTGACCTTGAGTCGCCCTGCCCCCCAGGCCTGGCGGGCACAGATTGAAGCGCCCCTGATGGCCGGCACCGTGGACATCCGGCCTGAGGGGGCATCCAGCAAGGTTCTGGCGCGCCTGAGTCGGCTGGCCGTGCCCGCCGCCGAGGCCGAAGCACTGGCCGACCAGGCCGCACAGCAATTGCTGTCGACCGAGGTCCTCAGCGTCCCGGCCCTGGACATCGTGATCGATCAGTTCGACTGGCGCGGCCTGCCCCTGGGCAAGCTGGAGGTCGAGGCCAACAACCGGCTGATCAACACCGCCAGTACCACCGGTGCCGCACCCCTGACCGAATGGCGGCTGACCAAGTTCAAACTGAGCTCACCCGATGCCCAACTGCAAGCCAGTGGCAACTGGGCCGCCCTGGGCGCGCAGAGCGCTCCCGCCCCGGCTGCGGAGGACAAACGCAACAAACCCCGGCACCGCGCGGCCTTTGGTTTCACCCTGGACCTGAACAACACCGGCAATTTACTGACCCGGCTGGGCCTGCCCCAGACCCTCAAGGGCGGCAAAGGCAAGATGTCCGGACAGGTGGCCTGGCTGGGCTCACCGCTGGAGCTTGATGCGGCCAGTCTCAATGGCGACATCAAGGTGGCCATTGAGGAGGGGCAGTTCCTCAAGGTCGATCCGGGCATGGCCAAGCTGCTGGGGGTGCTCAGCCTACAGTCCCTGCCGCGGCGCCTGATCCTGGACTTCCGCGATGTGTTCCAGCAAGGCTTTGCCTTTGACCGGATCGATGGCGACGTCAAGGTCACGCAAGGCGTCGCCGACACCCGCAACCTGCGCATGCGGGGTGTGCAGGCCGTGGTGCTGATGGAGGGGCAGGCCGACCTGGCCCAGGAGACCCAGAATCTGCGCGTCTTTGTCATCCCGGAGATCAATGCCGGCACGGCCTCGCTGGCCTATGCCGCCATCAACCCGGCCATTGGCCTGGGCACCTTCATTGCCCAGATCCTGCTGCGCAAGACCGTGGTCGAGGCCAACACACGGGAGTTCACGGTCAAAGGCTCATGGGCCGACCCGCAGGTCGAGCGCGTTCAGAAAACCAGCGTGCCGGCCGCCGAGGGGCCACCCCCGCCAGCATCCAGCCCCGCCAGTGGCGCCACCGGTGCCGTCAGAGCGAGCCAAAAACCTTCTTGAGGATGGCGCTGCCCGTGCCGATCGGGTCCTGACGGATGGCGCGCTCCTGCTCGCCAATCATCAAGAACAGCCCATCCAGGGCGCGGCCCGTGACGTACTGCTGCACGTTGGCCTGCTCGTCCTTGAGCAAGCCCATGCCGGCTGCCTTGCCCGCCAGGTCGTTGTAGCGCCTGGCCAGCGACAGGCGATCGACCACCTTGCTGACCACCGGCAGGAACTGACCCGTCAGGGGCGTTCGGGTCTTGCCTTCAAAGAAGGTGGTGACCGAGGTGTCACCGCCTTGCAGGATGCTCTGTGCATCGGTCACCGACATCGACTTGATGGCCGACTTGAGCAGGGGCAGCGCCATGGGCACGGCCTGTTCGGCCGCGCGGTTCATGGCCACCACCAGCTCATCGAGCTGCTTGCCCCGCCCCACCGCCTTCAGCAGGGGCGCCGCATCCGACAACACCGAAGGCAAGGCGATGCGAACCTTCTCGTTGCCCAGGAAACCATCGGCACGCCCCAACTGGGCCACCGCCTGTTGGGCGCCACGCTCCAGCGCCGTGCGCAAGGCCTGCGTGGCCTCCTTGGACGTGAACGACGCCGCGTGCGCGTTGAACGAGGCACCCGCCAAAACCCCTGGCCAGACACCGGCCTGAACCAGAGAGCACAATATCCATCGTCGTTGCATGGCACACCCTTTTTTTGAGAAACCGGCCTCATGAATCCCGTCCACCAATCACCCCGTCGCCAATGGCTTGTGATGACTGCACTCCTGGGCAGCGCCGTCTTGTTGACCGGCTGCTTCGGGGAGGACAAATCCAGTGTACCGGACCTGTCCTTCACGCAATTGGACGGCAGCAAGCACCAACTGGCCGACCTCAAGGGCAAGGTCACGGTCATCAACTTCTGGGCCACCAGTTGCACCACCTGCGTGCGCGAGATGCCGCAGATCGTGGCCACGCATGAAAAGTTCAAGGCCCAGGGCCTGGAGACCTTGGCCGTGGCCATGCAGTACGACGTTCCGGCCTATGTGATGCAGTTTGCGCAGAGCCGGCAGCTGCCCTTTCGGGTGGCCATGGACCACACGGGCGAGATCGCTCAGGGCTTCGGGCCCGTGCAACTGACGCCCACCACCTTCGTGATCAACAAGAAGGGGCAGATCGTCAAGCGCTACATCGGCGAGCCCGATTTTGCTGCCATGCACGAACTGATCGGCAAGCTGCTGGCCGACCAGGCCTGAGCTCACATGGTCCGGGACAGCTCGTAGACCAGGGCTGAGGGCAGCGACTGCAGCAGGGCTTCGCGGCCCACACGGGCCATGCCCGTGGCACTGACGGTCGAGATGTCGAAGGCATGCCCTTCTTCCAGAACCTCGATGACCACGAACTCGGGCACTTCCTTGCGGATGCCGGCCACCAGGTGGTCAAACCGCTGCCCGCGCAGGTTGGACTCGAAGACGATGGCATGCGGCAGGGCCTCGCGGCAGAACTGCGTGGCCTCGGTGACCGAGGAGACAAAGTCGACCACCAGGCCCATGGACTTGACCGACTCGCGGATCAGCAGGCGCAGGTCACGGCGATTGGCCACCACCAGCACATGGCTGCCTGCCAAAGGCCGCGAGTTGACCGACGTGGCAAACCCCTGGTCCATGTCGGCCTGCACATCGGACACCAGCGAGGCACTGACCGTGTGCGGGAACTCCAGCATCAGCTCGACGGTGCCAGCGGCCACCTGCCGTTGCACGGCCACCCCCATCGTGCGGGCGTATTGATCCAGCAGGTGCCAGCTCAAGCCGTTGACGGCGGGCGGCAACTCGTCGGAGGCATCCTGCCCCCCGACCTGATCGGCATCGCGAAACGGCATCTTCAGGCGCAACTGCCCGTGCGCCGGCCAGGCCTGCATCTCCACCCGAACCGACAACTGCCCGCGGGCACAGGGCAAGGCCCAATCGAGCGCGGCGTTGAGCAGGGCAAACAGCATGGACGCATCGGCCAGCACTTCGACCGGGGCCATGGCCTGCGTGACCATCACCCCCTGGGACTGAAACTCGCGCACGCGATGGGCGAGCAAACTCTGAACCGTGTTGGTGAGGTGAACGCGCTCGTGCGACTGATGGGCCCGCCCAGTGGCCAGCCTGGAAATCTGCTGGCACCAGATGCCGGCCTGACGCGCACGCTCCATTTCGGTGAGCAGGGCCTTGAGGCCGCCTCGGTCAATTCGACCGGTGCTGACCAGCGCATTGACGCGCTCCAGGGCCACGGTGAGCGGCTCGGCCAGCTCGCGCCCGACCTGCGCCACCAGTTCCTGAAACCGCATCAGATCGCCCTGCGTGCGCTGCCAGGTGGTCGAATCCACCATGCCGTCAGGCGGCGCAGACGCCGGCAGGCCCGCGGTCGGGCCCAGATCCCTGGCGGGCAATGTGACATAGTCCATGTGAGTACCCCTGTTCATCGGCGGAAGTGTCCTGGCATCCAGGGCATGACGTCCATCCCTAGTACAGGTGAAACCCGCTTTGTCATTTCATCATACGCAATGATCCACCCCCTCGCCCGCCGCGCGCAAGTGCTTTGCGCGCCCATGCTCCTGATCCTGATCCTGATCCTGGGCCTGGGCCTGGGCCTGGGAGCCTGCGCCCCGGCCACCAACTGGCGCGAGACCCTGCCCCCCGATGCGGCCGGCCTGCGGCTGCTGTTTCCCTGCAAGCCCGATCACGCCAGCCGCAGCCTGCCACTGACGGGCGTCTCGGGCGGCCCCATCACCCTGCACCTGCTCAGTTGCGACGCCGACGGCGCCACCTGGGCCTTGAGCTACGCCGACATGGGCACCCCCGAGCGCCGCGTCCAAGCATTGAGCGCCCTTCAAGCGGCCCTGATCCGCAATGTCTCGCCGCCGGGCGGCCCGGCGCCCACGGTCCGGGCCGTGCCCGAGCAAGCCCCGGCCATCCAGGGGCGCACCGCTCACCCTCAGGAAGGCGCCTGGTGGATCCAGGGGCATCGCCCCGACCCCAACGGCGGCAAGCCGGTGCCCGTCACCATCGGGACCTGGCAGTTTTCAAGGGGGCTGCACGTGTTTCAGGCCAGTGTTTGGCAAAACCCGTTGCTAGTTGACGACCCGAGGCTGCGCACGTTCATTGAAGGCTTCACCTTTGCGGACTGAGACCCCGATAATCAGCGTCGTATGCCAGGCATCCTGATCATTGCTCACGCGCCGCTCGCCTCTGCCCTGAAACAGGCGGCCGGGCACACCTTTGCGGAAGCTGCCGAGCAGATCCAGGCCCTGGACGTGCTTGCCAACCTGGGGTGCGACGAGGTCGAAGCCCAGGCCCGAGTGATGCTGGCGCGCCTGCAGAACGACGACCCGCGCCGCGAAGCCCTGGTGCTGGCCGACGTCTTTGGCGCCACGCCCTGCAATGTCATCCAGAGGCTGGCCGATGGTCAGCAGGTCAAGGTGATCACGGGCGTGAATGTCCCCATGCTCTGGCGGGCCCTGAATTACGCACACGAGCCCCTTGAGACCCTGATCACCCGGGCCCTGGCCGGTGGCACGCAGGGAGTGATGCAGATCGCCTCGTCCAAACCCCAGAACCAGGCCATTCATCCGACCCATGATCAAGACCACCGTCACCATCAGCAATAAGCTGGGCCTGCACGCCCGCGCCTCCGCCAAACTGACCAAGCTGGCCAGCAGCTTTCCGTGCGAGGTCTTCCTGACCCGCAACGACCGCCGGGTCAACGCCAAGAGCATCATGGGCGTCATGATGCTGGCAGCCGGCCTGGGTGCTTCGGTCGAGCTGGAATGCGACGGCCCCAAAGAGCAGGAAGCCACCGTGGCCCTGCAGAACCTGATCAACGACAAGTTCGGCGAAGGCGAGTGACCGCTTTCCTGTTGTCTGAAGGCAACGGAAAAGCCCGGCTTACCCTGATCGCCACGCATTTAGGGGCTTCAAAGAGACTCACTACTGTGAAACTTGGGTTTCCCGCTCAGGTTTTGGCACGGCAGTGTCGATGTAAGGGCCTGTGACGTCACCTATAGGAGTCCTATGAACTCGAATCAAACCTCC
Organism: Aquabacterium sp.; assembly: GCA_035438885.1. Taxonomy (GTDB): domain Bacteria; phylum Pseudomonadota; class Gammaproteobacteria; order Burkholderiales; family Burkholderiaceae_C; genus Aquabacterium. The sequence continues at coordinate 6 of DAORJC010000051.1, read as the reverse complement.
AAAATT
>DAORJC010000050.1:0-17903 GCA_035438885.1 Aquabacterium sp. | reverse complement strand
CCGCCCGATCTGATCCTGCTGGACGTGATGATGCCCGGCATGGACGGCTATGAGGTCTGCAGGCAACTCAAACAACATGAAAGCACCAGGAACATTCCGGTGATCTTCCTCACGGCCATGAGCGAGACCGAGCACGAGGCACGAGGTTTTGAAGTCGGTGCGGCCGACTTCATCCACAAGCCGATCAGCCCGGCCATTGTGCGCGCCCGGGTCAAAACGCACCTGGAAAACAAATCACTGCATGACCAACTGCGCAGCCGTGCCGCGACCTTGAGCACCGAACTGGACGAACGCATGGTGCAACTCGATCGCCTGCGCGAGTCCACGCTGTTCGTGATGATCTCGTTTGCCGAGTTCCGCGATGAAAACACCGGCAACCACGTCAAACGCACGCAAGAGTATGTCCGCGTGCTGGCCACCCATCTTTGGGAGCAAGGACAGTGTCTGGACGTGCTGAACCCGGAGTCGATCAACCTGATCGCCAAGTCGGCGCCCTTGCACGACATGGGCAAAGTGGCGATTCCTGACAGTATTCTGCTCAAGCCCGGCAAGCTGACTGCCGATGAATTCAAGATCATGAAGAGTCACCCCATGCATGGCTGGGAAATGCTTCGCCGAGCGGCACAGCGCATGGGCGATGACACCGACTTTCTGTCGTTTGCCATGGAGATTGCCCGCTCCCACCATGAAAAATGGGATGGCTCAGGCTATCCAGACGGTCTGGCAGGCGATCGCATCCCCTTGTCGGCCCGTTTGATGGCCGTGGCCGATGTTTACGATGCGCTGATCAGTCGACGTCCTTACAAAGAGCCCCTGACCCACGACATGGCGAGGGCTTACATCGAATGCAACACCGGGGGGCACTTCGATCCCGGAGTCGTCCAGGCCTTCCTGGCGCAGCAACCTCGCATCATGGAAATTGCAAAAAAATGGCAAGACTAATGGGATCCATCCACATGACTACCACAGCAAAGGCATGGCACCTGGCACTGGCCATCGTCTCCGGCAGCGCCTGTGCAGGTGCACTCGCCCAGGAGTTTTCTTACTCGGGCTTTGGAACGGTGGGCGCAGCAGTCTCCAACAAGGACTACAAGTACCAGCGCTTCATCACCGACAACGGCACCGTCAAGCGCGACAGCGTTCTGGGCGTCCAGTTTGACGCCAAGTTCTCGGCCCAATGGTCGGCCACCCTTCAGGCCAAGGTCGCGCCCGCTGCAGACAACGACAGCAAATGGGAGACCAGTGCAGCCTGGGCCTTTGTGTCCTGGCGGCCCAGCAACGAGTGGTTGATCCGCGCAGGCAAGGTGCGGCTGCCTCTGTACCTGTTCTCTGAGAACCTCGATGTGGGACAGAGCTACGAATTTGTTCGCATGCCCACCGAGATGTACTCCATCTCACCGACCACCGACATCGCGGGTCTGTATGTGACGCGCAACTGGGCACTGGACAGCGGAGACCTCAGCCTGGATGTGTACTCAGGGCGCGCGCCCACCGTGATGCAGCGATCCTACTCGCGTGACACGGGAACCGCCTTCATCTCGGTGACCACGCGAGTCACCGGCGGTGTGCTGACCCTGCGTGCCGAAGACAGCACCTGGCGTCTGGGCCTGCACCACGCCAAATCCGATTTCAACGACGACCAGATCCAGGCGCCGGCGACAATTCAGAACATTCCCCTCGGAGGGGGCTACAACGTTTACCTGCCGACGGCCTTTGTTCGAGAGTTCCGCAACGACATCGTCACCTTTGGCTTTGACATCAGCCTGCCCAGCGACTGGCGACTGATTGGCGAGTTCGAACGCAACTTCCAGCGCGACATTGCACTGGGTGCGAACACCGCAGGAGGTTACTTGTCGGTGTTGCGCAAGATGGATCGCATCACGCCCTACGTCACCGTTGCCAGCTTGAAGACCGTCGGCGCCACAGCCCGTACCCGGCAGGACATCGCCGACGTAGTGGCCCCGCCACTTTTCGAGGCGGACCAGCGACAGTTGCTCGACACCATCCCGTTCTATGACCAGTACTCGTTGTCGCTGGGCGCCTCCTACGCCTTGACGCCCCAAAGCAAGCTCAAGGGCGAGTGGATGCACACCTGGATCAACAAAGGCTCTGCGATGGTCGACTCGCCCGCAGGCGCCGCGCCAGTCTCGAACGACACCATCGACGTGTTGTCCCTCAGCTATAACTTTGTGTTCTAAGAGGAGCCCACGATGAGACTCCTCAAAATACCCATTGCAGCCCTGATGCTGCTTCTGGCCTGGTCGGCCTGGGCAGGAGATCAGGTGGTGCTCATTGGCCACCCCTCCATGCGCAAGCTTGACCTGGTCACGGTGCAACGCATCTACACCGGCAAGGTGGTAGAGATTGACGGCAACCCCGTCATCCCCGTGAACGCCCAGCCCAACCAGATCAACCGCCTGCGCTTTCTCAGCGACTACCTGCAGCAGGACGAGGAAAAGTTCGTCGCCTACTGGACGGTGCGTCGCTACGTGGGCAAAGGCACACCACCGCGCGAGTTTGCCGACACGGCGAGCCTGATCGCCTACATTCAGAAAACCCCAGGCGCGATCGGCTATGTCGATGACAACGAGGTCACCCCGACGATGAACGTGTTGCTGCGCCGCTGAGCGAGCCCACCCTACCCCGATCCTGATGGTTGGCAGTTCGGTCTGCTTCGGGCAGACTGAGCGACCATGAAAAATCATCACCGGAGAGGGCAGATGGGCACAAAAGCGCGGGCAACCGCCTTGGCTTTGATGGGCTGGTCAGCACAACTGGCCCTGCCATCGATTGGGTGGGCAGAGGTCTACAAGTGGACCGACGAGAGCGGCCAGGTGCATTACGGCGAGAAAAAGGCATCGACCTCCAAGGCGGGTGCCAAGCCACTGATCATCAACGATCGCAAGCCATCCGCGGCAGAGGTCGAAGCGGCCAGGCGGCACTGGCAGCTTCAGGATCAGATGGTCAACGAACGCCAGGCTGGACAGGATCGTCAACCAGATCGTCGGCAAACAGTCTCCTCCAATGGCCCAGCGGAGAAAAGTTCACGGTCCGGTGGCAAGGAAGACGGCACCGATGCATCGCGTTGCAACTTGGCACGCGACATCCTCGACGGCTCGCTTCGGCATTCGAACGGCAAGCCCATCGACAAGTACGACCTCGACACCGCGCGAGGCGACGTGCGCCTGTTTTGTCGCTGAACCCATGAACCCGAACATCACGGTCCTGACCTTGGGGGTCGATGACCTGGCGCGATCCCTGGCGTTCTACCGAGATGGCCTGGGCTTTCCCACCCAAGGCATCATTGGTGAGGACATCTCCCATGGCGCCGTCGCGTTCTTCAACCTGCAACCGGGTTTGAAGCTGGCGCTGTGGCCTAGAGCAAGCATTGCCGCCGACACAGGCATCGCAGCACATGCGCCTTCTCCGACGGAGTTCACCATTGGGCACAATGTCGCCTCGATCGCCGAGGTCGACGCCATCATGGATCAGGCATCGCGGGCCGGGGCCGCCATCGTCAAAGCAGCCGTCCCCACGTTTTACGGCGGTTATGCAGGCTACTTCCAGGACCCCGATGGCCACCTCTGGGAGGTGGTGTTCAACCCTGACCTTGCCAGCCTTGGCTGACACGCGGCACCCCCAATCCTGATTGCCCCATGAGTCAACGACCGTCCCCACACCATCAGCCCTTGTTGCAAGCCCTGCAACTGGCCTTGAACTGCCACCAGCAAGGGCAATTGGCTCAGGCCGAGGTTCTGTATGGGCAGGTGTTACAGGGCCTCCCCACACACCCTGACGCCCTGCATTACTTCGGCGTCTTGTGCCTGCAGACCCAGCGCGTGGATCAGGGCATTGCCTTGATCCAGCGCTCTTTGGCGGCCAACCCCAAACAGCCGTCACCTTACGTCAACCTGGGCAACGCGCTGGTCATGACCGGCCAGTTGACACAAGCGCTGGCCACCTACGACACGGCCATCAGGCTGCTGCCAGCCTATGCCGAGGCCCACAGCAACCGCGCGCATGTGCTCCTGAGCCTGTCGCGGCCGCAAGAGGCCCTGCTGAGCGCAGATCGAGCCCTGAAGCTGGACCCCAAGATGCTGGAGGCCCACCTGATCAAAGGTCTGGCGCTCAATGCCCTGAAGCGTTGGGCAGAGGCCCTGCCCGCCTTTGACCAAACCCTGCGCCTCGCACCTGGCCACCTGGACGCCTTGTTGAATCGCGGCATTGCCCTGACCTCATTGCGACGTCATGCAGAGGCAGAAGCCACCTTCAAGGCCGCCATCCAGGCAGCGCCCGACCATGCCGATGCGCACAGCAACCTGGGCGTGGTCTTGCAGGAGATGGGGCGCCTGGATGAGGCCATGGCTGCCTTCAGGCGGGCCATCGAGCTGATGCCCGATCACGCATCCGCTCACCTCAGCCTGGGCGTGGCACACCAGGAGCGGGGTGAATCCGCTCAGGCCTGCCAGTGCTTCCGCGAGGCGCTTCGCCTGGACCCTGGGCTGGACCTGGCGCGCAGCAACCTGCTGTTCACCCTGAGCTACGACCCGCTGTGCACGCCCGAGATGTACCTGGCCGAGGCTCGTGCCTACGGCGCCGCCGTGACGGCCAAGGCCACGCCCTTCCCTCACGACGGTCGCGCGCTGAAAGCACGATCGGCACCACTGAGGGTGGGCCTGCTCTCGGGTGATCTTTTGTCTCACCCGGTGGGTCTGTTTCTGCAAAACCTGCTGCCCCACATCAGTCCAGACCGACTGACGCTGCTGGCCTACCCCACCCAGGCCCTGGAAGACGAAATCACCGCAACACTCAAACCCCACTTTGCGACGTGGCGCTGCCTGCAAGGGCTGGACGACGCCGGCGCCGCAGCCCTGATCCATGAAGACCGCCCCGACCTTCTGCTGGACCTGTCCGGCCACACCGCACACAACCGCTTGCCGGTGATGGCCTGGCGCCCTGCCCCGGTTCAAGGCAACTGGCTGGGTTTTCTGGCCAGCACCGGCCTGCCGGCGATCGATTTCATCCTGGCCGACCGGATCTCGGCGCCATTGGTGCACCAGGGGCACTTCACCGAGCGCATCGTTCATCTGCCTGACACCGGCAACTGCTTCGCGCCGCCACCCGAGTCGCCCATGCTGGAGGTCGCACCCTGCCCTGCCATGAGCCGTGGGCATGTGACCTTTGGCTGTTACCAGAACCTGGCCAAGATCAGTGACGACATGCTGCGCGCCTGGTCGGCCATTTTGTCGGCCCTGCCCACCGCACGCCTGCGCATCCAGAACCGTCAGATGACCCAGGCCGCATCGCGTCTGGCCTTGAGCGAGCGCCTGGCCCGGGTCGGCATCGCACTGGATCGGGTGGACATGGCGGGCGGCCAGCCTGGGCGAGACGAGCACCTGGCATCACATGCCGAGGTGGACATCATGCTGGACACCTTCCCCTACCCCGGCATCACCACCACCTGCGAAGCGCTATGGATGGGCGTGCCCACCGTGACCCTGCTCGGGCAAACGATGCTGTCGCGCCAGGGGGGCAGCCTGCTGACCTGTGTCGGTCTGCAGGAATGGGTCACCGAATCCACACAAGGCTACGTCGACACGGCCATCCTGATGGCGGGTGATGTGGCCTCCCTGCAGGCCTTGCGTGCCAACCTGCGCGCCCTCGCTCAGGGAACGTCGCTGTTTGATGGCGCCCTGTTTGCCGAGCAACTGACATCCACGCTGGAGCAGGTCTGGCAAGCACACATCAAGCACGAACCCGACTGATGCACTCGCCCGCGTTCTAGGGGGTGCTTTTCGGCCGTGGCGCCCTTACGCTGTAGGGCTCGACCAACAACCCAGGAGCCCCTCCATGCAGATCAACGACATCCTTACCCAGATGGGCGGCCTTCAATCGGTGGCGCGCGAGCTGGGCGTCAGCGAGGCTGACGTGGCCAAAGGCGCCGAGGCGCTGGTTCCAGCCATCCTGGGCGGCGTCAAAAAACAGGTTCAGTCACAAGGCGTCGGCTCTGAAGGCCTGGGCGGCCTGCTCAGCCAATTGGGCGGCGGCCTGCTGGAGAACGTGTTGTCACCTCAACCCACCGATGTGGGACAGGGCAACAACGTGCTGGGGCAGATCTTTGGCTCCAAGGAAGTCAGCCGTGCCGTCGCTGACAATGCCGCGGCGCAATCGGGCCTGGATCCAGCCCTGCTCAAAAAAATGTTGCCGATGCTGGCCATGCTGGTCACCGGGTACATGGCCAGGCAAGGCGGTGGATCTGCGGGCGGCTCCGGTGATGGCGCTGGTGGCCTGGTCGGCGCGCTGACCGGTGCGCTGGGTGGCCTGTTCGGCAACGCAGCCCCTGCCGCCGCCTCAGGGACACCGGCAGCGTCAGGCGGCCTGATGTCCATGCTGGATCTGAATGGCGATGGCAACCCGCTGGACGACATCTTGAACATGGCTGGCAAGGCCATGCGCTGAACCCATTGGGTTCAGCCAAGAAAAAAGCCGACCCTCACAGGTCGGCTTTTCAAATGTACGGTGGGGTGGCTGATGGGGCTCGAACCCACGACAACCAGAATCACAATCTGGGACTCTACCAACTGAGCTACAGCCACCGTCGTTGAAGACTTCCATTATATACTGATTTTTTGCACTTTACTTCTCTGCCGATGATTTTTCAGCGGCGGATGCTTTGGTCGCCGGCGCCTTGGCGGTGTAGGTCAGCTTGTACTGGCGCTTGAGCGCACGTCCATAGGCTTCAACCTCGGCCTTGCCCCAGTAGCTGCCGAACTGGCGATAGGTCTCTTGCGACTCTTCGGGCGACATGGTCGTGGGCAGCACCTTGTTGATCTTGACCAGTGCCGCGCCTTCAGGACCCAGGTCCACCACCTTCCAGGCAGGCAGCTCTTTCTCGGGCACGCGCAGCACGGCATCCATCACCGCGGGCGGCTGGTTGAACATCAGGCGGCGCGACATCTGCACCGACACGGGCAACTTCGATTGCTCGGGCGACTGCTTCCACAGCGCCATTTTCTGATCTGCATCGGCACGAGCGGCCTTGGCGGACTCGACAGCCAGCCAGCGCTCTTTCACCTGCGCCTGGACCGTCTCGAACGCGGGCTTGGCAGCCGGCGAGTACTTCACGATGCGGGCCGACACCAGCTTGTTGGGCGCCACTTCAATGGCTTCGGTGTTGCGCGCCTTGCCGCGGTTGACCGGGTCAAACAAGGCCTGCAACACGCGGGGGTGGGACAGCACGCCCTGATCCTTCGCGCCGGGCTTGCTCTGGACATCGGTCATCGACTGAATCTGCAGCTTGAGTTCTTCGGCCACGCCCTTGAGCGAGTCGGACTGCTCGTAGGCCGCGTTGGTGAACTTCTCGGCCGATTCAGCGTACAAGCGCTGGGCCAGTTGCTTGCGGGCGCTGTCTTCGATCTCCGCACGAACGGCCTCGAACGGCTGAGCCGAACCGCCACGGATGTCCGTCAGCTGGATGATGTGATAACCAAAATCGGACTCGACCAGGTTGCTGATCTCACCCTTCTTGAGTGCAAAGGCGGCGTCGGCGAATGGCTTGACCATGGCGCCCCGTGCAAAGAAATCGAGGTCTCCACCGTTGACGGCCGAGCCCTCGTCTTCCGAGTTCTTTTTGGCCAGTTCGGCAAAGACTCCGGGGTTGGCCTTGACCTGGGCCAGCAGTGCCTCGGCCTTGGCCTGGGCGGCCTTGCGAACGTCTGCCGCGGCGGACTTGTCGGCCTTGATCAGGATGTGGCTGGCACGGCGCTCTTCGTCCTTGGTGTAGGCCTTGAGGTTTTCCTGGTAAGACTTGCGCAACTCTTCTTCGGTCACCGTGACACGGTCCTTCAGGGCATCAAGGTCCAGCACCACGTATTGAACATCGGCGCGCTCGGGCATCATGAAGACGCTGCTCATGGCCGGCGCATCAAAGAACTTCTTGAGCTGATCGGGCGTGGGGTTGAGCTGAGCCACGTAGTTTTTGGCCTCGAACTTGAGCCACTGCACGTCACGCACCTGGAACAGCGCATCAACGGCCAGCTTGTTGGAGGTGGCCGACGCCATGGCGGTGGTCTCGACACCGGCCGTGACCTGGCCGACCGACAGCTGCTGGCGGATGCGCTCGGCAAACTGCGCCGAAGTGATGCCCTGCGCCTGCAGCAGTTGCGTGTTGAGCGTGCCGTCCGGGTTTCGCAGAGATGCGAAATCAGGTGAAGTGGCGAACAGGCGCAGCACCCGCGAGTCAGACGCGCGCAGCTTCTGATCATTGGCCGCGGCCATCAGGACATAGTCGTTGACCAGCAGATCCAGCGCCTGGCGCTTGATCTCCGGGGCATCCAGCCTGGAGGCATCCAGCTCAGGCTGCTGAGCACGGGCACGCTCGACCAGGTTGCGGTGGGCGTTGTCCATCTCGGAGGTCGTGACCTTCCGGCCAGCCACCTTGGCCACCACTTCGTCCTCGTTGAGGAATTGCTCATACCCCTGGACGCCAAAGATGACAAACGAGGGGAGGATCAGGACCAGCAGAATCAACTGCAGGATTCGGGTGTGCTTGCGAACAAAATCAAACATGTCGGGCCTATGGTCGTCCTGCTCAGCGCTTGGTGGCGCCTGTTTTTGGATGCCTGTATGGCACAAAGGCGAACCTGTGTTCGCCTTTGCCGGATATCGGATGGTGGGTGCTGAGGGGCTCGAACCCCCGACCTACGCCTTGTAAGGGCGCCGCTCTACCAACTGAGCTAAGCACCCGATCTCGAACGCGAAGTGTAGATCAGTTCAAGGCGTCTTTCAGACCCTTGCCGGGGCGGAATTTCGGAATTTTCGCCTTCTTGATCTTGATGGTGTCGCCAGTGCGCGGGTTGCGCCCCGTCCGGGCTGCACGGGTGGTCACGGCAAACGTACCAAAGCCCACCAGGGAGACGGTATCGCCTTTTTTGAGCGCACCGCTCACGCCGTTGAGCACGGCCTCCAGGGCACGGCCAGCCGCCGCTTTGGAGATGTCGGCCTGTTGGGCGATGTGTTCAATCAACTCGGACTTGTTCACGAAAAATCCCCCTTCGGGAAGGTGCCAGACAAGGGGTCCCCACCAGGTGACCCTGAAGAATGATTCTATGCCGAAACAATTTCACAGGGCAGCCCTCCAGGGGCGTGGGTGCACCTTTGACAGTGGATCAACGAGCCTTGGCAATGATGTCGGGGATGGAGCGTTTGAGGTAGTACGCCATGGACCAGATCGTCAACCCACAGGCGATGTAGATCAGGCCGGTGCCCAGGAAACGCGCATGCGCCCAGGGGTGGTCGATCAAGGGCAAAGGGCCGTCGTAGAGCAGCAAGGTGATGGCCGACATCTGCGCAGCCGTCTTGAGCTTGCCCAGCATGTGAACGGCCACACTGCGCGAGGCGCCGATCTGGGCCATCCACTCACGCAGGGCCGAGATGGCAATTTCGCGCCCGATGATGATCAGGCCCACGATGGCAGAGACTCGCCCCATCTCCAGCAGGATCAGCAAGGACGCGCAGACCAGGAACTTGTCGGCCACGGGATCGAGGAAGGCCCCAAAGGACGAGGTTTGCTTGAGGCGTCGGGCCAGCCAGCCGTCCGCCCAGTCCGTCAGCGCTACCACCACGAACAGCACACTGGCCAGCAAGTTGAGCTCGTTGGCAGGCCATGGCAAGTAGAAGACACCCACGATGAGGGGGATCGCGACGATCCGCGCCCAAGTGAGCAAGGTGGGCAAATTCCAGAACATGCGCTGATTGTGCCTGCAACCGCCAACTGCGGCCCCCAGCAAGTCGGTGTTTATTCGGCGATGTGTCGATGAGCCGTCAACGATCGAGGGTCATGGGCTTGAATTTCCGCTGATCACTGAACAGGAAAGTCTCATTGAACTTCCAGGGTTTGGGCAGGCGCGAGACATCACCGAACGGGGCTGCCCGCCGAATGGCCTCCTTGGCAATCTCGACGGTGTCACGGGCCTGTTTGGGATAGCGCATGACATCCAGGCGGCGGATGCTGCCATCGGCATTGAGTTCGATGGTCAGCACCGGGATGGCCAGCAGGACGTCCTGAGGGCGCCCCATGTAGGTGATGTCCGGGTTGGCGGCCACCAGACGGCGCGCGGCCTGCAGTCGCACCTCGGTCCAGTTGCGCGAGGTGCTGGGTGGCGGCAGACCCTTGCTTCGGGGCCCCTCCGCACCTTTGCCTGAGGAGCCCGGCGCCGGGACCACCGGCTTGACCGTCGGTTTTGACGGGGCCTCGCCGGGCGTGGTGTCACACCCGCTCAACACGCCCGTCAGCACCCCGGCCATCAGCAAGCTGGCGGTCAAGGGCAGGTGTTGTTTCAGAAGCTGTCGTCGGTCAACGCAAGGCACGGTAGATCTCCTCGGCCAGTTCATGTGAAATGCCGTCGACGCTGGCCAGGTCGTCCACGCTTGCATTGGTCACGCCACGAACGCCACCAAAGCGCTGCAGCAGTTTGGCCCGGCGCTTGGGGCCCACGCCGGGGATCTCTTCCAGTCGGCTGCCGCCCGTGCGAACGCTGGCACGCTTGGCCCGCATGCCGGTGATGGCGTAGCGGTGCGCCTCGTCACGGATCTGGGCCACCAGCATCAGGGCGGCCGAGTTGGGCGCCAACTGCAGCTTGGGGCGGCCGTCTGCAAAGACCAGTTCTTCCAGGCCCACCTTGCGACCCTCGCCCTTTTCCACGCCGACCAACAGACTCAGGTCCAGCCCCAAGGCTTCAAACACTTCGCGCGCCATGGACACCTGGCCCTTGCCGCCGTCCACCAGCACCAGGTCGGGCATGCGCTCGAGCTTGCCGCTGCCATACCGACGCATCAGCACCTGCTTCATGGCGGCGTAATCGTCACCCGGGGTGATGTCGGTGATGTTGTAGCGACGGTACTGTGCAGACGCCATCTTGTGGCCCTCGTAGACCACGCAAGAGGCCTGGGTCGCTTCACCGGCGGTGTGGCTGATGTCAAAACATTCGATGCGCAGGCGGTCCATCGGGTCGGCGTCGCCCTGCGGCGCCAGGGCCAGGTCCAGCGCGTCGACCAGCGCTCGGGTGCGCGCCCGCTGCGAGCCTTCTTCGCTCAACAAACGAATCAAGGCCAGCTCTGCGCCCTTGATGGCCATGTCCAGCCAACTGCGGCGCTGCTCGCGCGGTTGATGGACCACCGTGATCTTGCGCCCCACGTGCTGCCCCAGGGCATCGATCAGAGCCGGATCCACCGCGTGGCTGAGCACCAGCATCGACGGCGCGCTGCCGTCCAGGTAATGCTGGGCCAGAAAGGCCTCCAGCACCCCCACTTCCGTGGCCGCCGTCAGGTCGCGCACCTGCCCGGTGGACCCGGTGCCATCCAGCTCCGCCGACTCGTCAGGCGCCAGCACGTGGTCCTGCACGTGCAGCGGGAAATGCGCGCGGTCCCCCAGGTGACGGCCGCCCCGGACCATGGCCAGGTTGACGCAGGCGCGCCCGCCATCGACCTTGACGGCCAGGATGTCCACATCGCGCTCATGGCCGGTGTCCACCGACTGCTGGTGCAGCACGGTGGACAGCGCGCTGATCTGGTTGCGGACCTCGGCGGCCTTCTCGTACGCCATCTCGTCGGCATAGGCCATCATCTGCGCCTGCAGACCATCCAGCACCGACTGCTGATCGCCCAGCAGGAATTTCTCGGCCTGGTTGACATCGCGGGCGTAGTCTTCCGCCGAGATCAGGTCCACACAAGGGCCGCTGCACCGCTTGATCTGGTACAGCAGGCAGGGGCGCGTGCGGTGGTTGTAGACCGAGTCCTCACAGGTGCGCAGCAGGAACACCTTTTGCAACAGCAAGATGGTGTCCTTGACGGCCCAGGCGTTGGGATAGGGGCCAAAGTAGCGGTGCTTCTTGTCGACCGCGCCCCGGTAGTACGACAGGCGCGGAAAGTCGTGCGAGGCAATCTTGAGGTAGGGGTAGCTCTTGTCGTCCCGAAACAGGATGTTGAAGCGGGGGTTGAGCGTCTTGATCAGGTTGTTTTCAAGCAGCAGCGCCTCGGCCTCGCTGCGCACCACCGTGGTCTCCATGCGCACGATGCGCGAGACCATGTGACCAATGCGCGTGCCGCCATGGTTCTTGTGGAAGTAGCTGGACACGCGCTTCTTGAGGTCGCGCGCCTTGCCCACGTACAGCACATCGCCCTGCGCATCGAAATAGCGATAAACGCCAGGCAGGCCAGGCAAGGACGCCACCTCCGTCAGGAGCCGGGCCCAGATCTCGTCGTGTGAAGCAGAAACTTCGGTCATGGGGGGCGAGGATAATGCAGCGCCATGCGTTGGGACATTTTCTGCAAGGTGGTCGACAATTTTGGCGACATGGGTGTTTGCTGGCGCCTGAGCCGTGATCTGGCGGCGCGTGGCGCGCAAGTGCGCCTGTGGACGGACGATGCGTCCCCCTTGCGCTGGATGGCACCCGAGGTCCTGCCCGATGGCAGCGGTGCACCAGGCATCGTGGTGATGCCCTGGCGGCCAGACACCGATTGGTCGGTGGTCGAGCCCGGCGATGTGGTGATCGAAGCCTTTGGCTGCGACCTGCCCGACGGCTTTGTGGCACGCATGCAGCGCCCCATCCCGCCAGCGTGGATCAACCTGGAGTACCTGAGTGCGGAGGGCTATGTGGAGCGCAGCCATGGCCTGCCCTCCCCCCTGCACAGCGGTCCCGGCGCCGGTCTGGTCAAGCGGTTTTTCTACCCGGGCTTCACCACGTCCACGGGTGGTTTGATCCGGGAGCCGGGGCTGCTGGCTGCGCGTGATGCCTTGCAGGCATCGCCCCAGGCGCGAGCGCAATGCCTGTCCAACTGGGGCGTCGACCTGGCAGCCCATGCGGGTGCGAACGCGCGCGTGGTCACCTTGTTTTGCTACGACGACTCACCCGTGGGGCCCTTGCTGGACACCTTGAACCAGGCGGAGCAGCCTTGCGCGGTCTTGCTGACCCCGGGGCATGCCGCACAGCAAGGCCAGGCCTGGCGGGCCGGTCCTACGTGGCGCCAGGGCCGTGTGTCACTGCACCCCTTGCCCGCCCTGCCCCAGCCGCAGTTCGACCGCTTGCTGTGGTGCAGCGACCTGAATCTTGTTCGGGGCGAGGACTCCGCCGTGAGGGCCCTGTGGGCTGGTCGCCCCCATGTGTGGCAGATCTACCGCCAGGATGATGGCGTGCATGCCCAGAAGCTGATCGCCTTCATGGACCGGTGGATGGCCGACTGGCCCACCCCATGCCGCGCGGAGGTCACCCGCCTGTGGCTGGCCTTCAATGGATTGGCGCCCGCCAGTGATCTGGGCCCGGCACTGCAGGCCTTGTGGCAGGGGCCGAACTGGCAGGCCTGGCAGGATTTCAGCCAACGCGCCTGCCAGTTGCTGGCCGCTCTAAACGACCTGGTCAGCCAGTTGTTGGATTTTGTCGCGCAGCCGGGGTAAAATGCTGGGTTTCGCAGGGGCTTCTCCAGCCCCAACGGCTAACCGGGAACTGGACACCCATGAAACTCGCACAAGAAATCCGCGCAGGCAACGTGATCATGCAGGGCAAGGACCCGATGGTCGTGCTCAAGACCGAATACAGCCGCGGCGGCCGTGGTGCGGCCACCGTGCGCATCAAGATGAAGAGCCTGTTGAGCGGCTTCGGCGCTGAAACAGTCTTCAAGGCCGACGACAAGATGGACCAGATCATTCTGGACAAGAAGGACTGCACCTACTCGTACTTCGCTGACCCGATGTACGCGTTCATGGACGCCGAGTACAACCAGTTCGAAATCGAATCGGAAAACATGGGCGACGCCATCAACTACCTGCAAGACGGCATGGAAGTTGAAGTCGTTTTCTATGACGGCAAGGCCATCTCGGTTGAACTGCCCACCACCGTGGTCCGTGAGATCGAAACCGAACCCGCCGTCAAGGGTGACACCTCCGGCAAGGTCATGAAGCCAGCCCGCATCGTCGGCACCGGCTTTGAGATCCCCGTGCCCCTGTTTGTGGATTCGGGCGACAAGATCGAAATCGACACCCGCACGCACGAGTACAAGAAGCGCGTCTGATCGACCGCTCGGCCGTGCCTCTCGCAGGCACAGCGCAAAAAGGACACCCTCGGGTGTCCTTTTTTCATTGCCGGGTCATCGCCGGGTCATCGCGGGTTCAGCGCTGGTGAGCCAGTGCCATGATCTCGCTGGGCAGGCGGTCCTTGAGGTGGTGGTCTGACCAGACCTGGCGCCAACGGCGCGCGCCCGGCAAGCCGCTGTAGAGCCCCAGCACGTGGCGCATGACCATGTGCCAGCGCACCTCGCCGTGCTCGAAGCCCTTGGTGCGAGCCATTTCGCGCTCGGTGTAGGCCACCATGTCGGCCTCCACTTGCTCGCGGGTGAGGCCCGCACCGCTGTCGTCGCCATAGAACAGCGCGTCCCAGTCGGCCATGATCCAGGGGTTGTGATACGCCGCCCGCCCGACCATGACCCCATCGAGCGTCACCCCAGGCAGCACCGCATCGGGCTGCAGTTGGGCCAGGCAGGTGGCGTTGTCGGCCAGGCCACCGTTGATGACGATGATCAGCTCCGGAAAGTCCCGCTTGAGCTGGTGCACGAAGTCATAGCGCAGCGGGGGAATCTCGCGGTTTTCCTTGGGGCTCAGGCCCTTGAGCCAGGCGTTGCGGGCGTGCACGATGAACACCTGGCAGCCCACGTCGGCCACCGTGCCGACAAAGTCGCGGACATAGTCGTAGCTCTCGACCTTGTCGATGCCGATGCGGTGCTTGACCGTGATGGGCATGCGGGCGTCGCCCCCGGTGGCATCCATCATGGCTTTGATGCCTTCGGCCACCAGCGGCGCCTCGTTCATGAGGCAAGCCCCGAAGGCGCCCCGTTGAACGCGCTCACTGGGGCAGCCGCAATTGAGGTTCACCTCGTCGTAGCCAAATTTCTGGGCCATCCGGGCGCAGGCGGCCAGATCCGCAGGTTCGCTGCCGCCCAGTTGCAGTGCCACCGGGTGCTCCTGCTCGTTGTATTCCAGAAAGCGCAGCATCTGCCCGTGGATCAGGGCACCCGTGGTCAGCATCTCGGTGTACAGACGCGTGTGTTTGCTCAGCCGACGGTGAAAGAACCGACAGTGTTTGTCAGTCCAGTCGAGCATGGGGGCCACGCAGGTGCGCCAATCGCGCGGGTCGAGACGGTCCAAAACTTCCACTCCAGAAAACCCGTGATTGTCGCAGAGGCCCGTGTTCAGCCCTGAGGTGCCTGGACCTTGTTGAGCGGGTTCATGGCCTGGTGTTGCGGCGCACTACTGGCGGCCAGATCGGGTTGCTCCCCCTCCCAGGTGGGGTCGGGGATGGAGTCAAACACCTGACGCAGGCGCTGCCCCCATGAGCTTCGGATCATGCGGAAGTAGGCGTTGGTTTCGTCGATGTTGATGAGCTTGTCCACCTTCAGGCTGTCGGCCTCGTAGACCAGCATGTCCATGGGCAGGCCGACCGAGAGATTGGACTTGAGCGTCGAATCCATGGAAATCAAGGCGCACTTGGCCGCCTCTTCCAGTGGCGTGACCGGGGTGATCACACGGTCGATCACGGGCTTGCCGTACTTGGACTCGCCAATCTGGAAGTAGCACACGCCATCAATGCCAGCCTCGACAAAATTGCCGGCCGCGTAGACGTTGAACAGGCGCATGGCCTCGCCCTTGATCTGCCCGCCCACGATCAGGCTGCAATTGAAGTCAATGCCATGGGCCTTGAGCGCCTCGGCGTCACGGGCGTGCACCTTGCGCACGGCACTGCCCAGGATCCGGGCCACGTCAAAGAGCGTTTTGGCGGTCCAGATGGTGACGGGCTCGCCGTCAGGCCCCTCGATGAACTCGTGCTGCAGCAGTTGCTTGACGGCCTGGGTGATGGCCAGGTTGCCTGCCGACAGCATCACCAGCACCCGCTCGCCCGGCTTTTCAAACACCGACATCTTGCGGAAGGTGCTGATCTGGTCCATGCCCGCGTTGGTGCGCGAGTCGGACAGGAACACAAGACCGGCATTGAGCCGCATTGCCACGCAATAGGTCATGATGAAATCACCGATTTGAGTTGGTAGAGCGCATCCAGCGCTTCACGGGGCGTCAGTGCATCCGGGTCGATGCGCGCCAGCAGGGCCAAGGTGGCTGATTCTGCCTGCGTTGGGGCATGAGTGCTCATTGGAACAGCGGTGGATTCGACCAGCAAGTCATGAGAAGGAATGGTGCCACCACCGAGGTCGGCGAACAGGTCGATCTGATCGTCGTGCTGGCGTTGCTGAGTCTCCAGTGCATCCAGCGCGGCACGGGCCTGCCGGATCAGGCTCGGCGGCATGCCGGCCAGGCGGGCCACTTGCACGCCATAGCTGCGGCTGGCCGGTCCCGCTTGCAGTTCATGCAGGAAGACGATGTCATCGCCCGCCTCGGCCACGCCGACGTGCACATTGCTGGCACGGGGGTGCTTTTCGGGCAAGGCGGTCAGCTCGAAATAATGCGTGGCAAACAGGGTGAAGGCCTTGTTGCGGTCGTGCAGGTGGCTGGCAATGGCGCCGGCCAGGGCCAGGCCGTCAAAGGTGGAGGTGCCGCGCCCGATCTCGTCCATCAGCACCAGGGATTGTTCGGTCGCACCGTGGATGATGGCTGCCGCCTCGGTCATCTCCATCATGAAGGTGGACTGGGCGTTGGCCAGGTCATCGGCCGCGCCGATGCGGGTGTGGATGGCGTCGATGGGGCCCAGTCGGCAGGCTGCGGCCGGCACGTAGGATCCCATGTAGGCCAGGATGGTGATCAGCGCCACCTGCCGCATGAAGGTCGATTTACCGCCCATGTTGGGGCCGGTCACGATCAGCATGCGCCGGTTGGCATCAAAGCGGCAATCGTTGGGGATGAAGGCGGCGCCGCTGGTTTCCATCAGGCGCGCCTCGACCACGGGGTGGCGGCCCTTGTCGATCTCCAGGCACGGCATGCTGACGAACTCGGGCTGGGTCCAGCCCAGGGTGGACGCACGCTCGGCCAGCGCGGCCAGGGCATCGAGCGAGCCCAGCGCACGTGCCAGCGACCCCAGCGTGGCGATGTGCGATTGCAGGTCGTTGATCAATTGCTCGAACAGCCATTTCTCGCGCGCCAAGGCACGGTCCTGGGCGGACAGGGCCTTGTCTTCAAAGGCCTTGAGCTCGGGCGTGATGAAGCGCTCGGCGTTCTTGAGGGTCTGGCGGCGCTGGTAGTCCAGCGGAACCTTGTCGGCCTGGCTTTGCGTGACCTCGATGTAAAAGCCGTGCACCTTGTTGAACTGCACACGCAGGTTGGCAATGCCCGTGCGCTCTCTCTCACGCACTTCCAGGTCCAGCAAAAAGGCATCGCAGTTGGACGAGATGGCTCGCAACTCATCGAGGTCGGCGTCAAAGCCAGAGGCAATCACACCGCCGTCGCGCACCATGACCGCGGGCGCCTCGGCCACCGTGCGGCGCATGCGCTCGGCAATGGCCGGGTCGGGTTGCAGGCTGGCGTGCACCTCGTCCAGCAAGGCGCTGCCCGTGGGCACCCGCTCGCGCAGGAGGGGCAAGGCCAGCAGGGTGTCGCGCAGACCGGCCAGCTCGCGCGGGCGAACCTGGCGCAAGGCGATGCGCGCGGTGATGCGCTCGGCATCGCTGAGCTGGCGCATGGCCTCGCGCAGCAGGTCCAGGCTTTGCGACAGGTCCGTCGGGTTGAGCAGGACATCGATGGCCGCATGGCGCTCCTGCGCGATGCGACGGTCGCGTGGCGGGTTGGTCAACCACTGGCGCAAGGTGCGGCTGCCCATCCCCGTGCGGCAGGTGTCCAGCAAGGACAGCAGCGTGGGCGAGTCTTCGCCCCGCAGGGTCTGGGTCAGTTCCAGGTTGCGCAAGGTGGCGGGTGG
>DAORJC010000049.1:0-18617 GCA_035438885.1 Aquabacterium sp. | reverse complement strand
GACGCAAAAGGGCCTGAGTCCTGACGTGCTGGTCAACAACGCGGGCCTGGGCATGATCGGCCCTCACGTGGACATGCCCTGGGCCGATGAGCAGCGCATGATCGACCTCAACATCACGGCCCTGACTGCGCTGACCCATGCCTTGCTGCCGGCCATGACCCAGCGCCGTCAGGGGCGGGTGCTGAACGTGGCCTCCACGGCGGCGTTCCAGCCGGGGCCTGGCATGGCGGTGTACTTTGCCAGCAAGGCCTATGTGCTGTCGTATAGCGAGGCGCTGCACCAGGAGTTGCGGCATCAAGGGGTCACGGTCACGGCCTTGTGCCCAGGCCCCACACAGAGCGAGTTTGTGGCCGTGGCCTCCAGGCATCGCAAGGTTGCCCTGGCCGATCGCGTGTCCTTTGCGCCGGCGCAGGACGTGGCACGTCAGGCCATCGAGGGCCTGCTGTGCGGACAGGCCATCGTGATCCCCGGGCTGATCAACAAGCTGGGTGTCTGGTCTGGCCGCATCACCCCGCGGTGGCTGATGCGCCGCATCGTGGCGGCGGCGTTCCGCTCCACTCAGGTCGAGTAGCTGGCGTCGCCGACTTCGACGTCGTGCTCCAGGATGACCGCACCAAGGTGCCCTTCGGGCGGACGGCCAAAGAAGGGGCCGCCTGGCTCTGAAAACAGATAAACGTCGGACTGCAAGGCGCCGCAATGCGAGCAGTGGTTGGTCAACCGCAACACGCCATCGTCGCTGGGCTGATCCACACGGAGGTTGGGTGCCAGGAAGTGCAGCTTGGTCGACAACTCTTGCGGTGGGTTGGCAATGCCATAGGCGTAGCTCCGGCACTGACCGGATTCACCTAGATCCACCACATCGGCAGCCACCAGGGCGTGCACCTGCGTCAGGCCTGAACATTTCCAGCAAGTCGACGTGGACGTGCGCAGATGGATGGGCGCGACCAGGCGCATGGGGCCGTCATCGCCACTGAGGGCTGCGGCACCCTGGCCAATGTTTTTCTGACTGTGGGGATTGGTCATCGTTGCGTTCCTTGTTGGATGAGGGCACGAACCCGTGAGGGAAAGCATAGCCCTGATCGGGTGTGGTCTGACGGTGGCTGTGTCCAAATGGTGCAATGTCAGCCAGATCAGCGCAACACGTCACTGAAAATGGTGTCGCACCAACATTGGGTTGAGAGGTGATCTGGACGGCTGGCATGGATTCATCGGACATGCTCACTCTCATGCCACCCGCCCAGCGCCCAGCGTGTCAGCGCCGTCAGCACCGCAAAGATCACCACGCCGGTCACCGAGATCAGCACCAGGGCGGCAAACATGCGGGGGATGTTGAGCTGGTACCCCGATTGCAAGATCTGGTAGGCCAGGCCGGCCCCCGTGCCGCCGGTGCCCGCCACAAACTCGGCCACCACCGCACCAATCAGCGCCAGGCCGCCCGAGATGCGCAGGCCCGCAAAAAAATAGGGCAGGGCCGACGGGATGCGCAGCCGCACCAGCGTTTGCCAGCGGCTGGCCCCTTGCAACTGGAAGTAGGCCGCCAGCCCCGGGTGCACGCTGCGCAGGCCGACCGTGGTGTTGCTGATGATCGGGAACAGCGCCACCAGCGTGGCGCACACCACGAGGGCCAGGGTGGGGTCTTTGACCCAGATGATGATCAAGGGCGCAATGGCCACCACGGGGGTGACCTGCAGCAGCACCGCATACGGAAAAAACGCGGTCTCGATCCAGCGGCTTTGCACCAGGGCAAAGGCGATCAGGCTGCCCAGCAGCACGGCGGCAGCAAAGGCCAGCAGGGTGATCTTGACCGTGACCCACAAAGCGCTGCACAGCAAGGCCCAGTCGGTCACCAGGGTCTGGGCAATCACCCAGGGCGAGGGCACCAGGTAGGCGGGCACGTCCGCCAGGGTGGTCCAGGCCTGCCACAGGCCGATCAGCAGCAGGGCCACGATCAGCGGTGCGACCCAGCGGGCGGCGGTGGTGTCCGGGGGCGATCTCATCATGCGAGGCGCTCCTGCGTGTCCTGGCTGGCGGCGCTGAGCTGCCCATGCAGGTGTCGCACCAGGGTGTTGAAGCCGACGCTGGTTCTGAAATCTTCGGTTCGCGGGTGGGGGGCTTCGATGCGCAGGTCTTCCAGGACGCGCCCGGGGCGTGCGGCCATCACCACCACGCGTGACGACAGGTACACCGCCTCGCTGATGCTGTGGGTCACGAACAGCACCGTCAGGCCCTGGTCTCGCCACAGGGTCAGCAGGTCGGCATCGAGCTTGTGGCGGGTGATGTCGTCCAGTGCGCCAAAGGGCTCGTCCATCAGCAGCACTTGGGGCTGGGTGACCAGGGCCCGGGCAATGGACACGCGCATCTGCATGCCGCCAGACAGCTCGTGCGGACGCTGCTGGCTGAATCCACCCAGCCCGACCCGTTGCAGCGCCTGGGCCACGCGTGGGGCGGCCTCGGCGCGGGGCACCCCCGCCAGGTCCAGCGGCAGGCGCACATTGGATTCGACCGTGGCCCAGGGCATCAGCGTGGCTTCTTGAAACACAAAGGACACGGGCGTGGTGGTGTGTGTCTGGACGCGCCCGCCGGTGGGCGACAGCAAGCCTGCCACCATCTTGAGCAAGGTGCTCTTGCCGCAACCAGAGGGTCCCAGCAGGGTCACGAACTCGCCGGGCTCGATGCGCAACGACACCGGCGTCAACGCACGGGTGCCGTTGGGGTAGACGTGTTCAGCCGACTCGATGTCGATCGCCGGACGGGGTGTGGGGCTCAGGGCAGCACCTTCAGGTCTTTGACAAACTGCGTGGTGTAGGTCCTGGACAACGGGACTTTGGCCGGATCCAGCAGGCGGTGCTGCACCAGCATGTCGTAGGTTTTTTTCATGCGCGCATCGGTGATCACGCCAATGCCCAGCGTGGCCGCATCGCCGCCCATGACCATGCCTTCGGACTTCATTTTGGCCATGCCATTGGCGATCAGGTCATCGGTCATGTTGGGGTTGTCTTTTTTGATCAGGGCATTGGCGGGGCTGGGGTCACCTTGCAGGTAGGACTTCCAGCCTTGCATCGAGGCCTTCACAAAGGCGGCCACTTGCCGGGGCCGTGTCTTGATCGTCTGTGCGGTGCAGACAATGCTGGTGGCGTACGGGGGCCAGCCCAGGTCGGACAGCAGGAACACGGAGGGCTTGATTTTGCCGATCTGTTCGATGCTGTGGGGCTCCGAGGCCAGGTAGCCCTGCTGGGCTACATCCTTGTCGGCCAGGAAGGGCTGGATGTTGAAGTTGTAAGGACGCACCTGTGCATCCGTGAAGCCATAGCGGCTCTTGACCCAGGGCCAGTAGGTGACCTGGCCAGCGCTGCCCACCAGGATGGTCTTGCCCTTGAGGTCTTCAAAGCGCTTGATGTGCGGGTGGGCAATGATCACGACCGGGTCCTTCTGGAAAGCCGCGGCCACGGTGACGGCCTCGATGCCTTGCTCCCAGGCCTTCATGACCTGGATGTCGTAGCCCATGATGCAGTCGGTCTGCCCCGCGACCAGCAGTTGCAGCAGGTTGACCTGGGGGCCGCCCATCTTGAGCGTCACGTCCAGCCCGGCCTTGGCGTACAAGCCGGTGGCCTGCGCCTGGTAAAAGCCGCCGTGCTCGGCCTGCGCGTACCAGTTGGTCAGGTAGGTGAACTTGTCGGCCGCCGTGGCCGAGGGGCCACTGAGCAAGGTGGCTGCGGACAGGGCGATGGTTCGCGCAGCGCGGGTGATCGAAGGCTTCATTGGACGGGTCTCCACGGGCATGTCAGCCCCCTAGTTCGTAGGATAGAGGCATTGACCGAGCGCAAGGCTTGCCCCTAGATTCGCGGACACTATTTTGTCTGTCAAAATTTTCAGGAGCATTTCATGGTCACTCGCGTTCGCTCGGCTGCCGGCCGATCCACCCCCAAGCCTGCGGCACGCCGCGCGCCCAGTACCCGTGAATTGTCAGCCTTTGCGCTGCCACCGGCCGGGGGGCCTCGCGCCAGTGTGGACTTTTCGGTGGCCTTGCAACGCTCGCCACTGGAGGCCATCAAGGTGGCCAACCTGACCATTCAGTCCAGATTGCCCATCCGCGAGCGCGCGGTGCAGACCAGCGAGCTGGTGCACACCGCATCGCTGTCCAACAGTGTGGACACGCGCCGCACGCTGATCAAGGCCTTTCGCCAGTCCAAGCAGGAGCTGATGCTGGTTCAGCACATGACCGAGCTGCCCCGGGATCAGACCGCGGCCTTCATGAAGGATTTCTTTGACGAGGGCGGGTCGACCGACTCGGTGGCCGAGTGGCTGCAAGCCGTGGGCGCTGCGCTGCGCGAACTGGAAGAAGAAGGCAAGATCAAGCCTGCCGTCAAGGGGGCCCGCAAGGTCGCCAGCAAAGCGGCGGCCAAAGTGGCCAGCAAGAGCACGGCGGCGGGTCGGCGCCGTCAGGCCCTGGCCGGCGGATTTTTTGACGATGTGGTCAACTGGGTCAAGGACACAGCCAAGAAGGTGGGTGATGCCGTGGTGGATGCCGTGACGTCTGTGGTGGATGCCGTGATCAAGGCAGGCAAGTCCATTGCCGATGCCGTCTCGGCCGCAGTCAACTGGACGGTCAACCAGGTGCGTGACCTGGTGTCGGCGCTGATCAAGGCGGGTCGTCGTGTGGGTGACATCCTGTCGGCAGCGGTGGCCAAGGGCGTGGCGCAGTTGCACAAGTTTGTCGAGGGCGTGCTGGCCGCAGGCCGTCAGTTGGCCGAGGTGGTGAGTTGGGCGGTCAACCAGGCCGCCAACACCGTCAAGGATGTGATGGTCAAGCTGGTGGCCCTGGGGCGCCGCGTGGTGGACATCCTCAAGTCGGTGGTGGGCGCCGCTGCTGCGGCGGTCAATGCCGTGGTCAAGGGCCTGCTGGCTGCGGGCCGTGCGCTGGCCGAGGTGCTGTCTGCCGTGGCCCACGAGGCCCTGCAGGTGCTGCAGCCCGTCGTCAATGCCCTGCTGGCCGCTGGCAAGGCCGTGCGTGATGTGTTGGTGGAGGGCGTCAAGCTGGCGGCAGCTTCCCTGCGCAATGTGGTGCAGGCCTTGATCAATGCCGGGCGTGCGCTGGGCGAGGTGCTGGCCGAGGCCGCCAAGATGGTGGGCGCCGCCTGCAACGCCGTGCTGCGCGCCCTGGTCGAGCTGGGCCGCACGGTGGGGCAACTGTTGCAGGCGGTGGTCAACGCCACCGAAGCGGTGGTCACCACGGTGGTCAAGGGCCTGATCGCGCTGGGCAAGACGGTGCTGGACGTGGCCCTGGCGGCGGTGTCCTTTGCCGTGGCCACCGCCACCAAGGTGTTCAAGGCCCTGATCAACGCCGGCAAGAAGGTGGCCGACATCCTGACGGCCTTGGCCGGACGTGCCGTGAGTGCCTTGCGCACGGCGGTGGAAGCCTTGTTGAACATGGGCCTGGCCCTGTCCACCCTGGTGGCCGACATCGTGACCAGCGTGGCCGAGGGCTTTCGTCGTGGCTTCTTCGAGGGCCTGATCGCCTTGGGCAAGGCGCCTTTGTTGCTGCTCAAGGCCGCAGCCCAGGTCAGCGTGTCGGTGCTGTTGCTGGCCGTGGCCTCGATCTTTGAGATCCTGGGCGGTCACCGGGGCTTGCTGCCCCACGAACTGGCCGAGGCTGAAAAGATCTTTGGCAAGTCCATTGACCTGAGCCGCGTCAAGATTGCCACGGCCTCGCTGCCGGCTGATCTGCTGAACTGGATCAATGGCGACCGCCCTTTCACCACGATGTACATCATCAACTTTGGTCGCAATGCCGTGATCGACATGGCCACGCTGATCCATGAGCTGACGCACGTGTGGCAGGGTGCTCAAAGCGGCCCGCTGTACATGACGCGGGCCCTGGAGGCGCAAATTGGCGCGGGGGTGCAGGCGTTGTTCCACAAGGGTCACTACGACGACAGCGCAGCGTATGCCGTGACCGACCAGGAGCTGATCGACCATGCGGGGGATTTCTCCAAGTTCAACCCGGAGGAGCAGGCCAGCATCGTCGAGCACTACTGGCTGCAGAAGTTCAGTGGCAAGAGCTTCCCGAGCCTGCCCACGGTGGCGCAACTGGAGCCCTATGCCCGTCAGGTGTTCAAGGGTGCCAGCCGGCCGCCCATCCGGGTGCTGCCGGTGAACGTCAAGCCCATCCTCGTCAACCCGCTGTTGATCAAGCCGGTGCGCAAGGTGGCTGGCCGCAAAACGGCGGCTGGCAAGACGGTGGCTCGCCCCCGATAGAATCGCGGTTTTCAAAGGCCGCAGCCGGTGGGCTGCCTTCAACTGGTATCGCCCATCGTGTCTGAACGTCTGTTTGTTGCGTCGCAATACGTCATGCCCAAGGTGGGTTTGACGGCCATGGCCGGTCATGCCGCCTCCTTCCGGGGCGGCGCCATGACCACCCGGTTCATCGAGTGGTTCGTCCGTCGGTATGGCGTGAACATGCAGGAGGCGGCCAACCCGGATGTGGCCAGCTACCCGACCTTCAATGAATTCTTCACGCGGCCCCTGAAGGCGGGTGCACGTCCGCTGGCACAGGCCGATCTGGTCAGTCCGGTCGATGGCGCCATCAGCCAGTTGGGGCCGATTCAGCGTGATCAGATTTTTCAGGCCAAGGGGCATCAGTACTCGACCACGGCCCTGGTGGGCGGTGATGCCGAGCTGGCCGCTCAGTTTCAGGACGGGCACTTTGCCACCTTGTACCTGAGCCCCAAGGATTACCACCGCATCCACATGCCTTGTGATGGGCGCCTGACCCGCATGATCTACGTGCCCGGCGAGCTGTTCTCGGTCAACCCGGCCACGGCCCGTGGGGTGCCAGGCCTGTTTGCCCGCAACGAGCGGGTGGTCTGCGTGTTCGACACGGCCCGCGGCCCCATGGTGCTGACCCTGGTGGGCGCGACCATTGTGGGCAGCATGGCCACGACCTGGCACGGTGTGGTCAACCCGCCGCGCAGCCGTCAGGTGCGCCAGTGGCGTTATGACGACCAGTCCATCACCTTCAAGCAGGGCGACGAGATGGGGCGTTTCCTGTTGGGCTCGACCGTGGTGATGCTGTTCCCCAAGGGGCCTTTGGCGTTCAACCCGGCGTGGCAGCCCACAGGCGCCATTCGCATGGGCGAGGCCATGGGTTCGCTGGCCTGATCAGGCAGGCGGCCACTGCAGGTGCAGGCGGCTTTCAAACGCGCGTGCTTGCCCTGTGATCGGGTCGGTGAAGGCCAGTGACCGCGCCAGCAATTGCAGGGGGTGTCGGTGGTCGGGCGCGGTATCCGGTGCTGCCACAGGCATCAGCACCGGGTAGATCTGGTCATGGACGATGGGGATGCCCAGGGCGTTCAGTTGCGCGCGCAACTGGTGCTTGCGGCCCGTGACCGGACTCAATCGGTACAGGGCCAGGCCGTGCTCGGGGCGTTGATCGATCTGCTCGATCAGGGTCTCGGCATTGGGCTCGCCAGGCACTTCGGTCATGGCCATGAACTGTTCGCTCTCGACCAGGCGGCTGCGGTAGCGCAGGGGCAGCGACAGGTCGGCCCGGATGGGGGCCACGGCCTCGTAGACCTTGTGGACCTGGCGATCGCGGAACAGGTTCTGGTAGGCCTGGCGGGTGTGGGGCTGGATGGTGAAGGCCACCAGGCCGGCCGTTTCACGGTCGATGCGGTGCATGGGCACCAGGGTGTCGATGCCCAGCCGACGTTTGAGGCGCACCAACAGGGTCTGCTGCACGTAGCGGCCCTTGGGCGTGATGGGCAGAAAGTGCGGCTTGTCGGCCACGACCAGGAAGTCGTCCTGAAAGACGATCTGCTCTTCAAAAGGGATGGGGTGCTCAAACGGCAGGTGGCGCCAGTAGTAGACCTTGGTGTGGGCCTGGTAGGGCGCATCGGGGCTCAGCGTTTGTCCCTGGGCGTTGAGCACATCGCCTGAGGCCATGCGGGTGTGCCAGTCCTGGTGGCTGACGCCCGGGATGCGGTGCGCCAGGAAGTCCAGCACGGTGGCCCATGGGCCGGGGGGCAGGGCCACGCAACTGGGGCTGACGCCATCGCGGGTGGGCAGCAGACAAGTGGGCATCAGGTCATCAAGAGGGCGTTTTTTTGTCTGTGGCTGAGAAGATTTCTGGCGACTTTGGCGTCACGGAATCCAGCCGTTTGGCCCGGACCAGGCGCCAGGCTTCGTCGGGCGCATCGGTGTAGACATCATCGGCGGTGGTGGGGGTTTCGCACAGGTGGGTGTCGATGGCCACCCGGTTGTCAAAGACAAAGAGCTCGCCCTCCCAGTCGCGGTCGGCATCGGGCAGGGCCTCGAAGTAGCTGACGATGCCGCCGTCCAGCTGGAACACCTCCAGGCCCAGGTCGTCCTGCATCCAGGCGCTGGTTTTTTCACAGCGGATGCCGCCGGTGCAGTACATGGCCACGCGCTTGCCCTGAGCCTTCCACTGGGGGGCCTGGGCCTCCAGGTAGGAGGGAAAGTCGCGGAAGTTGTCCACCTTGGGGTCGATGGCGTTCTTGAAGCGGCCCAGCCGGTATTCAAAGTGGTTGCGGTTGTCGATCACGACCACATCGTCGCGGGCGATCAGGTCGCGCCAGACCTGGGGGCTGACGTGGGTCTGGTCGGTGGGGGGGCGGGGCACGCCGGTGACGCCGTCCACGCCCAGGGCCACGATCTCGCGCTTGCGGTGCACGCGCACCTTCCAGAAAGGCCGGGTGGTGCAGGCGCTGTGCTTGAAGGCCATGCCGGTGAAGGCACCGTTCAGGCGTGGGTCGTGCTGAACGGCCTGCTCAAAGGCTGCCATCAGGTCCTGCGGGGCGGCCAGCGCACCGCTGATGCCTTCTTCGGCCACCAGGATGCTGCCGGTCAGGGGGGCGACCAGTTCGCGCAGCACCTCGACCACCTGATCGGGGGCGGGCAGGGTCACGAACTTGTAGAAGGAGCTGTGGACCAGCGGGGAGGTAGAGGCGTCGTCAGCATGCATGATGCCGTCGATTGTCTCAAGAATCTCCCCGCCGGGTTCTGCGTCAGATCAGAGGCAGCAACCGTTCTTCGTCCACCAGGCTGGTCTTGGTCAGGGCCAGTGCGGCGTAGTCGGCCGAGCTGGTCTGGCTGGTCGTGACGCTGACGGAGGCGACCGCCGTGGCCGTGGCGGTGTTGCCCAGGCTGATGACGTCGCTGGTGGGCGCTGTGACCACGTCGTCCAGCGTGACCTGGGTGCCCAGGTCCTTGGCAAACCAGACGTCGGCCATGTCGTGTTGCTGGCCGTCCGCTGTGGTGTAGCTGGAGGTCAGGCCCAGGACGTTGCCGTGGTCCACCTGGGTGCCGTGCTGGGCGTTCAGGTCCAGCGAGGTGATGCCGTACTGGTCCAGGCCTTCCAGCTCGCCCGCATCGGTGATGCCGTCGCTGTTGGCGTCCACCCAGAGTTGGAGGTTGGCAAAGTCGACGTCGGCGGCGCTGAGCAGGCCGTCGCCGTTGCTGTCCAGCAGGCTCATGGCGGTGTAGCCGTCTCCCGAGCGTTGGCCGTTGGCGTTTTCGGTGGCGGTGCCGAACAGCTCGCGGCCGTCATTGATCTTGCCGTCGCCGTTGCGGTCCATCACCAGCAGGCCGTCGGTGGCCGAGGCCCAGCCGACCTGGCGGGTCTGGCCCGTGCCGTTGAGGTCGAATTGCACGCCCTCGCTGGCGGCCAGGGTGCGCACGCCGTTGCCGTCCAGGTCCAGCACGATGGGCGAGCTCAGCAGGAAGGAGTCCAGCTGGGCGCCGGTCATGGCGGCAATGTCCTCGGCCTCAAAGGCCAGATGCTGGGTTGATGTGAAGGCGGCGATGTCGGCGGTCTCAAAGGCCGGGATCTGGTCGGTGGTCAGGGCCACGATCTGATCGGAGGTCAGGGCGCGGATCTGCTGTGTGGTCAGGGCGGCGATGTCGGCCGTCTCGATCACGGCGATCTGTTCGGTCGTCAGGGCAGCAATCTGCGTGCTGGTCAGCTTGGAGAACTGATTGGCCGTCAGCGCCTGGATGTCGGCGGTCTCGATCGCGGCGATCTGGGTGGTGGTCAGCGCGATGATTTCAGCCGTGGTCAGGGCGGCGACCTGGCTGGTGGTCAAGGCCTGGACGGCGTCGGTGCCCAGGCCGGCCAGTTGCGAGGTGGTCAGGTTGGCGATCTGGTTGGTGGTCAAGGCAGCGATCTGTTCGGTGTTCAGGCCTGCCAACTGGTTGTTCCCCAGCACACGGATCTGGGCGGTGGTCAGGGCGGCCAGGTCAGCGGTCTCGATCGCGCCCATTTGCTCGGTGGTCAGTGCCATCACCTGAGTGCTGGTCAGCTTGACGATCTGGCCCGTGGTCAGGGCGGCCAAGTCTTCGGTCTCCAGCGCGGCGATCTGGTGGGTGCCCAGGGCCACCACCTGGTGGGTGCTCAGGGCCGGCGCTTGCTCCGAGGTCAGGGCCTGGATGGCGTCGGTGCTCAGGGCACGCATGGCAGCGGTGCCCATGGCCACCAGGTCCTGCGTTTCAAGGACGGCGACCTGGGTGGCTGTCAGCGCAGATGCCTGAAGGGTGGTCAGTGCCGCAGCCTGGGCGGTGGTCAGGCCGATGATCTGGTCGCTGGTCAGGGCGGCGATGCTGGCGGTGCCCAGGGCCTGCAGGGTCTGGGTGTTCAGTGCAGCGACATCGGCCACGTCCATGGCGGCCACCTGGGTGGTGGTGAAGGCCGCGCCCTGGTTGGCGGTCAGTGCCGCTGCCTGTTGGGTGGTCAGGGCCATGACCTGATCGGTGCTCAGTGCGGCGATCTGGGCCGTGGTGAACGCCCGGATCTGCAGGCTGTTCATGGCGGCCAGGTTGGCGGTCTCGATGGCCACGATCTGGGCGGTGCTGAGCAGCGGGATGTGGGTGCTGATCAGGTTGGCCACCTGGGTGGAGGTCAGGGCAGCCAGATCCGCCGTCTCGATGGCCTGCACCTGGGTGGAGGTCATGTTGTTGAGCTGCGTAGAGGTCAGGCTGGCAATCTGGTCGGTGGTCAGTGCCGTGACCTGGCCCGTTGTGAGGGCACGAATCTGCAGGGTTGAAAGGGTGCGCAGGTCGCCCGTCTCGATCGCGGCGATCTGGTCGGTGGTCAGCGCCGCAATGTGCACGCTGTTGAGGGCGGCGAACTGGGCTGAGTTCAGACCCACGACATCATCGGTCTCCAGAGCTGCGGCCTGCGCGGTGGTCAGCGTGGCGATCTGGACGGTGGTCAGCGCTTCGGTCTGGTCGGTGGTCAAGGCCACGATCTGATCGGTGCTGAAGGCCCGGATCTGTGCGGTGGTCAGGGCTCGGATGTCGGCCGTCTCGATCGCGGTGACCTGATCGGTGGTCAGTGCAGCGACCTGGGTGGCGCTGAGCTTGTTGATCTGAGCCGTGGTCAGTGCGGCCAGGTCCGCCGTTTCCAGCGCCTGAATCAGGGTGGTCGACAGGGAGGCAATTTGCCCGCTGGTCAGAGCCGACATCTGGGTGGTGGTCAGGGCCTCGATGGAGGCAGTGCTCAGGCCGCCCACGGCGCTGCTGGCCAGGGCCGCCAGATCGTTGTTTTCAAGGGCGGCGATCTGGTCCGTGGTCAACGCGGCGACCTGGGCATTGGTCAGGATGGCCGCTTGCGCTGTGGTCAGGGCAGCGATCTGGTCGCTGCTCAAGGCGGCCAGCGCGGTGGTGGTCATGGACTTGAGGCTGATGGGCTGGATCACGGCCAGGTCAGCCGTTTCCAGAGCTGCCGACTGGGTCGAGGTCAGGGCGCTGACCTGTGTGCTGGTCAGCGAGGCCACCTGAGCCGTGGTCAGGGCCGTGATCTGATCGGTGGTCAGCGCCGCGATCTGGGCGGTCGACAACCTGCCCACTTGCGCCACGCTCAGGGCAGCCACATCGGTGGATTCCAGGGCAGCGACCTGGGTGGTGCTCAGCGCGATCAACTGTGCGCTGTTGAGGGCCTGAACCTGAGCGACGGTGAGGGCTGCGATGTCATCGGTCTCGATGGCCTGGATCTGCTGGGTGGTCAGGGAGGTGATTTGCAGCGTGGTCAGGCCGGCGATCTGGTTGGTGGCGAGCGCTTCGATGGCCGCGGTGGTCAGGGTGCGCAGCGAGGCGGTGTTCATGGCGGCCAGGTCGGCCACATCCATCGCGACGATTTGGGCGGTCGTCAACGCCGGTGTCTGCAACGAGGTCAGGGCGGCAGCTTGTGCCGTGGTCAGGGCGATGACCTGGTCGGTGGTCAGGGCTGCGACCTGTGGTGCCGTCAACACGCGCACTTGTGTGGCGCTCAGGGTGGCCATGTTGGCGGTATCCAGCGCAGCCACCTGGGTGGTGGTCAGCGCAACGACCTGGGCGGTGGTCAGTGCGGCGGACTGGG
This sequence comes from Aquabacterium sp., assembly GCA_035438885.1. Lineage (GTDB taxonomy): Bacteria > Pseudomonadota > Gammaproteobacteria > Burkholderiales > Burkholderiaceae_C > Aquabacterium. The sequence continues at coordinate 6,247 of DAORJC010000049.1, read as the reverse complement.
CGGTGGTCATCACGCTGATCTGGTCAGAGCTCAGTGCAGCGATCTGGGTGGGTGCCAGGCCTGCGACCTGCACGCTGGTCAGTTGTGGCACCTGATCGGTGGTCAGCGCGGCGATCTGGGCGGTGCCCATGGCGCGAAGCTGCAGCGTGGACAAGGCCCGCAGGTCGGCGCTTTCGATGGCGGCGATCTGCGTGGTGTTCATCGCGCTCACCTGTGCACTGGTCAACGCGACGAACTGGGCAGTGGTCATGGCGGCCAGATCGCCCGTCTCGATGGCCGTGATCTGGGCCGTGGTCAGGGCAACGATCTGGGTGGTCAGGAGCGCTGCCGTCTGATCGGAAGTCAGGGCCACGATCTGGTCGGTGCCCAGCGCACGGATCTGTCCACTGGCCAGCACACGCAGGTCAGCAGTTTCCAGGGCGCTGACCTGATCGGACGTCAGAGCGCCAATCTGGGTGGCGCTCAGGCGCACGACCTGAGCCGTGGTCAGGGCGGCCAGGTCCTCGGTCTCGATGGCGGCGATCTGGGTGGTGGTCAATGCCACGACCTGGGCACTGGTCAGTGCGGCCGCCTGAGCGGTGGTCAGGGATGTGATGGCTTCGGTGCCCAGGCCTGCAATGGCCCCTGTGCTCAGCGCAGCGACGTCGCGCGTTTCGAGCGCGGCAATCTGCTCGGCCTTGAGGGAGGCGGCCTGGGCATTGGTCAGCGTGGCAGCCTGCAGCGTGCTGAGCGCGACGATCTGATTGGTCGACAGCTCGGTGATGGCGGCGGTGGCGACGGCACGCAGGCTGTTGGCCTGCATGGCGGCCAGGTCCTGTGTCTCCATGGCGACCATCTGGTCACTGCTCAGCGCCGAAGCCTGCAGGCTGGTCAGTGCGGCGGCCTGTTGGGTGCCCAGCGCCACGATCTGTTCGGTGGTCAGTGCGGCCACTTGAGCAGTGCTCAGGCGGGACAACTGCAGGGTGGTCAAGGCGGCCAGATCAGCAGTTTCGATGGCCGCAATCTGGGTGGTGCTCAAAGTGCCGACCTGGGCACTTTGCAGGGCCATGACCTGGCCGCTGGTGAGGGCGGCGATGGCATCGGTCGACAGGGACGCAATCTGCGTGGTGCTGAGCGAAGCCACTTGCAGGGTGGTCAGGGCGCCGATCTGGTCGGTGGTGAGGGCACCGAACTGCGTGGTCGACAGGGCACGCAGTTGCGCGGTGTTCATCAGTGCCAGGTCGCCCGTTTCGATGGCTTCGATCTGGGCGGTGGTCAGGGCGGCCACCTGGTTGGTGAGCAGCTTGCCGATCTGTACGCTGGTCAAGGCGGAGATGTCTTCCGTCTCAATGGCGGCGATCTGGGCGGTGGTCAGCGAGGTCAGTTGAGCCGAGGTCAAGGCGCCCACCTGTGCGGTGGTCAAGGCCTCGATCAGCTCCGTGCCCAGGGCCTTGATGGCGCCCGTGGACATGGCCACCAGATCGGCCGTTTCCAAGGCTGAGACCTGTGCGGTGGTCAGGGCGGCGGCTTGCTCGGTGGTCAAGGCCGCGGCGTGCATCGTGTTCAAGGCCACGATCTGGTCGGTGGTCAGGGCCGCGATCTGATCGCTGGTCAGGTAGCGCACCTGCAGTGCCGACAGGGCGCGCAGGTCGCTGGTCTCCACCGCGGCGATCTGATCGGTGGTCAGGGCACGCAACTGTGAGGTGCTCAGACGAGCGAACTGGGCGGACGTCAGCGAAGCGATGTCCTGGGTCTCGATGGCCGCGACCTGAGCCGTGGTCAGGGCGCTGATCTGGGCGAGCGTCAGCGTTGGGATCTGGGTGCTGGTCAGCGAGGCAATGGCGTCGGTGCTCATCGAACCGATGGACAGCGAGCTCAGGGCGGCCAGGTCAGCGGTCTCCATGAAGGCGACCTGGTCGGTGGTCAGGGCGCCCACCTGGGCGGCGCTGAGGTTGGCCGCCTGAGCCGTGGTCAGCGCGACGATCTGGTCACTGCTCAAGGCGGCGATGCCGGCGGTGGTGATGGCACGAACCGCTGCCGTGTTCATGGCGGCCAGGTCAGCGGCCTGCAGGGCCTGCAGTTGGCTGGTTGACAAGGCGCCAGCCTGCAACACGCTGATGGCGGCGGCTTGTGGCGAGGTGAGGGCCTCGATCTGGTCGGTGGTCAGGGCCGCAAACTGGGCGCTGCTCAGGGCACGGATCTGGTTGGTGGACAGTGCGGCGATGTTCGAGGTCTCCAGGGCCTCGATCTGTGTGGTGCTCAGGGCGGTGACCTGGGCCGCAGTCATGGCCGTGGTCTGGGCCGTGGTCAGTGCGGCGACCTGCTCGGTGGTCAAGGCAGCGACCTGGCCGGTCTGCAGGCTGGCCACCTGGGCGGTGGTCAGGGCGGCCGCTTGTTCGGTGGTCAGTGCGGCGACCTGGCCGCTGGTCAGTGCCCGGATCTGCAGCGTGGACAGGGCGCGAAGGTCGGCCGACTCGACGGCGGCAACCTGCGTGGTGGTCAGCGCGATCAGCTGCGAGCTGGACATGACCACAAACTGAGCGGTGCTCAGTGCGGCCAGGTCATCGGTTTCGATGGCGGCGACCTGTGCGGTGGTCAGGCTGTTGATCTGGGGAGCCGTCAGGGCTTGTGCCTGGTCGGTGGTCAGTGCGGCGATCTGGGCGGTGCCCAGGGCGCGCATTTGTGCCGACGACAGCACGCGGATGTCGGCGGTCTCGATGGCCGCGACCTGATCGGAGCTCAATGCTCCAATCTGGGCAGAACTCAGCTTGCTGAACTGCAGGGTGTTCAGCGCAGCCACATGGTCGGTGCCCAACGCTGCGATCTGGGCGGTGGACATGACGGCCAGTTGTGCCGTGGTCAGCGCGGCGGCCTGGCTGGTGGTCAACGACTGAACGGTGCCTGTGGCCAGGGCTTGAACGGCCGCGGTGTTCAGGGCGGCGAGGTCGCGGGTTTCCAGGTTCGAGACCTGGTCAGTGCTCAGCGCCGTGGCTTGGGCGGTGCTCAGGGTGGCGGCCTGTGCGGTGGTGATGGCCGAAATCTGCGTGGTGGTGACGGCAGTGATCTGCTCGGTGGTCAAGGCCTTGACCTGGGTGGTGGTCAGGGCGCTGACGTCTTCGGTCTCGATGGCCTCGACCTGGGTGGTGGTCAGGGCGGCGATCTGGGCGGTGGTCAGGCGGCTGATCTGGGTGGTGCTCAGCGCCGCGATGTTGTCGGTGCCCAGCGCGGCGACCTGTGTGGTGGCCAGTGACTGCAGTTGAACCGTGTTGAGCGCAGAGGTCTGGCCGGTCGACAGGCTGGCGATGGCTTCGGTGTTCAGCGCCCGCAGTGAGGCGGTGGACAGCGCGGCCATGTCGACGCTTTCGACGGCGGCGAGCTGGTCGGTGGTCAGCGCAGCGACCTGAGCCGTGACCAGGTTGGCGACCTGGGCGGTGGTCAGTGCAGCGATCTGGCTGGAGTCCAGGGAACGGACGGCATCTGTGCTCAGCGTCTTGACGCTGGCTGTGACCATGGCCGCCAGGTCCTGGGTCTCGATGGCGGCGGCTTGCTCGGTGGTCAGAACGGCCGATTGGTTGCTGGTCAGGGCCGCGGCCTGCAGGGTGGTGACGGCCGCGATCTGGCCGGTGGTCAGGGCAACCACCTGGCTGGTCGTCAGGGCGCGTACCTGGGCCACGCTCAAGGCGGCCACGTCGGCGGTTTCCAGGGCTTCAACCTGGGTGGTGGACAGGGCGGCGACCTGGCCAGTGGTCAGGGCCACGACCTGGGCCGTGGTCAGGGCCGCCAGTGCCTGGGTCTGAATGGCCTGAACCTGCGTGGTGCTCAGCGCATTGAGCTGCGCGGTACCCAGGTTGGCCGATTGATCGGTGGTGAGGGCGGCGACCTGGTCGGTGGTCAGGGCACGAATCTGGGCGTTGCCCATCGCAGCCAGGTTCTGCGTCTCCAGGGCCGCCAGATCCTGGGTCTCCATGGCCGCCACCTGGTTGGTGGTCAGGTTGAAGGTCTGGGCCGTGGTCAGGGCCTCGATCTGGTCGGTGGTCAGGGCGGCGATGCCGGCCGTGCTGATGGCCTTGATCTGGGCCGTGGTCAGCGCAGCGAAGTCCTGGGTTTCGATGGCGGCGACCTGGGCGGTCGTCAGGGCGCTCACCTGCACGGATGTCAGTGAGGTGATCTGCTGGGTGTTCAGCGCCGTGATGTGATCCGTGTTCAGTGCGACAACCTGACTGGTGCTCAGGGCGGCGACTTGCGTGGGGCTGAGCGCACCGATCTGTTCAGTGGTCAGGGCGCCGATCTGGCTGGTGGTCAGGGCCTTGATCGAGGTGGCACTGAGCACCCGCAGGTCGGCGGTTTCCAGGGCGGCAATCTGCTCGGTGCCGATGGCGGCCAGGCCCAGCGGCGTGATCGCGACCATCTGGGCCGTGGTCAGGGCCATGATTTGAGCTGTGCTGAAGGCGGCCCAGTCTTCCGTGTCCAACAGGGAGATGGTGCGGGTCGACAGCGACGCAATCTGCGCGGTGGTGAGGCTCGTAATCGAAGTGGCCATGCCAGAACTCCCGGTGCTGGCGGTATCGAAGGTCACACCATGTGACCCCCGAGCAAAATTGACCAGCTCAGGGGGCTATCGACGAGGAGTCCGTAGGGCTTGAGGCTTGTTCACATCGTGAAAATCAAAGGGCCTGAACCTGTGTGTTTATTTGTAAAGCAGGTCAGATCAGCACATCCAGCAGGGTGCGGGCGACCACTTTGGTGGCTTTTCGCAGGTCGTCGAGCACCAGGTGTTCGTCGGCACGTTTGGCATTGGACTCCAGCACGGTGCGTGGACCGGCGCCATAGATCACGGCCGGGATGCCCTGGGCGCAGTAGAGGCGCACGTCGGTGTACAGCGGGGTGCCTTTTTCAGGCAAGGGGTGCCCCAACACCGCCTGACCATGTTGTTGCAAGGCCTGCACCAGGGGCGCGCGGCCTGGCAGGGGGCGCAGTGAGTGGGCCAGCAGCAAACGTTTGACCTCGACCCGGATGCCAGGGCTGGCCTGGGCGGCGTCGTTGATCACCTGGCGCAGGGTGGCCTCCACCTCGGCGGCGTTTTCTTCGGGGATCATGCGGCGATCGAACTTGAAGACCACCTTGCCGGGCACCACATTGGTGTTGGTGCCGCCTTCGATGCGCCCGACGTTCAGGTAGGGGTGGTCGATGCCATCGACCTGGGAGTGGATGCTCTGGTAAATCGTGTTCTGGGCATACAGCGCGTTGAGGATGCCGACCGCACCCTGCAGGGCATCGATGCCGGTCTTGGGGATGGCGGCATGCGCCATCAATCCGTGCACGGTCACTTCCATCTGCAGGCAGCCATTGTGGGCGGTGACCACCTCGTGGCTGAAGCCTGCGGCGATCAACAGGTCAGGCTGGGTCAGCCCCTGGCGGAGCAACCAGCCGGGGCCCAGTTCGCCGCCAAACTCCTCGTCGTAAGTGAAATGCAACTCGACCCCGCCCCGGATGCTGGGGGCGGCGGGTTGCTCACGCAGGGCTTCCAGCGCTCGCAAGGCAAAGCTGTAGGTGGCAAAGTCACTTTTGCTGACGGCGGCGGCGCGGCCATACAGCTTGCCATCGACCACCTCGCCACCGTAGGGGGCGTGGGTCCAGCCCTCGCCAGGGGGCACCACATCGCCGTGCGCATTGAGCGCCACGGTGAGGCCATCGCTTGAAAAGCGTCGCCGCACGATCAGGTTGGTCAGGCTTTGCAGGCCATAGGCGTGGACCTCGGCGGCGGGCACCGGGTGTTGCTCGGCGGTCCAGCCAAAGCCTTGCAGCAGTTGTGCCGTGCGCTCGGCGTGCGGCGCGTTGTTGCCGGGGGGGGTGTCGGTGGGCACTTGCACCAGCGCCTGGAGGAAGCGCACCTCTTCGTCAAAGTGCTGGTCGATCCATTGGTCCAACCAGGTGTAGGCAGGCGCCAGGGGCGCCGGTGTGATCGGTGTGGGGGTGCTCATGGATGTTCCAGCAGGTGCATGAAGGCCTCGACACACAGTTGGGCGTCGTCGTTGGTGATGGTCTCCAGCGGGTTGTGGCTGATGCCGGCATTGCCGCCACGGACAAAGAGCATGGCCTGAGGCATGCGTTCGTGCAGTTTCATGGCGTCGTGGCCGGCGCCGCTGGTCAGGTGGTGGACCGGCAAGCCCAAGGCCTGAACGGCGGCCTCCCAGCGGGCTTGCCAGGCTGCGTCCGAAGGCGCTGCGGCGGCCCGCACGGATTCTTCGATGTCGATGTCCACGCCGCG
>DAORJC010000048.1:0-19071 GCA_035438885.1 Aquabacterium sp. | reverse complement strand
TCAGGCGGGCCAACTCTTCGCGCAACTGCACGGCAGACGCTTCGTTGGCCTGGATCTGCTGTGCAGCAGTTTCGATGCTGCGTTGCAACTCGCCACGGCGGGCAGCCAGCGAGCGGGCACTGAACTGTGCCTCCTGGGCCTGCCGCTCCAGCGTGCGGGATTGCTCCCGTGCCTGGCTCAGGCGGCGCTCGGCCTCCATCACGGCCTCTTCCATCAGGGCATGCTTTTCCTGCGCCTCGCCCAAGGTGATGTCCAGCTCTTCAAAGCGGGCCTCGCCCGTGGCGCGGCGCTCTTGCAGCTCGTCCAGTTGCGCGTCAATCTCGGCCACTTCGGATTCGATCTGGCCCCGGCGGCTGCCGGTCTGCTCGGCCTGCTGGGTCAGGCGCAAGACCTCGACCTGCAACTGGTGCGTGCGTTGCTGCTTCTCGCTGGTGTCGCGGCGCACCTGGGCCAGGCGTTGCGAGGCATCGGTGTAGGCGGCCTCGGCGCGGATCAGGGCTGCGCGAGCGTCTTCGGCGATCAAGGACTGGGCGCGCACTTCCTTGTCCAGGTTCTCAATCTCCTGGGCGCGTGCCAGCATGCCAGCCTGCTCGGAGTCGGGCGCATAAAAGCTCACGGCAAACTGACTGACCGCATGCCCTGCCCGGGTCATGATGACCTCGCCATGCGAGAGCTTGCTGCGACTGGCCAGGGCCTCGTCCAGGTTCTGGGCGGTGTAGACGCCTTCCAGCCAGTCATGGAGCAAGGCCTTGAGGCCCGCATCGTTCAGGCGCAACAGGTCCGACAGGCGGGGCAGCGTGTGGTGGGTGTTCTCGTGCCCGCTGCTGGGCAGGCTGTAAAAGGCCAGCTTGGCGGGCGGGGCATCCTGCTCGAACGCCCGCACGATGTCGACCCGACCGACTTCAAGCGCCGACAGCCGCTCGCGCAAGGCGGACTCCAGGGCGTTTTCCCAGCCGGTCTCGATGTGCACCTTGCTCCACAAGCCTTGCAGGGTGTCCAGCCCGTGCTTGGCCAGCCAGGGCTTGAGCTTGCCCTCGGTCTGGACCTTTTCCTGCAAGGCGCGCAAGGCCTCCAGGCGGGCGCCCAGTTCGCCATGGCGACCGGTCTGGGCGTTGCTGTCCTGCTGGCGCGCCTTGCGTGCGTCGTCCAGTGCAGGCACCTGCTCGGTCAGGTCGCCCAGTTGGGCCTCATGGATGGCCAGGTCTTCTTCAAAGCCAGCCATCTGGTGGCGCAACTCGGTCAGCCGTTGCTCATCGGGCGCGGCCAGCGATTGCTTTTCGGTGTGAAGGCGCTCACGGCGCAGGTTGAGCTGGCGAGACTGGTCCTCGATGTTGCGCGACTCGGCCGCCAGCAACTGGATCTGTTGCTGGACCTGACCGGCCACACCCCGTTGGTCATTGGCCTTCTGGGCCGACAGCCGGACGGCGTCTTCCAGCGCCGGCAACTGCCCGGCCAACTCTTCGGCCTGCGCGGCCAACACCTCGGACTGCTCCTCGGCAGCCATCATTTTCTCGGCCAGCTCTTCCAGTTCGAACTCGGCCTGGGTGCGGCGCTCGGCCCACTGCTCGCTCTGGCCCTTGAGCTCGGCCAGGCGTTGCTCGGTGCGCTGGCGGCCTTCGACCACATAGCGGATGCGCTCTTCCAGGCGGCTGACTTCCAGATTGGCCTCGGCCAGCGAGCCCTGGGCCGTGTGCAGCTCGTCGCTGGCGGCGTAGTGCGCCTGACGCACATGCTCCAGCTCGGCCTCGACCTCGCGCAGCTCGGCCATGCGGGCCTCCAGCGCGTTGGTCGCCTCCAGGGCGGCCAGTTTGATGCGCGTCTCTTCGGTCGCGGCGTCCCGGTGTTTGAGGAACCACAACTGGTGCAGCTTGAGCGTGCCTTGCTCTTGCAGACCGTGGTACCGCGTGGCCACCTCGGCCTGCTTTTCCAGCTTGTCGAGGTTGTTGTTCAGCTCGCGCAGGATGTCTTCCACGCGGGTGAGGTTCTCGCGCGTGTCCTTCAGGCGGTTCTCGGTCTCGCGGCGGCGCTCCTTGTACTTGGAGACACCCGCGGCTTCTTCCAGGAACAGGCGCAGCTCTTCGGGCTTGGACTCGATGATGCGGCTGATGGTGCCTTGGCCGATGATGGCGTAGGCTCGCGGGCCCAGCCCCGTGCCCAGAAACACGTCCTGCACATCGCGGCGGCGCACCGGCTGGTTGTTGATGAAATAGCTGGAGTTGCCGTCCCGGGTCAGCACCCGCTTGACGGCGATCTCTGCGAACTGGTTCCATTGCCCGCCCGCACGGGCGTCTTCATTGCTGAACACCAGCTCCACGCTGGCCCGGCTGGCCGGCTTGCGATGGCCCGAGCCATTGAAGATCACGTCCTGCATGGACTCGCCCCGCAGCTCGGAGGCTTTCGATTCGCCCAGCACCCAGCGCACGGCGTCCATGATGTTGGACTTGCCACACCCGTTGGGGCCGACCACCCCCACCAGCTGACCAGGGAGCTGGAAATGCGTGGGCTCGGCAAACGACTTGAAGCCAGAGAGCTTGATCGAGTTCAGGCGCATGCGAAGACGGCGGGATAGGCCTGGTTAAGTCTTTGATTTCATTGAAAAATCCCGCCATGACGCAAGACGGGGAATCGCAGGGATGATAGCATCGCGGTTTTGGGCTTTGGCCCTCACCCTTACAAGCAGTCACCATGGCCAAGAAAGCCCCCGCCGACGTCAAGGTCGGCACCCGCGTCAAGCCCGCCACCGCCCCCTCGGCGCCAGCCAAGAAGCTCGACGTCTTCCCCAACCCGGCACCAGAGCGTGACTACGTCATCCAGTTCCAGGTGCCCGAGTTCACCTGCTTTTGCCCCCTGACCGGCCAGCCTGACTTTGCGCACTTCACGATCGACTGCATCGCCGACAAGCTGTGCATCGAACTCAAGAGTCTGAAGATGTACATGTGGAGCTACCGCAACGAAGGCGCGTTCCACGAGAAGGTCACCAACGACATCCTGTCGGACATGGTCAAGGCCATCAACCCCCGCTACATCCGCATCACGGCCAAGTGGTACGTGCGCGGCGGCATCTACACCAATGTGGTGGCCGAGCACCGCAAGCGCGGCTGGAAGCCCGCCCCCAAGGTCGACCTGCCCAACCTCTCGCAAGAAACCGGCATGTTGGGCTGATGGGCCTGAGCCACGCCCCAGTCCTGGCCAGCCACCCGAGCCTTGAAGCGGCGCTGCTGGCCGTGGCCCTGCTGGTGGCCCTGTGGTTCAAACCCTGGCAGGTCCTGCGCCACCGACCGCTGCAAAGCCCCTGGATCGGGGCCCTGGTCATCCTGCCCTGGGCCTGGTGGACGCAAAAGCTGTTGCCCTCAGGCATGGCCCTGCACCTGTCAGGCACCTGCCTGCTGGTCCTGATGTTTGGCTGGCCCATGGCCATGGTCATGGTCGTGCCCATCGGCCTGGCGGCGGCCCTGCTGGACATTTACGGCCCCCAGCAATTGGGTCGGGTCGCCGCCATCGCCCCCTTGCCGGCCTTGCCAGACTGGTCTGCCGCCGGAGCTTTGCTGATGGATCGCTCGGAGGCGCTGATCACCCAGGCACTCTGGATGGGCGTCATGCCCGCTACCCTGGGCCTGGCCATCGGGTTGATGATGCGGCGCTGGCTGCCCCGACACCTGTTCATCTACATCCTGGGACGGGGCTTCATCACCACAGCGTTGTCCATCACCCTCACCGGCGCGCTGGGCCTGCTGGTCGGTCGCCTGCCCGAAGGGCTGGACGTCACGGAATGGATGGTGGGGCACTGGCTGCTGGGTTGGGGCGAGGCCATCAGCACGGGCATGCTCGTGGCCGTCTTTGTGGCGTTCAAGCCTCAGTGGCTGCTGACCTATTCAGACCTTCGGTACCTGCCAGGCCAGCGCCAAGGCGGGGATAATCCAACCCCATGAACCCGCTGCTGTCCACCCTGCAACCCTACCCCTTCGAGCGCCTGAAAGCGCTGACCAAGGGCGTCGTGCCGTCTCCCGCCCACCGCGCCATCAGCCTGGGCATCGGAGAGCCCAAGCACCCCACCCCTGAATTCATCAAGGAAGCGCTGCGCCAATCGCTCGATGGCCTGGCCAGCTATCCCGCCACGGCGGGCGAGCCTGCCCTGCGCGAGAGCTGCGCCCGCTGGATTCAGCGCCGCTACGGCCTGTCACTGGATCCGGCCACCCAGATCCTGCCGGTCAATGGCTCGCGCGAGGCGCTCTTTGCCCTGGCCCAGGTCGTGATCGACCCCAAGCAGCACCGAGACCAGGGCGGCCCCACCGTGGTCAGCCCCAACCCGTTCTATCAGATCTACGAAGGCGCGGCCCTGTTGTCGGGCGCCCGCATCGTCTACGCCAACTCGGACCCTGCCCGCAACTTTGCGGCCAACTGGTCGGCCATCCCTGATGAGGTCTGGGCCACCACGCAACTGCTGTTTGTGTGCTCTCCCGGCAACCCCACCGGCGCCGTGATGCCGCTGGACGAGTGGGAGCGCTTGTTCGCCCTGAGCGACCGGCACGGCTTCGTGATCGCCTCGGACGAGTGCTACTCGGAAATCTATTTCCGCGAAGGCCCCGATGCCGCCCCCCTGGGTGGCCTGGAAGCTGCCGCCAAGCTCGGTCGCAGCCACTTCAAGAACCTGATCGCCCTGACCAGCCTGTCCAAACGCTCCAACGTGCCGGGCATGCGCTCGGGCTTTGTCGCCGGTGATGCAGACCTGATCAAGGCTTTCCTGCTGTACCGCACCTACCACGGCAGCGCCATGGGCCCGGCCATCCAGCGCGCCAGCGTGGCCGCCTGGGACGACGAGGCCCATGTCATTGAAAACCGCCGCCTGTATCGGCACAAGTTCGAGCGCGTGACGCCGATATTGAAGACGGTGATGAACGTTGCGCTGCCCGATGCGGGCTTCTATCTCTGGGCCGAAGTGCCTGCCTTCCTGGCCGATCGGGCCCAGGCGGCAGGCCTGAGTCTGGACGAGTGGTTCGCACGCGAGCTCCTGGCTCAATACAATGTCGCCGTTCTGCCTGGCAGTTACCTGGCCCGCGAGGCCTGGGGCATCAACCCTGGCGCGGGCCGCGTGCGGCTGGCCCTGGTGGCCGGCGTTGACGAATGCGTCGAAGCGGCCGAGCGCATCCAGGCCTTCATTCAATCCCTGAGCTGACCCTCCCGTCAGCCTCGATCACATCACCTCAAGAGACACCATGAGCCAACTGCAATCCATCATCGACGCCGCCTGGGACAACCGCACCAACCTGTCCGTGGCCAGCGCCCCGGCCGACGTGCGTGACGCCGTCAACCACATCATCGACCAGCTCGACACCGGCAAGGTCCGTGTGGCCGAGAAGATCGACGGTCAATGGGTCACCCACCAGTGGGTCAAGAAGGCCGTGCTGCTGAGCTTCCGCCTGAACGACAACGTGCCCATGGGTGACGGCGCCCTGCAGTTCTACGACAAGGTGCCCACCAAGTATGCCGGCATGAGCGCCGAGCAACTGGCCGCCACTGGCGTGCGCGTGGTGCCCCCTGCCGTGGCACGCCGTGGCAGCTTCCAGGCCAAGAACGTGATCCTGATGCCCTCTTATGTGAACATCGGCGCCTATGTCGATGAAGGCACCATGGTCGACACCTGGGCCACCGTGGGTTCGTGCGCCCAGATCGGCAAGAACGTGCACCTCTCCGGCGGCGTCGGCATCGGTGGCGTGCTCGAGCCCCTGCAGGCCAACCCCACCATCATCGAAGACAACTGCTTCATTGGCGCGCGCTCCGAAGTGGTCGAAGGCGTGATCGTCGAAGAAAACTCGGTGATCTCCATGGGCGTGTACATTGGCCAGAGCACCAAGATCTACGACCGCGCCACGGGCGAGGTCACTTACGGTCGCATCCCTGCCGGCTCGGTCGTGGTCAGCGGCAACCTGCCCAGCGCTGACGGCAAGTACTCCCTGTACTGCGCCGTGATCGTCAAGCGCGTGGACGCCCAGACCCGCTCCAAGACCAGCATCAACGACCTGCTGCGTTCCTGACACCCCGCCCTGGCGCCGCCAGGGCTTCCAATTCAACCGGGAGATCTCGATGAGTGAAGGCAATCTGGAGCGCGTGCTGCGCATCATGGCCGAGAAGAAGGCATCCGACGTGTTCCTGTCGGCCAACACGCCCATCCTCATCAAGATCCACGGGCAGATCCTGCAGCTCACCGATCAGATCCTCAGCCCCTCACAGCCGCGCCAGTTGCTGGCCGAGATGCTCTCGCCCAATCAGATGGAAGAGCTGGACGACACCGGTGAGCTCAATGTGGGCCTGACCATCCGTGGCGTCGGCATTTTCCGTCTGAGTGCGTTCAAGCAACGGGGTTCGATTGCTGCGGTGTTCCGCTACATCCCTTCGGACATTCCGACGCTGGACACGCTCAACGTGCCGGAAGTGCTGTCGCAACTGATCCTCGAAAAACGAGGTCTGATCCTGCTGGTCGGTGCCACCGGCACCGGCAAGAGCACCACGCTGTCGGCCATGCTCGATCACCGCAACCAGCGGATGACCGGTCACATCCTGACCATCGAAGACCCGATGGAGTTTCTGTTCTCCAACAAGAAATCCATCGTCAACCAGCGCGAAATTGGCCGCGACACCGCCTCGCTGCAAGTCGGCCTGCGCAACGCCCTGCGGCAGGCGCCGGACTGCATCCTGATCGGCGAAATCCGTGACCGTGAAACCATGACCGCGGCCATCTCGTATGCGCTGTCAGGCCACCTGGTGCTGGCCACCCTGCACGCCAACAACAGCTACCACGCCCTGGGCCGGATCCTGTCGTTCTACACCCCGGAAGCCCGTCCCGCCTTGCTGGGCGACCTCGCCTCGGGCCTCAAGGCCATCGTCTCGCAGCGCCTGCTGCGCAGCACCACCGGCGGTCGCATCCCGGCCGTTGAAGTGCTGCTCAACACCAAGCTGATCGCCGAAATGATCGAGCGCGGCGATTTTTCCAGCATCAAGGAAGCCATGGAAAAATCCATGGCCGAAGGCTCCCAGACCTTCGAAGTCGACATTGCGCGCCTGATCAACGAAGGCGTGGTCAGCCGCGAAGAGGGCATGACCCATTCAGACTCGCCCACCAACCTGATGTGGCGCCTGCAGAACGATCAGGGCAATCAGTCCAAGTTGGTCAACAAGCCGGAGGAGGTCGATGACGGCCCCTCCTTCACCGAGATCACCCTGGACGTCCAGGCCGAAGACCGCCGCTTTGGCAGCACCCGCTACTGACCCCTCCCGAGCGCCTGACCATGTCCGAAACCCTGCGCCTGACCGAGGCGCTGATCGCCCGTCCCTCCGTCACCCCCGAAGACGCAGGCTGCCAGGGCCTGATGGCCCAGCGCCTAAGCGCCATCGGCTTTGAATGCACCACACTGACCTACGGCCCCGCGGAGGCCCCCGTGGTCAACCTGTGGGCCATCAAACGCGGCCGCGGCCATGCCAAGGGCGCCCCCACCCTGGCCTTTGCCGGCCACACCGACGTGGTGCCCACCGGCCCGCTGGATCAGTGGACCACGCCACCCTTCACGCCCAGCTACCGCGATGGTCAGCTCTATGGCCGCGGCGCTGCCGACATGAAAACATCGTTGGCGGCCATGGTGGTGGCCAGCGAAGAGTTCGTGGCGGCGCACCCCGATCACCAGGGCAGCATCGCCTTTCTGATCACGGCCGACGAAGAAGGCCCCTCGGTCGATGGCACCGTCAAGGTCTGCGAATGGCTGCAGGCCCAGGGCGAGCGCCTGGACGCCTGCATCGTGGGCGAGCCCACCTCGGTCCAAACCCTGGGCGACATGATCAAGAACGGCCGCCGTGGCTCGCTCTCGGGCAAGCTGCGCGTCAAGGGCATCCAGGGCCACATCGCCTACCCGCACCTCGCCCGCAACCCCATCCATCAGGTCGCACCCGCCCTGGCCGATCTGACCACCATCGACTGGGACCGTGGCAATGACCACTTCCCACCCACCAGTTGGCAGATGTCCAACATCCATGCGGGCACAGGTGCCAACAACGTGATCCCCGGTGAGGTCGTCATCGACTTCAACTTCCGTTTCTCGACCGAATCGACGCCTGACTCGCTGCAAAGCCGCCTGGAAGACGTCCTGCGGCGCCATGGCCTGGAATTCCAGATCGACTGGACCCTGGGCGGCCGTCCATTCCTGACCCGCCCTGGCAGCCTGATCGAGGCCATCAGCGGCGCCATCGAGCAAACCACCGGCATCAAGACCGAACTGTCCACCACCGGCGGCACCTCCGATGGCCGCTTCATTGCCCAGATCTGCCCGCAGGTGGTCGAGTTCGGCCCCATCAACGCCAGCATCCACAAGATCGACGAGCACGTGGCCGTGGACGCCATCGACCCGCTCAAAGACATTTACAAGCGAACGCTTGAGAGACTCCTGACGTGACCCAGACCGTCCTTGAATTGATTGAATCGACCAGCGCCCGCCTCACCGAGGCGGGTGTTGCTTTTGGGCATGGCACCGCCACCGCCTTTGACGAGGCCGCCTGGCTGGTCCTGTGGTCCCTGGGCCTGCCTGTGGACGACCTGGATGCCGTGCAGACCCAGCCCGTGAGCCCCGATCAACAGGCCAAGGCCAAAGAGCTGATCGAGCAACGCATCACCACGCGCCAGCCTGCCGCCTACCTCACCCACGAAGCCTGGCTGCAGGGCGTGCCCTTCTACGTGGACGAGCGCGCCATCGTGCCCCGCTCCTTCATCGCCGAGGTCCTGGCCGACGGCAGCATCGACCACTGGCTGGGCGACCACACCACCCGTGTGCTGGACCTGTGCACCGGCAACGGCAGCCTGGCCGTTCTGGCGGCCATGGCCTGGCCGGACGTGAGCGTCGATGGCGCCGACCTCAGCACCGACACCCTGGCCGTGGCCCGCATCAATGTCGACAAGCACCACATGGCCGACCGCATCACCTTGCTGACCAGCGACGGGCTGCAAGGCGTGAAGGGCCCGTACGACCTGATCCTGTGCAACCCGCCCTACGTCAACGCCCAATCCATGTCGGCCCTGCCGCAGGAATACCGGGCTGAGCCTGAAATGGCCCTGGCCTCCGGCGCTGACGGCATGGATTTTTGCCGCCAGTTGATCGCCGACCTGCGTCGCGACCCGGGCCACTACATGACCGAACACGCCGTGCTGATCCTGGAGATCGGCAACGAGCGTGAACACTTTGAAGCCGCCTTCCCCGACCTCCCGGTCGTGTGGCTCGACACCTCCTCTGGCGCAGACCAACTGCTGCTGCTCACCCGCGAAGCTCTGGAACTGCCCGCATGATCACCCTCAAGAACATCACGCTGATGCGTGGCAGCAAAGTCGTGCTGCAAGGCGCCAGCGCCACCCTTCACCCCGGCGAAAAGATCGGCCTGATCGGCCGCAATGGCGCGGGCAAGTCCTCGCTGTTCTCGCTGATTGCCGGGCGCCTGCAGCTCGATGGCGGCGACATCGAGATCCCGCCCAGCTGGATGGCACCCGGCGGCTGGGCCGAAGTGGCCCAGGACATGCCCGAGACCGATGACTCGGCCACCGACTTTGTGCTGCAGGGCGACACCCGACTGATGCTGGCACGCCAGTCCCTGCGCGATGCCGAAGCGGCAGACGACGGCAACGCCATGGGCGAGGCCTACGCCGCCCTGGCCGATGCCGGTGACTTTGACGCCCCCGCACGCGCCCAATCCTTGCTGATGGGCCTGGGCTTCAAGCTGGACCAGATCAATGCACCGGTCAACAGCTTCTCCGGGGGCTGGCGCATGCGCCTGCAACTGGCACGCGCCCTGATGTGCCCCTCGCAACTGCTGCTGCTGGACGAACCCACCAACCACTTGGACCTGGACGCCCTGGTCTGGCTGGAAGCCTGGCTGCAGCGCTACGAAGGCACCATGCTGGTGATCAGCCATGACCGCGAGTTCCTGGACGCCATCACCAAGGTCACGCTGCACCTGGACGAAGCCAAACTCACCCGCTACACCGGTGGCTACACCGCCTTTGAGTTCATGCGCGCTGAACGCCTGAGCCAACAATCTGCGGCGTATTCCAAGCAGCAAGACCGCATCGCCCACCTGAACAAGTTCATTGCCCGCTTCAAGGCCAAGGCCTCCAAGGCCAAACAGGCCCAAAGCCGCGTCAAAGCCCTGGAGCGCATGGAAAAGCTGGGCCCCGTGCTCACGGCCAGCGACTTCCAGTTCGAGTTCAAGGAGCCACTGAGCCTGCCCAACCCCATGATGGCCCTCAGGGACCTGGAGTGCGGCTACAAGACCGACGACGGCGATGTCACCATCGTGCGCAACATCAACCGCTCGGTCATGCCCGGTCAACGCATCGGCATCCTCGGCGCCAACGGTCAGGGCAAATCGACCCTGGTCAAGACCCTGGCGCACATGATGCCCCCCATTGCTGGCGAGATCACGGAAGGCAAGGGACTGAGCATTGGCTACTTTGCGCAGCAGGAACTGGACGTTCTGAGCATGGACGACGGCCCACTGATGCACATGGTGCGTCTGGCCCGTGACGTGGGGCCTCCGGGCCGCGAGCAGGAACTGCGCGACTTCCTGGGCAGCTTCCGCTTCATTGGCGACATGGTCACCCAGCCCGTCGGGCAGATGAGCGGCGGCGAAAAAGCCCGCCTGGTGCTGGCCCTGCTGGTCTGGCAGCGCCCCAACCTGCTGCTGATGGACGAGCCCACCAACCACCTGGACCTGACCACCCGCGAAGCGTTGAGCATGGCGCTCAACGAGTTCGAAGGCACCGTCATGCTGGTCAGCCACGACCGGGCCCTGCTGCGCGAGGTCTGCGACGAATTCTGGCTGGTCACCAAGGGCGGCATCAGCGACTTCGACGGCGACCTGGACGACTACCAACGCTGGCTGATCGAGCAAAGTCGCCAGCAGGCGGCGGCCAACAAGGCGGCCCAGCAGGTCAAGGCCGCCCCCGTGGCCGCCCCCGCACCGCCGCCGGTTCGTGTCAAACAGCCCGAACAGGCCAAGCCCCTGAAGGCCGAGCTCAAGAAGGTCGACGAACGCATGGCCAGCCTGCACGCCGAGCGCGATCAGATCAACGCCAAACTCTGCGACGTCAAGCTCAGCACGCCAGAACGCACCGAGCTGTCCAAACGACTGAAAGCGGTGTCTGACGAGCTTGAATCGCTGGAGGTTCGCTGGCTGGAACTGGGCGAGGCGCTGGATGCGCTCACCCGGTAAACCCCTGATCTCAAGAACGACAAGCGTGCGAAAAACCTCAAGAAACGATGGTAAGGTCTTGATTGACCTTGCATTTTTGGGTTGACGCACTCACCGCTGTGCCCTAACCTCGGAACCCATGTTGTTTTTCGTCTGCCGCAATCAGCGCACCACACGCCCTCAACCCGGCGCCTGCCTCTGGCAAGCCTGGGTTCTGGCCTGCTCGCTGACGCTGCTGAGCATGGGTTCGGTTCAGGCGCAGACTCAAACACCAGCGGCCCCTTCCGGTGGTGCGACAGACCCCGCTGCCCTCCTCAACAGCGATCACACCGAGCCGCCCGAGCAAGACGCGGTGTCGCGTTTCCTGAGCGAAAAAGGCCTGATCAATACCCGCCCTGTGGTCGATGCAGCGCAGCAAGTGCGTGACAAGGCGGTCAACATTGCCTCGGACCTGGTCATCTCGGCCATGGACTTCCTGGGCGTGCCCTACCGACGCGGTGGCGACTCGCGCGAAACCGGCTTTGATTGCAGCGGCTTCACCCGCCACGTGTTCGAACGCAGCCTGGGCCTGGTGCTGCCCCGCCGCGCTTCCGAGCAAGCCAACATGCCCGGCATGATCCCTGTGGCCCAGACCGAGCTCAAGCCCGGTGACCTGGTGTTCTTCAACACCTTGCGAAACACCTTCTCGCACGTGGGCATCTACATCGGCGACAACAAGTTCATCCACTCGCCTCGCACCGGCACCACGGTCCGGATCGAGGACATGCGCGTCGGCTACTGGCAACAGCGCTTTGACGGTGCTCGCCGACTGCCCACCCTGGCCAAGACCGGCTTGCCTGCTGCCTTGACGCAAGCGGCGCGCAACCACACCGCATCGACCGATCCCGCCCCCTGATCAGGGCCTTGATCGCAGGGGCTGTGCCTGAGGGCCTCCAGCAATGTGACAATGCTGATCATGCGTGAGTCCCGCGTCATCCCCCTGCAGGCAGCCCCATCCATGGGTCGCGAGGCCAGGCCCCTGCCACCGGCTTGGTCTGCCCATGCTCATGGTGCGCCCCTGGACGGCAGCCCTTTGCTCGACACCCTGGCTCGGCCCCTGCGTGACCTGCGCATCTCGGTGACCGACCGCTGCAACTTCCGCTGCGGCTACTGCATGCCCCGCGAGGTCTACGGCCCGGGCCATCGGTTCATGCCCCAGGCCACCCTGCTGAGCTTTGAAGAAATCGAACGGGCCAGCCGCCTGTTCCTCAGCCTGGGCGTGCGCAAGCTGCGCCTGACGGGCGGCGAACCTTTGATGCGGCGCGACCTGGACCAACTGGTGCGCCTGCTGGCCGCCCTTCGCACCCCCGATGGCAGCCCGCCCGAGCTGACCCTGACCACCAATGCGGCCTTGCTGGCGCCCAAGGTCGCCGCGCTCAAGGCCGCCGGCCTGCAGCGCATCACCATCAGCCTGGACGCGCTGGACGACGCCGTGTTTCGCCGCATGAGCGATGCGGACGTGCCGGTGGCCCAAGTCCTGCAAGGCATTGATGCCGCCCTGGCCGTGGGCCTGATGCCCATCAAGGTCAACATGGTGGTCCAAAAGGGCGTGAACGAGGATCAGATCCTGCCCATGGCCCGGCACTTTCGGCACACCGGGGTGGAGCTGCGTTTCATCGAATACATGGACGTGGGCCAGACCAACGGCTGGCGCATGGATCAGGTCGTGCCTTCGCAAGAGGTCGTGCGGCGCCTGTCTGAGGCGTTCGAGCTGGCGCCCGTGCTCAATCAGGCCCCGGGCGAGACCGCCCGTCGCCTGCGTTACGCCGACGGCGGCGGGACGGTAGGGTTCATTTCCAGCGTCACCGAGGCCTTTTGTGGTGATTGCAATCGCCTGAGGCTGTCCACCGACGGGCGCCTGTACACCTGCCTGTTTGCCACCGAAGGGCATGACCTGAGGGCTGCACTGCGGGGTGACGAGGCCGATGCGCAGATCCTGAACCGCCTGCAATCCCTCTGGCGCGCGCGCACGGACCAGTACTCCGCCCAACGCGGCCAGGCACTGCCGGCCCCGACCGGTGGCCGCCGCATCGAGATGAGTTACATCGGTGGCTGATGCCTCCCTGGTGACCGGCTGGGTGCTCAGCGGCGGCGAAGGCCGGCGCATGGGGGGGCAGGACAAGGGTCTGCTGCCCTGGCAAGGCCACGCCATGGCCTGGCAAGTGGCACAGCGCCTGTCACCCCAGGTGGCCACCCTGAGCATCAACGCCAACCGCCACCTGGACCAGTACTGTGCATGGCCCTGGCCGGTCACACCGGATCAACCGGAACTGCCCACCCACTTCGGCCCGCTGGTGGGCATCCTGACCGGTCTGCGACAGGCTCAGACTCCCTGGCTGCAATTGGCGCCATGCGACAGCCCGCAACTGCCCGCTGACCTGGTCGCCCGCCTGCTGCAAGCCGCACTGGAGGCCGATGCCGACGTGGCCGTACCGGTGACCCTGGATGCCGACCAGACCGAACGACACCACTGGACCAGTGCACTGATCCGCGTGAGCCTAGTCGACAGCCTGGCCCAGGCCGTGGCCGAGGAGCGCCCTCAGGTCAGGCGCTGGATGACCCAGCAGCGCTGGACAGGCGTATGCTTTGCCCGCGATGGCGAGTTTGCCAACATCAACACCCCCGGAGACCTTGCATGAAACGCCCTGATGCGGTTGGTGTACGCATTGCCCGACTGGCACCGGCCGACCTGAGCGCCTTCAAGGCACTCCGCGACGAGGGGCTGAGGCTCCACCCCGAAGCCTTCGATGCCGACCTGGAGAGCGAACAATCTCGCCCCCCTGAGAGCTATGTGGGCCGCCTGGGCCTCAATGCCCCGCGCGGCGGAACCTTCCTGCTGGGTGCCTGGATCGATGGAGCCATGGTGGGCATGATCGGCCTGGACAGGCACTTCCTGCCCAAACTGCGCCACAGTGCCGAACTCAGCGGCATGATGGTCAGCCCCAGCCACACCGGCCTGGGCGTGGGTCTGCGACTGCTGCAGGAATGCCTGGCACAAGCTCGCCTGGCCCCGGGCCTGGAGCTGATCACCCTGCGGGTGAGCACGGCCAACGAAGCCGCCGTCCGCCTGTACGAACGCGCCGGATTCAAGTCATGCGGCACCGTGCCCCATGCGGTCAGGCTGGTCGATGCTGGCGGCAAGGTGCGCTACGCAGACCGCCAGACCATGGCCATGCTGCTCTGAGCGCTCAAGCTCACTGAGGCCTCACTGGGCCGCAGCGCCCCGATTGGCCAGCCCGTCGGCACGCTCATTGCCCGGGTCACCCGAGTGCCCCTTGACCCAGCGCCAGTCGACCTGATGAACGGCCTCGGCCGCCTCCAGTTGCTGCCACAAGTCGGCGTTCTTGACGGGCTTGTTGTCGGCGGTTTTCCAGCCCCGGCGCTTCCAGCCCGTGATCCATTCGGTGATGCCCTTGCGCACGTACTCGCTGTCGGTGTAGATGACCACGTGGCAGCGCTTTTTCAGCACCGTCAGGGCCTGAATCACCGCTGTCAGCTCCATGCGATTGTTGGTGGTCAGGCGCTCGCCACCCCACAGCTCTTTCTCGTGCTGGCCACTGACCATCCACACACCCCAGCCACCGGGGCCCGGGTTGCCCTTGCAGGCGCCATCGGTGTAGACCACCACCTTGGGCGTCGTTGCTTCACTCATTCTTGTTGTTCCTGTCGCGTCGACCAGGCTCCTGCCCGGTTGACTGAAGATGTCGATTGGCCACCACGGCCGGGGCCGCAATGGGCGCCCTCACGGGGCGTTTGATCTTGCCGATCAGGTGCATGCCTCTGGAGCGCTTGACGGCCACCACGGTGTACACCGCACCCAGCACCGGCCACCAGCGCTCGCCGGCGCGCTCCATCCATTCACAGCGCCGCCACCATGCCTGGTCCCGGGCCATGGGCCGGTAAATGCCAAAGCTGCCCGTCTCGACCTCCAGGTCCAGCAGGCGCAGCCAGTCGCGCAGGCGCCAATAAGCGATGAACTCGCCTTGCGGCAGCACCAGCGCCCGGTCCACGCCCCAGCGGCCCATGCGTTGCCACACGCCCCACAGGCTGGCCGGGTTGAAGCCCGTGATCACCACGCGACCTTCTGGCATCAGCACCCGAGAGACCTCACGCAGTGTGTGGTGCGGGTCGCGCGCCAGCTCCAGCGCGTGGGGCATCACCACCAGGTCCAGGCTGTTGCTCGGAAAGGGCAGCAACTCAAAATCACACCGCAACGCCAGCCCGAGGTTTGAAGGCTCACCGAGCGGCGAAGCGTCCAGCACCAGCGGTGGCGGGCTCCAGCCCTGATACGCCGTGTCCACCGCCACCCATCGGTGCTGCATGCGGTTGTTGCGCAAGGCATCGAGCTCGGGCAGCCCCAGTTGCAGCGCATGAAAGCCAAAGATGTCGGCCACCAGCCGGTCCATCTGTTCCTGCTCCCATTGAAGTAAAGCCTGGCCGGACGGAGGGGCCAGCCAGGGGTGCAACTCTATAATCGGTTCGACTCTCGTCATGAAACTCGTCGCCCTGCCCGCCTTCACTGACAACTACATCTGGATGCTCCACAACGGCCGTCAAGCCATCGTGGTGGATCCCGGAGACCCGACGCCGGTCAGAACTGCATTGCAGGACCTGGACTTGTCGTTGGAGGCCATTCTAGTGACCCATCACCACCTGGATCACATTGGCGGCATCCAGGACCTCAAATCTCTTTGTGCAGGTCAGGTGTACGGCCCGGCCCGGCACGCCATTGACGGCGTCGATGTGAAGGTGCATGACGGTCAGCAGATCCACCTGCTGGACCACGCATTCACCGCCTGGGACACCCCCGGCCACACCGCTGGGCACGTCAGTTACACCGTGGTGCCCCAACAGGGCTTGCACCAAGGCCAGACCCTGCTATGGTGTGGGGATACGCTGTTTTCTGCTGGCTGTGGCCGCATCTTTTGTGGCACGGCCGAGCAGTTCGTCCAGTCACTCTCGCGCATCAACACCCTGGGGGACGACACCCTGGTGTGTTGTGCCCACGAATACACCTTGTCCAACCTCCAGTTCGCTGCTGCCGTTGAGCCCGATCAAGCCCCCATCCGGGAGGCCTGGGCACGCTGCACCCAACTGAGATCCCAGGGCCTGCCCACCTTGCCGGCACGCCTGGGTCTGGAGCGACAGATCAACCCCTTCCTTCGCCTTCACCAACCCGCGGTGATCGCCCAGGCCTTGTCTCACGGCGCGCCAGACACCTCACCCGTGTCCGTGTTCAGCGCCCTGAGACTTTGGAAAAACGAATTCAAAGCATGAGCCATCCTTCGCACCACCGCCCCTTGCGCCCTGTCCTTCTTGTCCTCTCCGTCGCCATGGCACTTCCCTGGTTGACCGGCTGCAGCACCGTCAAGCAAACCCTGAGCATGCAGCGACAGGACGGTCGCGCGCCCGTGGTGTCGGCCAAGATTCGTCCCGTGGCCAGCGTGACAGGCAGCCCGGCACTCAGCCCGGCGACCATCATTGATCGCAGCCCCCTTGCCAGGCTGGCGGACCGTGACGCCGGTGACCGGAACGAGTCAACGCCCCTGAGCCGTCAACTGGTCCCTGACAACCTGCTGGACGAAGGCCCTGGCGCCGCCGGCATGCCCACCGACCCCCTGCGTCCTGACACCACCCTGAACCTGGACGATCACCACGCCACCATGGACCTGTGGGGGCGTGTGCGCCGGGGTTTTGCCCTGCCGGCGCTGGAGACAGAACTCGTGCGCGACCACGAGCGCTGGTATGCCAGCCGGCCTGACTATGTTCAGCGCATGGTCGGGCGTGCCAACCGCTACCTGTATCACGTGGTCGACGAGGTCGAGCGCCGCCAGATGCCCTCCGAGCTGGCCCTGCTGCCTTTCATCGAAAGCGCCTTCAACCCGCAGGCCATGTCCTCGGCACGCGCCTCGGGCATGTGGCAGTTCATGCCAGCCACGGGCAAGGACTACGAGCTCAAGCAGAACCTGTTCCGCGACGACCGTCGCGACCTGCTGGCCTCCACCCGCGCCGCGCTGGACTACCTGCAGCGCCTGCACCGCATGTTCGGCGACTGGCACCTGGCCCTGGCCGCCTACAACTGGGGCGAAGGCAATGTGCAGCGCGCCATCAAGCGCAACATCAGCGCGGGCCTGCCGACCGATTACCTCAGCTTGCGGATGCCCGATGAGACGCGCAACTACGTGCCCAAGCTGTACGCCATTCGCAACATCGTGGCGGCCCCCGAGGCCCTGGGCCTGACCCTGCCGGTGATCGAGAACCACCCCTACTTCGTCAGCGTGCCCCTGCAGCGCGATGTGGACGTGGCGGTGGCCGCACGGCTGGCCGAGATTCCCCTGTCGGACTTTCAGGCCCTGAACCCATCCATGAACAAGCCCGTGATCCTGGCCGCCGGCACCCCGCAAGTGCTGCTGCCGTATCACAACGCCTCGCGCTTCATGCACAACCTGGAGCGTCACCGTGGCCCCCTGGCCACCTGGACTGCCTGGGTCGTGCCGCGCACCATGCGCCCGTCAGACGCTGCCCGTCACACCGGCATGAGCGAAGCGTCCCTGCGCGAGATCAACCGCATCCCCCAGCGCATGCTGGTCATGGGTGGATCGACCTTGCTGGTGCCCCGCTCGCAGGCCCGTGAGCAGGACGTCTCCGAATCGGTGGCCGACAACGCCATGATGGCCCTGGCACCTGACCTGCCGCCCATGCGCCGCCTGGTGCTCAAGGCCGGCAAGCGTGACACTGTGGCCAGCGTGGCCCGGCGCTACAAGGTCAGCGCCTCGCAGGTGGCCCAGTGGAACAAGGTGGGTACCAGCGCCAAGTTCCGCCGTGCGCAGGCCATCGTGGTGTATGTGCCCGTCAAGTCCAGTCGTCAGGCCGTGGCCAAACGCGGTGGTCGTGATGTCAGCAAGGCCGCGAGCACCCGCATCAGCCAGAGCGGCAAAACCAAAATGGCTGGCAAATCGACCCGCAAACTCGCCGGCAAGTCCATGAACAACCGCAAGGTGGCCAGCAACAAGGCAGCAGGCAAGTCGCGCAGCCAGGCCAGCAGTCGTCAGAAGGTGCGTGTGGCCGCTCGCTGATCCGTCAGCGTCGATCCATCAGGGCATGGGCAATGGTGCCCAGGTCCACGTACTCCAACTCGCTGCCCACGGGCACGCCGCGGGCCAGTCGCGTGACCTTCAGGCCACGCTGACGCAACTGATCGGTCAGGATGTGAGCGGTGACCTCGCCATCGGCCGTGAAGTTAGTGGCCAGCACCACCTCTTCGACCACGCCGTCGGCGGCCCGCCTCATCAGCGGGCTCACGCCAATGTCGCGGATGCCGATGCCGTCGAGCGGGCTGATGGCGCCGGCCAGCACAAAGTACAAGCCCTTGTAGCTGCCCGTGCGCTCCAGGGCCCCCTGGTCAGCGGGGGTCTCCACCACGCACAGCATGCGCGGGTCACGCACCGGATCCTGGCAGGTCGCGCAGATGCGATCCCGACTGAAGGTGTGGCAGCGCTCACAGTGGCCGATCTCGTCGACCGCCTGCAACAGCGACTGCGCCAGCTTGACCGCACCAGCGCGGTCGTGCTGCAGCAGGTGATATGCCATGCGCTGCGCTGATTTCTGACCAATGCCTGGCAAGACCCGAAGGGCCTCGATCATGGCCAGAACCACCGGATCCATCATGGTCAGAAGGGCAGCTTCATGCCAGGAGGCATGGGCATGCCGGCCGTGAGCTTGGACATCTTCTCGTTCGACAGCATCTCGCCACGGCGGGCGGCGTCATTGAACGCGGCGGCCACCAGGTCTTCCAGCATGTCCTTGTCCTCG
>DAORJC010000047.1:0-19162 GCA_035438885.1 Aquabacterium sp. | reverse complement strand
GGGCTTCCGCATCGCCCACGACATCTCGGCCTACAGCTTTCCGGCCATGGCTAAGGCCTCCCTGCCCTACCTGCGCGAAAAATCCGCCCTGCTGACCCTGTCCTACCTCGGCGCCGAGCGCATCGTTCCGGCCTACAACACCATGGGCCTGGCCAAGGCCTCGCTGGAAGCCAGCGTGCGGTACACCGCCGCCAGCCTGGGCCCCAAGGGGTTCCGGGTCAACGGCATCTCGGCCGGCCCGATCAAGACCCTGGCCGCCTCGGGCATCAAGGGCTTCTCCAAGATCCTGAGCATGGTCGAAGAAAACGCCCCCATGCGCCGCAACGTCACGATCGACGACGTGGGCAATGTGGCCGCCTTCATGCTGTCGGATCTGGCAGCAGGCGTGACCGCCGAGATCACCTACGTCGACAACGGCTTCAGCCACGTCATGGGCGGCCTGACCGACATGGGGTGACACCGGCAGGCGCAACGTGGTACTCTCGCGGGTTCGGAACTTTGCAGTTCCCCCTTATCGAGACAGGGCCATCAGCGCCTGCTCGCTCACCCGGGCCGCCACCCTTGGATGGCCGGGGACATTGATATTGCCTACCGGAGTCCAGTGAATGGCCAAAGAAGAATTGATCGAGATGCAAGGTGTTGTCAACGAAGTGCTGCCGGACTCGCGTTTTCGCGTGACTCTGGACAACGGGCACCAGTTGATCGCCTACACCTCGGGCAAGATGAAGAAGCACCACATCCGCATTCTGGCGGGTGACAAGGTCTCGCTGGAACTCTCCCCGTACGACCTGACCAAGGGTCGCATCACCTTCCGTCACATCGAGACCCGTGGTCCCGGTGGCCCCGGTGGCGGTGGCGCCCGTCGTCGTCCCAACTGATCGCGGATATCAGGGGTTGATCCCCTGCTGCTGATGGCCGGCAGCAGGCATGAGCCCGGTCGACCTGCCACGGAGACCTCATGACCGACATCGTCCTGCACCACTACAACGAGTCCCCTTACGCCGAGAAGGCTCGCTGCCTGCTGGGCTACAAGCAACTGGACTGGCGTTCGGTCACCGTGCCGATGGTGGCACCCAAGCCCGATCTGACCGCCCTGACAGCGGGTTACCGCAAGGTGCCGGTGATGCAGATCGGTGCGGATGTCTATTGCGACACCCGGCTGATTGCCGAGGTGATCGAGGACCTGGCCCCCTCCCCCAGCGCCAGCACACAAGCCGGCAGCTTTGGTGACCTGGTCGAGAACTGGGTGGACACCCACCTCTTTGGCCGTGTGGTGGGCTTTGCCTTTGGCGGCCTGGCCGACATGCTGCCCGACGCCCTGCTGGCCGACCGGGCCGCACTGATGGGCGCGCCCATGGACCGAGACTCCCTCAAGGCCGGCGCGCCGCTGGCGGCACAGCAACTGAGCCAGATGATGGGCTGGATCGAGACCGCGCTGACGGGCCGGGACTTCATCAATGGCGAACACCCTTCGGGTGGCGACTTCACGCTGTACTCGACGCTGTGGTTTGCCGGCAATGGCGGCTTTGATTTCAGGCCCTTCCCGCAGCTCAACGCCTGGCGCAAGCGCATGAAGGCCTTTGGCCGTGGTCAGGCCACGCCCATGACGGCCCTGGAGGCGCTGGACCTCGCTGCCAGCCACACCCCCAAGGCCCTGCCCGCCACGGCAGTTCACGCCGACCCCACCGGCCTGGTCGCCGGACAGGCCGTGGTCATCAGCCCTGAATCGCTGGGGCATGGCACTTCGGTCAAGGGCACCTTGGTGGCCCTGAGCGAGAGGCGCCTGACGGTGAGCCACACCTCGCCCCGTTGTGGCACGGTCCACGTGCACTTTCCACGCATGGGTTACCGGGTGCGCGCTGAATGATGTTTGCTTGATCACCCTCAGGCACATGCCCTGTCTTCAGGGCAGAATCGAGCCAGACAGGAGATTGATCATGCAAACCAACGAACTCAAAGCCTTGCTCCAGCGCGTCCAGCAGGAAGTCGAAGCCACCCCCACGCTGGCCCCGGACCTCAAGGCGCAACTGGCCGAGCTGGATGCGGCCATCCACCAGGCCTTGCTGCGCCCTGCGGACGGCACAGCCTCTGACGACCAACCCGATCTGGAAGAACAAGCCCTGGC
Source organism: Aquabacterium sp. (assembly GCA_035438885.1). Lineage (GTDB taxonomy): Bacteria > Pseudomonadota > Gammaproteobacteria > Burkholderiales > Burkholderiaceae_C > Aquabacterium. Next base: position 17,037 of record DAORJC010000047.1, on the reverse strand, counting down.
CCTGGAGGCCAAGCTGGCCGCCGACCACCCCGTGCTGGTGGGCAGCGTGCGCCAGATGATGGACATGCTGGGCAAGATCGGGATCTGAGGTCCCGCCAGCCCGCCCCTCAGGCGGGTTGAACGACCAGACTGGCCGCCACCAGCACTTGCGTATAGGGGTGCTGGGGCGCGTTCAGGATCTGGTCCACGCTGCCGGTTTCCACGATCTCGCCATTTTTCATGACGATCACCTCGTGGGCCATGGCGGCCACCACCTCCACATCGTGGGTGATCAGCAGGTAGCTCAGGCCACGCTCGCGCTGCAACCGCTGCAACAAACTCAGGATCTGCTTCTGGATGGTCACATCCAGCGCGCTGGTGGGCTCATCGAGCACCAGCAGGCGGGGCTCGACCACCAGGGCACGGGCCAAGGCCAGGCGCTGGCGCTGGCCGCCCGAGAACTCATGCGGGTAACGCGACAGCAAGCGCGGGAACTGCTGCTCGGTCAGGCCGACCTCGGCCAGCGTGTCCAGGGCCTTGCGCTGGCGCTGCGCCGCATCCAGACCCGGCTGGTGCACCTGCAGGCCTTCGGTCACCAACTCCTCCACCGACATGCGGGGCGACAGGGACGAGAACGGGTCCTGAAACACCACCTGCACCGCACGGCGCAGGGGCTTGTCCAGGGCATGGCGCCATTGCCAGGACTGGCCAGCCACCTGGAGCGAGCCCTCAAAGGGCTGCAGGCCCAGAGCGGCCAGTGCCAGGGTGGACTTGCCCGATCCGGACTCGCCGATCACGCCCAGGGTGCGGCCCTGCCGCAGCGAGAACTGCGCGGCCTTGACGGCCTCATAACGCCCGGATTTGAACCAGCCTTTGAAGCCCGGCTGCGGCACCGGATAGGCGACCTGCAGGCCTTGGGCCTCCAGCACGACGGGTGCGTTGGCAGCGGCTGGCGCCTCGGCCGCATCGCGCGTGGGGCGGCTGTCCAGCAGCTTGCGCGTGTAGGGGTGCTGCGGGTTGGCAAAGACCTCGGCCACGGTGCCGGACTCGACCAGCACGCCGTTTTCCATCACGGCCACGCGGTCAGCAAAGCGGCGCACCAGGTGCAGGTCGTGCGTGATCATGAGCACGGCCATGCCATGGCTGCGCTGCAGGTCGCCCAGCAGGTCCAGCACCTGCCCGCGCAAGGTCACGTCCAGCGCAGTGGTGGGCTCGTCGGCCAGCAGCAACTGCGGCTGACACGCCAGGGCCATGGCGATCATGGCGCGCTGGCGCTGCCCGCCCGACAGCTGATGCGGGTAGCTGCCTGCGCGGCGCTGCGGCTCAGGAATGCCGGTCATCTGCAGCAACTCCACCGCGCGCGCCCAGGCCTGGGCCTTGGTGGTGGCCTGGTGCAGCTCGATCACCTCGGCGATCTGATCGCCGATGGTGAACAGCGGGTTGAGCGCCGTCATGGGCTCCTGAAAGATCACGGCCACGTCCTTGCCGCGCACGCCCCTCAGGGCCCGCTCGGACAGTTGCAGCAGGTCCTGGGATCCCTCAGGCGTGGTCAGCACGGCGCGGCCCGTCACGCGGGCCTGGGGCACCAGCTTGAGCAGGCTCATGGCCGTGATGGTCTTGCCCGACCCGGACTCACCCACCAGGGCCAGCTTTTCACCCCGGGCGATCTGCAGCGTCACGCCGCGCACCACCTCCTTGTCGCCAAAGGCAATGTGCAGGTCCTGCACGTCCAGCAAGATCTGGCGGTCGGGGCTCATCAACGGCTCTCCTTGCGGGGGTCCAGCGCATCACGCAAGGCATCGCCCATGAATGTCAGCAACAGCAGGGTCAGCACCAGCACCACAAAGGTGGACAGCGAGATCCACCAGGCATCCAGGTTGTTCTTGCCCTGCGACAGCAGCTCGCCCAGGCTGGGGGTGTCGGGCGGCACGCCCAGGCCCAGAAAGTCCAGCGAGGTCAGCGCCAGGATGGCCGCACTCATGCGGAACGGCAGGAAGGTCACCACTGGCGTCAGGCTGTTGGGCAGGATGTGCCGACGGATGATCTGCCAGTTGGACTGGCCCAGCGCGCGGGCCGCCCGCACATAGTCCAGCTGCCGGTTGCGCAGGAACTCGGCGCGCACATAGTCCGACAGGCCGATCCAGCCAAACAGGCTGAGCAACACCAGCAGCAACCAGATGCTGGGCGAGAGCACGGCCGAGAAAATGATCATCAGGTACAGCTCGGGCATGGAGCTCCAGATCTCGATCAGGCGCTGCATGAACAGGTCGGTGCGGCCACCGTAAAAGCCTTGCAGGGCCCCGCTGAGCACCCCGATCACCACCCCGGTGAACATCAGGGCCAGGCCAAACAACACGGACACCCGAAAGCCGTACAGCAGGCGCGCAAAGATGTCGCGCCCCCGGTCGTCGGTGCCCAGCCAGTTCTGGGCCGAAGGTGCCGCCGGGTTGGGGTCCTTGGCAAAGTAGTTGATGGTACGGTGGTGCGAGCGGTTGATCGGGTAGATGGCAAAGTTGCCGGGCCGCTCGAACTGCTCGGCAATGAAGGGGTCCAGGTAATCGGCCGGGCTGTCAAAGTCGCCCCCGAACTCGGTCTCCGAGACGTTCTGCACGATGGGGAAATACCACTTGCCCTCGTAACGCGCCACCAGGGGCTTGTCGTTGGACAGCAGCTCGGCGCCCAGGCTCAGCACCACCAGGGTCACAAACAGGATCAGGCTCCAGTAGCCCAGGCGGTGCTGCTTGAAGCGCTGCCAGGCGCGCTGCGACGGGGACAGCGAGACGGTCACGGAAGGCTCGGACATGCTGGCACTCATCAGTCAAACTTGACCCGAGGGTCAACCCACACGTAGCAAAGGTCGCTGATCAGCTTGGTGAACAGCCCGATCAGGGTGAACAAAAACAAGGTGCCCAGCACCACCGGGTAGTCGCGCCGGATGACCGACTCGTAGCTGAGCAGACCCAGCCCGTCCAGCGAGAACAAGGTTTCGATCAGCAACGAGCCCGTGAAAAAAGCGCCAATGAAGGCCGACGGAAACCCCGTCACCAGCGGGATCAGCGCGTTGCGGAACACGTGCTTCCAGAGCACCTTGCGCTCGTCCAGGCCCTTGGCGCGGGCGGTCATCACGTATTGCTTTCGGATCTCGTCCAGGAAGGCGTTCTTGGTCAGCATGGTGATCACGGCAAAGCTGCCCAGCACGCTGGCCGTGACCGGCATGGCGATGTGCCACAGGTAGTCGGTGACCTTGCCCATCAGGCTGAGCTCTTCCCAGTTGGGCGAGGTCAGCCCCCGCAGCGGGAACCACTGCAGGAAGGAGCCACCGCCAAACAGCACCAGCAGCGCCACACCCAGCACAAAGCCGGGGATGGCATACCCCACCAGCACGACCAGGCTGGTGACAAAGTCAAACCGCGAGCCCGCGCGCACCGCCTTGGCAATGCCCAGCGGCACCGAGATCAGGTAGCTCAAAAAGAACGTCCACAGCCCCAGGGTGATGGAGACGGGCAGCTTTTCCTTGACCAGGGTCCACACGTCCTTGTGGTGCGCAAAGCTCTGGCCCAGGTCGAACTGGGCGTAGGACTTGAGCATGATCCAGAAGCGCTCGTGGGCCGGCTTGTCAAAGCCGTAGAGCTTCTTGAGCTCTTCGACCTGGGCGGGGTCCACGCCCTGACGCCCCCGGTAATCAGAGGCGGGGCCGGCTTTTTCGCCGCCGGTGCCACGGCTGGACAACTGGGACATGACCTGCTCAACCGGGCCGCCGGGCACAAACTGGATCACCGCAAAGGTGACCAGCAGCACACCCAGCAGGGTCGGCACCATCAACAAGAGTCGTTTGAGGATGTAGACAAACATCAAAGGCTCCACCAGCAACTCAGGGCCCAGGTGTCAGGCCGGTAAAAACTGGGCGGCGCCACCGGCTGCCCGAACCGCTTGCCACGGTAGGCCACGCGGAAGTTGTTGGAGTACCAGTGCGGCACCGCGTAATAGCTGTGGCGCAGCACCCGGTCCAGGGCCCGCACGGCCACCACCAGTTGCGCACGGGTCTTGGCCTGGGCCACTCGGTCGATCAGGGCGTCCACCGCCGGGTCGGACACGCCGTTGAGGTTGTCGGCCCCCTCCACATTGGCCAGGGAGGAGTGGTAGTACTGCTGCAGCTCCGAGCCCGGCACCAGGCGCCCGGGCAAGGCCAGGCTGACCATCTCGAACTCATAGCGCTTCATGCGCTTTTCATAGATGGCGTAGTCGACCACGCGGTAGTTGGCCTCGATGCCCAGCTTCTCCATGTTGCGGATCATCTGGGTGACCACGCGGCCCATGCTGGGCGAGTTGTCCAGGAACTCGATGCTCAGGCGCTCGCCCTTGGCGTTGCGCAACTGGCCATCGCGCAAGGTCCAGCCCGCCTGCTTGAGCAGGTCACGCGCCTCGCGCAGGTTGCCGCGCAGCGAGCGCGGCGCCAAGGTCGTGGGCGGCACCGGCACAGGCTGGCTCAACACCTCCGGGCGCAGCTTGTTCTGGAGGGGCGTCAACAGGGCCAGCTCATCGGCATCGGGCAGGCCCTTGGCCTCGTAGTCGCTGTTGGTGAAGTAACTGCTCAGGCGCGTGTAGATGCCGTAAAACAACTGGCGGTTCATCCACTCGTAGTCCAGCGTCAGGCCAATGGCGCGGCGCACACGCGGGTCCTTGAACTTGTCCAGCCGGGTGTTGAAGATGAAGCCCTGAAAATTGGCCGCATTGCGGTGCGGCAGGTGCTGCTTGATCAGCTCGCCAGAATCAAACTTCTTGCCCTTGTACTGGCGCACCCAGTCCTTGGAGATGTAGGACTCGATGAAATCGAATTCACCGGCCTTGAAGCCTTCGAACGCGGCCACGTTGTCCGTGTACATGCGGTAGGTCACGCGGTCAAAGTTGTACTGCCCCACCCGCACATTGAGGTCACGCCCCCAGTAGTTGGGGTCGCGCTGGTAGGTGATGTCGCGCCCGAAATCCACCCGGCCGATGCGGTACGGGCCCGAGGCAATGGGGTGCTCGGTCACGATCTGGTCAAAGGGCTTGGCCTTGCCGTTGACTATGCCCCATTTGTGGCTGAACACCGGCAGGCTGCCCACGATCAGGGGCAGCTCGGCATCGGCCCGCTTGAGGGCAAAACGGATGGTGCGCTCATCGAGCACCACGGCGCTGGAGACGCTGCCAAAGTAGGCCGCGTATTGGGGCGTGGCCTGCTTGCTGATCAGCATGTCAAAGGAGTGCTTGACGTCCTTGGCCAGCACCGGGTCGCCGTTGTGAAACCGCGCCTTGGGGTTGAGCCGGAAGGTGACCGAACGCCCGTCCGCAGAAACGGCCACGTCCTCAGCCAGCAGGCCATAGCCCGTGGCGGGCTCGTCAAAGTTGCCCACCAGCAGGGTCTCGAACACCAACTGGCTCAGGCCCGGGGGCGACGTGCCCTTGAGCGTGAAGGGGTTGTACTTGTCAAAGCTGCTGGCAATGAGGGGCGCCACCAGCGAGAAGTCGCCCCGCTTGGGCGCCTGGGGGTCGACATAGTCAAAGTGCTTGAACCCCGGTGGGTACTTGATGTCACCGAACTGGGCATAGGCGTGCGCGGCCCAGGCCTGTCCCAGCATCCCCCACATCAGCAGCCCCAAACCCAGCCTGACCACCTGCCTCAGCCAACGGCTCATGCACCCACTCCTCAAATGTGTCGTTAGCCTACCAGAGCAAAAACGCGTCGCGTCCGTCCACCATCAGATTGACCTGGCGCCCAATGGGCAGGCACACCTTGGTGGGCACATGGCCAAAGGGCAGGCCCGTCAGGATGGGCGTGGGGGTCACGCTGCGCAGGTGCTCAATGGCAGTCTTGAGGGTGTAGCCCTTGTCCAGGGGCGACTTTTTGTACCCCGTGAACGAGCCCAGCACCACCGCCTTTTGCTGCGCCAGGATGCCCGCCTGGTGCAGTTGCAGCAAGGTGCGCTCCACACGGTAGGGGTGCTCGTTGACATCCTCCAGGAACAGGATGCCGTTCTTGATCTTGGGGAAATGCGGCGTGCCCAGCATGGCCTGCACCACCGACAGGTTGCCGCCCCACAGGCGGCCCTTGAGGTCCAGCCCGTCAAAGCCGACCTCGGTCCTGAAGCCCACGGCCTCCAGCAGGCCGGTCATGGCCTCGACAAAGATCTCCTGGGTGACGTCGTCGCCGCCCTCGGGGCTGTCGTCGCGGCCAAAGTCATCGCAGGCCATGGGGCCGGCCCAGAAACCGGCGCGCACGCCCTCGCCCGCCTTGGCCGGGCCGCAGGCCTGGTGCGCCAGGGCGCCCAGGTGCAAGGCCGTGACATCGCTGTAGCCCACCCAGGCGGTGCCGCGCTCCACGCTGCGGGCCAGCAAGGGCCAGTCGATCTGGTCCAGCACACGGCTCAGGCCATAGCCCCCGCGGGTGGCCAGGGCCACGGCAGGGGCGGCCTTCGCCACCTCATGGATGGCGGCCAGACGCAAGGCATCGGTGCCGGCAAACCGTTGATGCCGGGCCAGGGCCGAGGCATGCAACTGCGCGTCAAACCCCAAGGCCTTGAGGCGCTTGACCGCGCGGCGGGCCGCCACGGCTTGCGGCACCACACCCGCAGGACTGAACACCACCAAAGGACCGGACACCAAAGAATCTGACACATCAACCTCGCAAGCCGCTGCACCATGCAGCGGCTGCCAGTCTACGGTCAGACGCAGCACCCGCGTGTAGGGCGACAAAGTTGCTCATCGCATATGGATAGAAGGAAACAGTTGTTTATCGAATAACAAACCCACATCAAAATGCACGCAACGCATATAGAGAGTGGCCCCATGAATTTCCAACAACTGCGATCGGTCCGCGAAGCCGTGCGCCGCGGCTACAACCTGACCGAAGTGGCCAACGCCCTGCACACCTCGCAGCCCGGCGTGAGCCGTCAGATCCGGGAGCTGGAAGACGAGCTGGGCATCGAGCTGTTCATCCGCGTGGGCAAACGCCTGACCGGCATGACCGAGCCAGGCACTCAGGTGCTGCCCATCGTCGAGCGCCTGCTGGCCGATGCCGACAACCTGCGCCACGCCGCCCGGGACTTTTCAGCGCACGGCGTGGGGCCGCTGTCCATTGCCGCCACCCACTCGCAGGCACGCTACGCCCTGCCATCGGCGGTGCGGGACTTTCGGCAACTGTTTCCGCAGGTCACACTGAGCCTGCACCAGGGCTCGCCCCGCCAGGTGGCCGACATGCTGCTCAGTGGTGAGGCCGACATCGGCATCGCCACCGAGGCCCTGACCCAGTACGACCAACTGGTCACCCTGCCCTGCTACCGCTGGACCCACTCCGTGGTGGTGCCGCCTGAGCACCCCCTGCTGGATGGCGAGCCGCTGACGCTGCAACGCCTGTCGCGCTACCCGCTGATCACGTACGACGAGGGCTACACCGGCCGCGCCCACATCGACGAGGCCTTTGAGCGCGAAGGGCTGAGCCCCTCCATCGTGCTGAGCGCCATGGACGCCGACGTGATCAAGACCTATGTGGAGCTGGGCATGGGCGTGGGCGTGGTGGCCTCCATTGCCTACGACGAAGACCGCGACCGCAACCTGCGCGCGCTGGACGCCGGGCACCTGTTTGCCGTCAACATGACGCGACTGGCCTTCAGGCGTGGCACCTTTTTGCGCAGCTACGTGTACGCCTTCATTGAAACATTTGCGCCGCCCCTGAGCCGCAAGGTGGTGGAAATGGCCGCCAGCTCGGACGTGGGCGATCAGTTCGACATCTGATCAGCGCTTGACCGTGCCCAGGCGATGGAACATGTCGTACACCACCCAGGCGTTGGTCTGGGCCACGCGGTTCACATCCAGCGTCGGGTCGTCAAACAACATCTCCAACGAGGCGTAGGTCATGTCGACCGACATGCGCACCGTCACGCGCATTTGCTCCGGGTCGACCGAGGGGTGCAGCATGCTCAAGCCCTGCTGCATCTCGGTGGTGACGGCCTGGTGCGACTGCAGCCGCACCTCTTGCAGACTGGGCACGGCGCGCAAGGCCCGGATGATCCAGTGGCCGGCCGGCGTCTCGCAGGTGACGCGGTAGGTCTCCAGGAACAGTTGGACCAGGGCGGGCTGCAAACGGTCGACCGGGTCCATCAGGACCTCAGGCGTGAGGCAGGACTCCACCAGCACGTTCTGGGCGTTCATGAGCCGCACGCCCAGCTCATGCAGCAGCGCGTACTTGTTGGGAAAGTAACGATACAGCGCCGTGGGCGACAGCCTCGCCTCCTGGCACACCAGGTTGGTGGACAGGCGATCCACCCCCACATCGGCCAGCACCTGCGCCGCAGCCTTCAGGAGCAGATCGTAGGTCTCCTGCGAGCGCTTCTGGGTGGGGAGTTTCTTGAGGCCCAGCTCGGGCAAACATAGGGCCTGCGCATCAAGGATGGGATCAGATGGGCGGGCTCGGGAACTTGGCATGGAGCGAGTCTAGCGGTGCAGCAATGTCCCCCTGGTGTGGTGGGCATTGCTGCCAGGCATGATCGAGCACAATGGGCGCCAGGCATTCGCACTTCGCGCGGCCAGACAACCCCACAACATCATGCGGTTCGACGGGATCATCAAAACCTGGAACGATGAACGAGGCTTCGGCTTCATCGAATCCACCCAAGGTGGACAAGAGATCTTTGTCCACATCAAGGCGTTCAAGGGGCTTCGGGGTCGCCCACAGGCTGATCAGCGCGTGAGCTTTGAAGTCGAGCTCGGGGCGCAAGGCAAGAAGCGCGCAATGAACGTGGAACTTGCGCCAGTTCGCCGGGCAACGGCGCCGCGCCCACGCAGCAGCAACACGCCCACACAGTGGGGCACTGCGACGCTGTTTGTCATCCCGGCATTTTTTCTTTTGCTACTGGCAGTTCATGTCTGGGGCGATCCGCCGCGCTGGGTCATGGGCTTTTATCTCGTGGCCAGCATCGTGACCTACATGGTGTATGCCAGGGACAAAGCAGCGGCTAAGAACGGCACATGGCGCACGTCCGAGGGCACCTTGCATGCGCTCGCGTTCCTGGGGGGCTGGCCAGGTGCGCTGGTCGCCCAACAGTTTGTGCGACACAAGTCGACGAAAGCCCAGTTCAGGTCTGTCTTCTGGGCCACGGTGGTATTGAACGTCGTGGCGCTTCTGGTCGTGTCGTCACACGTCGCCAAGTTGTTTTTGCAGGCTTGAAGCAGGCGCCGGGGCGGCTCAATCCAGCGGGGTGGATTTGACGTAGGCCACCAGTTGGTCCAGCACGATGCCCCAGCCATGGCTGAATCCCATTTGCTCATGTGACTGCGCATGCGCCTTGGTGCTGTGCATGGCCCTGGCCGTGTATTTGCAGCCGCCATCGCCATGTGGCTCAAACGTGAGCACGGCGGTGAAGAACCACGGCGCCGCTGCGGCGTCGTGCGGGCGATACCCCGGGCCCAATGCTGAGGTCCAGACCAGCTTGCGGTTGGGCACCACCTCCAGGTAACAACCCGGCTCGGTCGGCAGCTTGTTGCCGTCTGGGTCCACCATTTGCGCAAAGAACTGGCCGCCCGGCCTGAGATCAATCTCGCACGCGACGGTGGCGTAAGGCTTGGGGCAGAACCAGGGCATCAAATGCTGGGGGGTGGTCCAGGCCTTGAACAACAGTTCTGGCGGCACGTCCACCACGCGTTCGAGTACCAGATCCAGGTCGTGGTTGGGGGGCATGGCTGGGGTCCTTGAGGCTATAGTGGGTGGCAAGTATGAAGCGTTTAGTGGCGCTCATCCACCGGTCAAGACCCGTCACGTGGCAGAGGCCAAGGGGTGGGTGGGCATTCCTCGGTCGTTCTCGAATGTGGCTTGGGTCAGATTTGCCGAGCGGGATGGCGCAGGATTGTCAGAAGGATCTGCTACAAAGTGATGGTCATGCACAGAAATAAACAAGGGAAGACCGAGATGGGGCAATGGGTTACGGACGATAGCGGTGGCTGGATGAGCACGGTTAGGTTGTGTTCAAGATGAATAATCCAAGTTTTAGGCGTTGTTTTCATACCTAGATGTATTTAAGCCCCACGATTTATTAGTTCGATCAAGAAAGAAAATATGGGAAAGAGCATTCGCATTTACCTTGCAGACGCAGAAGTTGGCGGCATTCGGCATGCCGAAATCGTTAACTGGACGGGGCAGGCATTGGCCTTTCCCAGAAGTAAGGTGGCGGACCTGAAGAACTGGCCGGAAGTTCGACGCCAAGGCGTCTACTTCTTAATAGGCACCGACGAGGAGTCTGGGCAGGAAGCTGTTTATATAGGCGAGGCTGAAGTGGTTGTAGAACGGGTAGCGCAACATCTGTCGAGCAAGGATTTTTGGTCTGAGTGCGTGGCGTTCACTAGCAAAGATGAGAACCTCACAAAATCGCACATCAAATACTTAGAGTCCCGCTTGGTATCAAGCGCAATAGGTGCGGGAAGATATCTTGTAAAAAATTCATCCACTCCGCAAGAGTCTGGCCTGCCAAGAGCTGATAAAGACGCGATGGACGAGTTTTCGTCTTCCGTGCGCATCCTGCTTGGCGTCCTAGGACATCGCGTCCTCGAGCCTGCACTTTCTTTTACTAAACCTGTGGCAACCCAAGTTACTAAAGAGGGCACAGGCTCGTCACTAACAGCCCCAGCCGCAAGTGAAACTCAGGAACCCGAGACGTTCTCATTGAGAGTAGGCAACATTTCAGCCAAAGCAATTCGCGACACCGATGCTTTGGTCGTATTGGCGGGGTCTACAGTAGCTAAAGAAATTGCTCCCAGCCTAACCAATGGGTACAAAGCAGTCCGCGACAAATTACTCAGCAGCGGAGTGCTCTCCGACACCGGGGAATTTTACACCTTCACCAAGAACTATCCGTTTCCGAGCCCCAGTCAAGCAGCTTCGGTAATAGTGGGATACATGATGAACGGCAGGTATACCTGGAGGACCTCGGATGGATGCTCTTTACGAGACATTGAGGATGCAGAGGCAAAGGCGCTCGGGGAGAAGCTGCTTAATGAGCTGTCAGAGTCTAATCTTGATTCCCCAATTAGCTTACCGTAGCTCACTAGGCTCACTCAAGCAACCTCAGCGGTTAATCAGCCAGTCTTCTGGAGAAGTGTTTGTCAGTACCTTATCAAATACCACCACAAAGCTCTGACCTCATCGCAATCGTTGCGGTCATCATTTCTGGGTTGTCAGCGCTGTACGCACGCCGGGCCTCTTCCGAAGCGAGGCGCGCAAATGAAATATCCCTATTAAGCCACCGCAAAGCCATTTATGACGCGTTCTTTGAGCTCAAAATGCACATGGAGCAGCATGCAATGCGAGCTCAAATGGAGCAAGTTTCAAAGTTCTACTACCCAAATCGAGACTCCTCCATTTACTTCGAAAAATCTCTTTCGGAGAAAGTTGCCAAGTACTACAGTCAATGCCTCCACGTGGCCAGACTCGCTAGTGTAGGAAATGCGCTCTACCCCAACGAAAGCGATGAGATAAAAAACTCAGTAGCAGACGCCGCAACTCTTGCTCAGATAATAGAACAAGAGATGTCCGCCATTCTTAGTAAAAATATTTTAAGATCGCGATTATGACGTGCGCCTACGCTCCCGACCGCAGCCAAACCGTGCATTCAACATGGACGTCGACACTTACTAGGCGCTTTCGTCTGATAAATCCACATCACACAACACATCATCTATGAAGCTGGCAAAAAAGAACTCAATTACTTTGACCATCCTCTTAACATTCGCTTGTGCCCTCGCCAAGCATTCGGGTGCAGCGGAAGTTACGCAGCAGACCGTCTTTAAGAATACCCCAGCCATCCGCCTGACTGGCACGATAGTCAAAGGCGACTACGAGCGAATTCGAGGACTGGCGAGCAATATTTCAAATGCTGGTTCTCAGATTATCGTATCGCTCAACTCGCCCGGGGGAGACTTCGAAGAAGCGCTCCGAATCGCCGAATTGCTGCGAGAGCTAAACGCCCAGACCTATATTTCCGGCATCTTGGCAAGAGATAGCACTACGCCATTTGTTAAATGCTATAGCGCTTGCTTCTTGATTCACGCATCAGGCAGCGTTCGACACTACGTTTTGGAGAATATGCTATTTGATTCAAGCGGCAATCGTGTTCTAGCAGAAGAGCCAGTCCTTGGTATACATCGTCCCTATTTAAATCCAGAAATCAACCGAAAATTGTCTGCCAGTGAGTCACGCAGCCGATACGAAGTAATTGAGGCAAGCGCACGGAAAATTCTTGGGCAGGCTTCTGTGCCTCAAGACATCGTTGACACCATGTTTAGAACCTCCAGCAACGAGATATATCTAATCTCAAGGTCCGATTTTGATATGGAAATAGGCCAGTTGCAACCTTACTATCAAGAGTGGCTAAAATCAAAGTGTGGAAAACTTGAGGGCAAGGAACTTGAAGATTTGGCTCGCGTTGAGGCATTAAAAATATCAAGTAGTAACGCTGCCAGCCAGCCAGCAGATCTCTCAGCAGGTTATGTTCAATACATTGTGAAGAAACAAGGCGAAATCGATCAATGTGCCTCTAAAGCCGTTCTCGAACATCAGAGAACAGTCTTGCGCTCAAAAAATAGTCGGCAGTCCGTGGGGAGGGGCGTGGATTGACACGTGAAGTGCGACACCCAAACTCAGCAAGTCGTACTATCAAAACCTTCCACTCCGCTCCCCAGCCTAACTGTCAGGTCAACGCGGACGCAACCAAGGGCCATGCCTTCAGCATCCTCATGGCCCTTGATTGTGCCCTCCGCCCTGACGGGCTCCGGCGCCGGTTACCTAGGTAGTTCGACCTTAACGGTAAGTCGTTCGCCCTCAAAACCACAAAGATGATCACACCGAATAGTTTGCTGCTCCCTTTCCCTACGCGCAAAGCAGGAATCATAGAGAAAATCGCCTACGCAGAGGACGAGCGCCTTAGGCTTGGCGAGTCGATATTCGATTCATATAAGCCGGGCGGCGAGGGAGTGAGATATGTTTCTCAAATTGCAGAAAACATCTTGGGTTGCACGCGTGAATGCTTCGACCATCTCGGCAGAGATCTCATTGAAGGGCACTTGCTGCCCTATTCTTCTCAGAAATTTCAACGGGACTATGCGGCAGGTCGTGGGAAACACTATTTCCCCTATTACCTCACCCAACTATCCAACCCAAAAGGTTCAGCTTTTGCAGAATTCAAAAAAATCAATAGGCCCATCTTTGATGAGCTGCTGGCATTCGTGTATGCCATTGAGCAGAAACAGTGCATTTACAACACATCACATCAAGTAGGGCAGTTTAGGATCATTCAAGAAATGGTCAACGACAAGAAGCATTCACACGTTCTTGAACACAAAGTCGGGGACAAAGACAAAGTCTTTGTTTACTCAAAATCCGGATCCTACTTGTTCGATGCCGACTTCCGAAATGACGACCCAAACATGCAAATCGTTTTACCCGAGGACCGTGTAACAAGAAGGGTGGGCTCTTATCGCTTTGCTCACAATGGAATCAGCGTGGAGCATTTATGCCTTTTTGCCTGTCATGGGACTGCCATGGTAATGGACATCTTTTATGATAAATACTTCCAGGCCACTGAAAAAGTGCATAAACCAGAACCTCCTCCTGTTGTCACCTCAATGCCTGCACCGCTTTCTGAAATATTGATGCCAAATCCCAGTAAGCATTTCATCGTGCCGGAAGATTGAATTCATCTTTTTTACACCAGAACACAATTGCAGCGCCGAGGCTACGTTCCCCATGTCTAACTGTCGGTTCAACGCGGACGGTTAACCTGGGCGTTGACCACATACATCACCACTGAGCCATGTCCACCAAAGAAGACATACTTGAGCAGCTTGTCGAGGAATACCTTCTACATGAAGGTTACTTCGTTCAACACAATGTCAAATTTCGCCCAAGCGAACATCACATCGACTTTGTTAAGCAGTCGGACTCGAATCACAGCGATATCGATGTAATTGGCATTCATCCACGACTCACGGGCCCTCGCAGGGTTGTCGCCGTTAGCTGCAAAAGTTGGCAAGGCGGCTTTAATCCAAAGGCGGAGATTGAGGCAATAGAAAAGAACAAAATTATTTCCGGCAGAGAACGCTGGAAGCCCTTCCGCGAACTGGTTAGTCCCAAATGGGCTGAAGCCTTCATCCACAAAGTTGATGAAGTGGCAGGAACCAAGGAATTTACCTATATTACCGCCGTAACCAAAACCAATGGTGACAAGACCCTCTGGGAGCAAAATTCAAAATTCCGCCAGTCAATCGGGGGCAATCCAATCGAAGTTCTGGACATGCGCAGCTTGCTGACTTCCGTTTTGCCCAAGCTAACGACAACCGTTGCAAATACTAGTATTGGCCGAATGCTTCAACTCATCAAGGCCTCAGGTGTTGAAATTAAATTCTGAATGTTGTCTAACTGTCGGTTCAACGCGGACGTCAATGCTCCGCATTGCCGCCGGCTAACCTGGGCGTTGATATGGCTTCTCTCTGTCAATAGGCAACACTGATTCCTCTGCGGAGCAGATGGTCATTTTTAACTGTGCCGGACGGGGAACGCGACGGAGCCCGTGATTGCCACCCGTGATGGATGTGCGACGGTTGTTCATGCTGATATTCGAGGGTTGGTTACCTTCAAGACAAGTTTTCGTCGCGGGGCTAGCTCTGTCTAGGCTCTGAGATCGCCTCATGAACGTTGCCGCTCATGAGGCCCACCAATAACGCCATCGAGTGTTCCCCAGTGGCCGCGGCTGCGCCGCGTTCCCCCTCCGGCCTGAAGTCTCAGTGTGGTCAGTCACCTCCTTTGGTTTGTCCATCAAGGCAGCGTTTCATCCCTGGCTCACGCCACTGGCGTGACCTGGTCGCTCTTCAATCCCGGCCAGCGAGAGGTCTGAACCTCTCGACCAATGGCCCACACAAACCCGGTCAACTCTCGCGCCACGGCCACCACCGCCTTGGTCTTGAGCACCTTGCGCGCCAGCAGGCGCTTGAACTTGCCGCTCAACCTCAGTTGGGCCTTCCAGGCAATCTCGATGACCGCATCGGGCACGCCTTCATGGCGCTTGGCAATGATCGGACTCACTCGGGGGCTGTGCACGTACTGCCACGCAATCTCTACCAGCATGCGCCGCGCCGCACTGTTGCCCGCCTTGGTGATTCCGCCCTGGCGACGCTTGGGGCCAGATGTGTGCTCACTGGGCACCAGTCCCACATAGGCCATCAATTGCCTTGGGCTGTCAAAGCGCAGGAAGTCCTGCAACTCGGCCACCAGCGTCATCGCCGCGATCAACTGAATCCCACGCATCGCCTGCAACGCCTGCACCACTGGGCGCAGCCCCCATTGCGGCAGCGCCTCGATCATGGACTTCTCCAGACGGGCTATCCGCTCCGTGCTCTGCGTGATCGAGTGCAGGTACTCCTGAAACGCAATCTGCTGCGCCGAGTGCGCCAGCTTGACTGTCGCCAGCCAGCGCAAGTGCGCCGCTGTCCACGCCGACTTGCCCGCGTACCTGATACCGTTTCGCAGCAGCAGTGCCTTGAGCCGGTGGCGTCCATTGCGGCATTCGCGCACCGCGTCTTCACGCGCTCTCACCAGGTCGCGGATGGATTCATCAACCACATCGGGCACCCGCACGGCCACCAGATCACCTGAGCGTGACAGCCTGGCCAGCAGCATCGCATCCCGCCGGTCCGTCTTGACTCGATCCCCTGCTCGCTTGGGGATCGAGGACGGCGCCACCACTTCGCAGTTGATGCCTTGTGCCGTCAAATGCCGCCAGATCACATAGCCGCACGGCCCCGCCTCGTACACCACGTGCAGTGGCATGCCTTTGCTGATCAACCTGCGCAGGGCCTTGTCCAGCGAGGTCAGATCTCCGCCGATCGTGCCGATGTGCCGCACCTCCCCTTGCCGACCTGGATCGGCCACCGCAAGGTCGATGCTCTCCTTGTGAACATCCAATCCCACGTGCAAAGTGCTAAATTCACTCATGGCTCACCTCCATGCAAATACGCGACGTCCTGACCGCCCGCCGGTCAGGTTCATCGGTGTAGCTCGGCACACCCATGGTGTGCAACCTACGTCTCCGCAGGAGGTGGGCCACCTAATTGCACGAAGCCATCTTGTCTAGAAATCATGAAAACATGCTGGGACGTTGAAAGAACTCGGTTGTTGACAGATCGTCTCTTCGGTCCATCACAACTTTCTTTGATTCGCTCGACTTTAGAGTCACTCGCGGAGAGACAGGTCTACGCTAGTTACCATTTTGGTGAGGTCAATCGGATCCTTCACGAAAACATCGATGCCCACCTTGGCAAAAAATCGTTGTTAGAGTTAACACTCCCCCTACACACTCACGATACATGGCGCACTGATAACGCGCTTACCCAGGCCTCAGCGAATGCGATGGCTTGCCTTCAAAGTCTGCATTGCCTATTGGACACACTTGCGCACGCGGTTTGCTATGCTTTGGGATTTAATACAGGCGCCTCACCATTAAAAGAGCGCGCCATCTCGCTTCCAAATGTTATTGCGGCGCTTAAAGTAAAACAGGAATTCGGCAAATTGCATGATGCATTGCTAGCGCTCAAGTCGAATCCGACGATCAAACACCTTGACGCACTGGTCAATCACAGCAAGCACCGAAGAGTTCTGCGGCCATCCTTGAATGTTGACCTAAGCAAACCCGACCGGCAATCCTACTCGCTTGAATTCCCTGCCTTTTCCCACAACGCAGAACAATTCCCTTCAAAGCAAGCAGTGGCGTTCATGGAAGAGGCATATGCCGAAATATCGCCAGAAATTGTCTCTTGCGGCAACACGTTAAATGAAATATTGAGCAAGCTCGTTGAAAAATAAATCTCACGCACTATTTGCGCACTGATTTCTAACTGTCGGTTCAACGCGGACGCGAACCTTGCCCGACTTTTTTAAACACTCCGACCTAACAGGCTGCGGAAATACCCAGCCGCCAAGTCCACGTCCCAGTGGCGTGATGCGTTATCAGCGTAGCACCTCAACGACCTGAATCGACACCC
>DAORJC010000046.1:0-19319 GCA_035438885.1 Aquabacterium sp. | reverse complement strand
TTCGGCCACCAGCATGGCAATGACCGACTGGCCTTCTTCGAGCATCATGCCGCGAACGCCACGGGCACCACGGCCCATGGGGCGCACATCGTCCTCGTCAAAGCGCACCGCCTTGCCGCCATCGCTGAACAGCATCACGTCGTGCTTGCCGTCGGTCAGGGCCGCGCCCACCAGCACATCGCCATCGTCCAGGCCCACGGCAATGATGCCGGCCTTGCGGGGGTTGCTGAAGTCAGTCAGCGGGGTCTTCTTGACGGTGCCCAGGCGCGTGGCCATGAACACATAGTGGTCTTCAGGGAAGCTGCGGAACTCACCGGTGAGCGGCAGCACCACGTTGATCTTCTCGTCCTTTTCCAGGGGGAACATGTTGACCATGGGCTTGCCGCGCGAGTTGCGCGAGCCCTGGGGCACTTCCCAGACCTTGATCCAGTAGACGCGACCGCGGTTGCTGAAGCACAGGATGTAGTCGTGCGTGTTGGCCATGAAGAGCTGGTCGATCCAGTCGTCTTCCTTGGTCGCCGTGGCCTGCTTGCCGCGGCCGCCACGCTTCTGGGCGCGGTACTCGCTCAAAGGCTGGCTCTTGATGTAGCCGGTGTGCGAGATGGTCACCACCATGTCGGTCGGGGTGATCAGGTCTTCGGTGCCCAGCTCTTGGGCGTTGTGCTCGATCTGGCTGCGGCGTGCGCCCAGCTTGGTCTGACCGAACTCCTGGCGGATGGCGATCAGCTCTTCGGAGATGATGAAGGACACGCGCTCGGGCTTGGCCAGGATGTCCAGCAGGTCGGCGATCTGGTCCATCACCTCGCGGTACTCGGCCAGGATCTTGTCCTGCTCCAGACCGGTCAGGCGTTGCAGACGCATCTGCAGGATCTCGCCCGCCTGGTCGTCGGACAGGCGGTACAGGCCGTCGGCCTGCATGCCGAAGTTGATCGGCAGGGATTCGGGGCGGTAGTCGGCCGGGTCGCCCTTGGTGCGGGCGAGCATCTCGCGCACCATGGACGAGTCCCAGCTCTTGCTCATCAGGGCGGCCTTGGCCACAGGAGGTGTGGGCGAGGACTTGATGGTCTCGATGAACTCGTCGATGTTGGCCAGCGCCACGGCCAGGCCTTCCAGCACATGACCGCGCTCGCGCGCCTTGCGCAGCTCGAACACCGTGCGGCGCGTGACCACTTCGCGGCGGTGCTCCAGGAAGACCGTGATCAGGTCCTTGAGGTTGCACAGCTTGGGCTGCCCGTCGATCAGGGCCACCATGTTCATGCCGAAGGTGTCCTGCAACTGCGTCTGCTTGTACAGGTTGTTGAGCACCACCTCGGGCACTTCGCCGCGTTTGAGCTCGATCACCACGCGCATGCCGGACTTGTCGGACTCGTCCTGCAGGTGGCTGATGCCTTCGATCTTCTTTTCGTTGACCAGCTCGGCGATGCGCTCAAGCAGGGTCTTCTTGTTGACCTGGTAGGGGATCTCGTCAACGATGATGGCCTGACGGTCGCCCTTGCCGATGTCTTCAAAGTGCACCCGGGCACGCATGACCACGCGGCCACGGCCGGTGCGGTAACCCTCGCGCACGCCCGACATGCCGTAGATGATGCCGGCGGTGGGGAAGTCAGGCGCCGGGATGATCTCCATCAGTTCGTCGATGGAGCAGTCCGGGTTTTTGAGCGAATGCAGGCAGGCGTCCACCACCTCATTGAGGTTGTGCGGCGGGATGTTGGTGGCCATGCCCACGGCAATGCCCGACGAGCCGTTGATCAGCAGGTTGGGGATGCGCGCCGGCAGCACCAGCGGCTCTTGCAGAGAGCCGTCGTAGTTCGGGCCGAAATTGACCGTTTCCTTGTCGATGTCGGCCAGCATCTCGTGGGCGATCTTCGTCAGGCGGATTTCGGTGTAACGCATGGCCGCCGCGTTGTCGCCATCGACCGAGCCGAAGTTGCCCTGGCCGTCGACCAGCATGTGGCGCAGCGAGAAGGGCTGCGCCATCCGGACGATGGTGTCGTAAATGGCCGAGTCACCGTGAGGGTGATACTTGCCCATCACGTCACCGACGATGCGCGCGCTCTTCTTGAACGGACGGTTCCAGTCGTTGTTCTGCTCGTGCATCGCGTACAGGGCGCGGCGGTGCACGGGTTTGAGGCCGTCTCGGGCATCGGGCAGGGCCCGGCCGACGATCACGCTCATCGCGTAATCGAGGTACGAACGCCGCATCTCCTCTTCGAGGCTGATGGGCAGGGTTTCCTTGGCGAATTGCGTCATGCGTTTATGTTGGTCAGACGAAAGGCCGTGGCCTTGGTCCGCCGTGAGGAGCCGTCACAAAACACTGATTGTAAGTCGCCCCCCGAGTACCGGCTTTCTGCGCCTTCAGGTGGCGCTGCCCAAGGCGATTGTGTCGACTGCGCAACAGTCCCGGCCTCTCGGGCTCCAGGCCTGGCTGGCCCTGGGTACTTCGCGGCCCCTGTGGCAGAATGTTCCGATGCCGAACCGCTAGGGGTAACCCTGCGTCGGGTTGATAATTCCGCAGATCTACTGCGCCATCACTGTGAGGATCACATGAAGAAACTGAACCGCATTGCCGCCATGTTTGCTGTTGCTGCCCTGTCCGCTGGTGCTGCTCAAGCCCAAGCGATCGACAACTGGCGCGCCACTGACGGTACCGTCTGGAAGAACGGCACCAACGAACTGTGCTGGCGTGACCAGTTCTGGACGCCTGCCACGGGCGTTCAAGGTTGTGATGGCGTGCCCGTTCCTGAGGCACCTGCTGCAGCTCCCGCACCTGCGCCTGCACCAGCCGTCGCTCCTGCACCCGCACCCGCACCCGTGCCCGTCGCGCCTGCCGCGCCTGCCGTCGAAAAGGTGAGCTTTGCTGCTGACGCTTTCTTTGACTTCGACAAGGCTGTTCTGAAGCCCGAAGGCAAGGCCAAGCTGGATGACCTGGCCGACAAGGTCAAGGGTCTGAATCTGGAAGTCATCATCGCCACCGGTCACACCGACTCGCGCGGCACCGATGCCTACAACCAGAAGCTGTCGGTCAAGCGCGCTGACGCCGTCAAGACCTACCTGACCGGCAAGGGCATCGAAGCCAGCCGCGTCTACACCGAAGGCAAGGGCGAAGCCCAGCCCGTGGCCGACAACAAGTCGGATGACGGTCGCGCCAAGAACCGCCGCGTCGAAATCGAAGTGGTCGGCACCCGCACCAAGTGATGCCTGAGGCGCCTGGCGCCTCGCATCTCTGGATGAAAAAAACCCCGCCTCGGCGGGGTTTTTTCTTGGGCGCTTCCATCCTGGGCGCCTCAAGGGCGCGCGCGCCCGTTTGCTCAGACCAGCGTCACGTCCTTGCCCGTCAGGCGTTTGGCCAGTTGGGTCGACAGTCGGTTGGTCAGGCCGTAGATGGACAACTGGGGGTTGGCGCCCACGCTGGTGGGGAACAAAGAGCCGTCGTGCACCGAGAGGTTCTTGACGTGCCAGTGGGTGCCGTCTGACTGCACCACGCCCAGTGTTTCGTTGCCGGACATGCGGCATCCACCCATCACGTGTGCACTGCCCGCTCCGGTCTTGTAGGGCTTCATGTCAAACGCGTTGATGGCAGCTTTGGCCTGTGCCCAACTGGTGTAGTACTCGCCATTGGCGTGGTAGGGCACCACTTTCTGGGCGCCGGCAGCGAACTGCATCTCGGCCATGGCCAGGAAGGAGCGGCGGAAGCCGTCCAGCACATAAGGCGTCAGCGGGTAGTTCAGCAGGGGCGAGCCGTCCAGGTTCAGCATCACGGTGCCACCCTGGGATTCGGGGTGGAAGCCGTCGCGCATGAGCGAGAGCAGCAACTGGGTGTGCGGGTAGTTCTTGAAGCGCTCGGCCAGATCGCCCCCAATGCCGCCCAGCAGCACCGACATCAGGCCCGGGTGCATGGGCGTGGCCTCGATCTTGAAGCCGATGGGGCCGTCGATGGGGCCGGTGTGCAGGAAGTGGTCGGAATAGATGGTCTGGGGGGCGCCCGCCCAGCCTTCGATCTTCTCGTTGTAGACCCCCGAGGAGAAGGCCACGGGGTGCAGGAAGGTGCGCGTGCCGATCAGGCCGTGAGGGTCGGGGGTGTCCGAGCGCTTGAGCAGGGCCGGCGAGTTGATGGCGCCACCGGCCACCACATAGTGCTTGGCCACGATGCGCAGGCTCTTGTCGGAGGCCCGGTCGCCGTTGACCTGAATGCCCGAACAGATCAGGCCTTGCACTTCACCGTTCCTGATCTCGAGCTTTTCAGCGCGGGTCTGGTAGTACAGGCGGGCCCCGGCGCTCAGGGCGGCCGGGATCGTGGTGATCAGCATCGACTGCTTGGCGTTGGTCGGGCAGCCCATGCCGCAGGAGCCCAGGTTCCAGCAAGCCTTGACGTTGCGCGGGATGGTGTGGGCCGCAATGCCCAGCTTGGTGGCACCCGTGCGCAGCAGTTCGTTGTTGGCGTTGGGCGCCGCTTCCCAGGGCAGGATGTTCAGGCGGGCCTCGGCCTTGTCAAAGAAGGGTGCCATCGAATCCTTGGTCACATCCTTGAGCCCGAACTGGTCCTGCCAGAACTTCAGGGTGTCATCAGGGGTGCGAAAGGAGCTGGTCCAGTTGATGACCGTGGTGCCACCCACGCAACGGCCTTGCAGGATGGTCACGCTGTTGTCGATGTTGGCCCGCGTGGCGCTTTCCTGGTAGAGGGTGGTGTAGGCCTCGTCTTCTTTCTGGTTGAAGTCGCTGCTGGTGCGCAGGGGGCCTTCTTCGATCAGGATGACATCCAGGCCGGCCTTGGTCAGCAACTCGGCGGTCACGCCGGCACCGGCGCCCGTGCCGATGATGGCCACGTCACAGGTCAGGCTCTCGGGCAGGCCTTGCTCGCCGTTGAAGACCTTCCAGCTGTTCTTCTCAAGGCCTTCGCGGAAAACGTCAGGGAGTTTGCTCATAGGGGCATGGGGCCTGGATAGCCCGTCATCGACCAGTGGTCGGGGATCGAGAAAAAGGTCAGGGTGGTCAGTGCGCGTGTGGCGGCAAACACCAGGTTCTGACCCATGTTGTCGGCTTGCTGCATGCGTCGCAGGGCCGCGAGGATGTCGTCA
The DNA here is from genome assembly GCA_035438885.1 of Aquabacterium sp. Classification (GTDB taxonomy): domain Bacteria; phylum Pseudomonadota; class Gammaproteobacteria; order Burkholderiales; family Burkholderiaceae_C; genus Aquabacterium. Next base: position 14,244 of record DAORJC010000046.1, on the reverse strand, counting down.
TCGGAGGCGTCGTCCCAGGAGGACCAACGGCCAGCGGCCAGGTAGCGGGTGGGCGCGCTGGCCAGCGCGCCGCCCAGCAAGGCGATCTGGTCACGCTTGGCCTTGGGCAGCGTGTTCATCAGGTGCTCCAGGGCCACGATGTACCGGTCCAGGGTCGCCTCACGAGCCGGACCGGTGGGCAGCATGTCCCGAAGGACGCCACGGGCCATGGCGCGAAACACCGATTTGCCGTCGGCTGTCAGTTTGCCCTGGTCAAAGCCGCGGCTGACCCAGACGCCACCGCCCACTGCGCCTACAACAGCCGTGATGGCCAGGGCGGTTTTGAGGAACCAGCGGCGCTTGGGAGACGCCGGGCTCGAGCGAGATGCACTCATGCGTGAAGATCCGTGATGGCAGGCAATCCTGCAGTGCGCCGATCATATAGGAAACACGTGATTTCACATTGGGAGTTTCCGCAGCGGCTGGCGCGTCAGTCGTCTCGACAGGCGGTGGTCGAACGTGTGACGATGTGATGAGATCGCCCCGCATGTCGATGGAAATGACGTCCATTTGTTGCAGAATGCCTGCAATCGTGTGAGGACCCGCACGCTTTGCTCAAAACCACCAATTCCACTCTTTGAGGACGACACAGATGACCCTCGCCAAGCCCTGGCTCTCGCATTACCAAGCCGGTATTCCTGCCGAGATCAACTACAACATCTACACCTCGCTGACCGATCTGCTGGAGCAGGCGTTCAAGGACCACGGCAAGCGCGACGCCGTGGCGTTCATGGAAGTGCGCTGGACTTACGGCCAACTCGATGAGTTGTCCAAGGCGCTGGCTGGCTGGTTCCAGTCCCGCGGTCTGGCCAAGGGCGCTCGCATCGCCTTGATGATGCCCAACGTGCCTCAGTACATGGTGGCGATCGCAGCGGTGCTGCGCGCAGGCTATGTGGTGGTCAACGTCAACCCGCTGTACACCCCCCGTGAACTGGAACACCAGCTCAAGGATTCGGGCGCCGAAGCCATCGTGATCCTGGAGAACTTTGCCACCACGCTGCAGGAAGTCATCAAGCGCACCCCGGTCAAGCACATTGTGCTGGCCTCGATGGGCGACATGCTGCCCCTGATCAAGGGCGCGCTGGTCAACTTCGTGGTGCGCAACGTCAAGAAGATGGTGCCTGCGTTCGAGCTGCCCAACAGCGGCGGCATTTCGGTCACACCATTCAACAAAGCGGTCTCACAAGGCCGCTCGCTGCCTTACAAGCGTCCCACCCAGACCCTGGAAGACGTGGCCTTCCTGCAGTACACCGGCGGCACCACGGGCGTCTCCAAGGGTGCCACGCTGCTGCACCGCAACGTGGTGGCCAACATCCTGCAGGTCGAAGCCTGGTTCAAGCCCGAGCTGGACAAGCACCAGGGCGAGCAGTTGATCGCGGTGTGCGCGCTGCCGCTGTATCACATCTTTGCTTTGACGGCCTGCGCGATGGTGGGCGCTCGCATGGGCAGCCTCAACATCCTGATCCCCAACCCGCGCGACATCCCTGGCTTCATCAAGACGCTGCGGAACTACAAGATCAACCAGTTGCCGGCGGTCAATACGCTGTACAACGGTCTGCTGCAGAACCCTGACTTTGCCAAGCTGGACTTCTCTGGCCTGCGCTTGTGCAATGGCGGTGGCATGGCGGTTCAGCAGGCGACGGCCGAGAAGTGGAAGCAGGTCACCGGCTGCGCCATCGTGGAAGGTTACGGCCTGTCGGAGACATCTCCAGTGGCCACCATCAACCGCCTGGACAACACGGGCTTCAACGCGGCCATCGGCCTGCCGATTTCCTCGACCGAAGTGGCGATCCTGGACGACGACGGCAACCATCTGCCGGTGGGCGGTGTGGGCGAAATCGCCATCCGAGGCCCTCAGGTGATGGCCGGTTACTGGAACCGTCCTGACGAGACCGAAAAGGTCATGACGGCCGACGGTTTCTTTCGGACGGGCGACGTGGGCGTGATGGACGAGACCGGCCTGGTCAAGATCGTGGACCGCAAGAAGGACATGATCCTGGTCTCGGGCTTCAACGTGTACCCCAACGAAGTCGAGCAGGTGGTGAACCTGCACCCTGGCGTGCTGGAGTGCGCTGCGGTGGGCGTGCCCGATGCCAAGTCGGGCGAGGCCGTCAAGCTGTACGTGGTCCGCAAGGATGCGACCTTGACGGAAGAGGCGCTCAAGTCGTACTGCCACGAGCAGCTGACCGGCTACAAGTGCCCTCGCTTCATCGAGTTCCGCACGGACCTGCCCAAGACCAACGTGGGCAAGATCCTGCGCCGCGAACTGCGCGACGAAAAGAAGGCCTGATCCCTCCCGCCCAGCAAAAACCCCGCCTCGGCGGGGTTTTTTCTTGGTGCGCACTGTGTCCAGGTGCTGGGTCGGTGGGACCCGCCCTCAGCGTGCGGTGACGCCCTGGAGGGCTGGCAATGACTTCAGTTCAAGCCAGCCGGTCAGTCCGTGCCAGGCATAGAGGTTGTGCTCCACCATGTGGTCCACGGATTCCTGGAACTTGCCGTGGTACCAGGTGATGCCGGTCTGCACCGCCAGTCCGATCAGCCCGGTGGTGACCAGGTTCATGTTGACGGACTTGGGCAGGTCCGGGTAGCGCTGCCGAATCATCTGGGCGATGAAGGCGGCGTGGTTGCCGATGGTGGCGCCCTTCTGGAGGATGTTGTTGTGACCCATCATGGGCGCATCGAGCAACATGATCTGAGCGCGGCGGGGGTCTTCCTTGATGAAGGTGTAAAAGGCTCGCAAACCAGCGGCTGCCTGGTCCAGGGCGGGCGCATCCGCCACCTTGGCCATGGCGGTGCTCATGGTCTGGTGCAGTTGCTGGGTCAGTTGCTGATACACCGCATCGAAGGTTTCTCCGATGTTGGCGAAGTTTTCATAGAAATAGCGCTCGGCCAGGCGTGCATGTGCGCAGATGTCGCGCATGGTGGCCTTCTCGTACCCGAGGGTCCCAAACACCAGCAGCCCCGCTTCCAGCAGTTTTTCGCGGCGCTGACGGCTGCGCTCCTCGCCGGAGACGCCGCCGTAGGTGCGTTTGGTGTGAGCCGAAGGGGGGACAACAGGTTCAGACATGGCGCTCGGTGGTTTGCACAATGGTGGATTCATTATTTCAAATTCTGACGTGTTTTGCTCCCAACGTTCAGGGGGGCAAACGCGAGAAATACCGCCTGATGGACGATTTTGATGAAAGCCGGGGTTTCACCGGCGATCAATCGCTGAGAAACAGGCCCTGCAGGTCGCTCAGAAAGTCCAGGCCTCGGGGGGTGGGCCAGACCCGGTGAAGGTCGCGTTCGATCAATTGCATGGATTCGGCCTTGTCCAGGGCCTGCTGGATGGCGGCCACGGTCAGTCCGGTGCGCTCCATGAAACGGCTCAACTCGAAGCCGCCAGTCAACCGCAGGGCGTTGAGCATGTACTCGAAAGGCCGGGCCTTGAGCGGCACGTCGCTTTCGTTGGAGCAGGCATGGCCGCTGAGGGCCTGGTCCATGTAGGTGCGTGGTTCGCGCCAGCGCACCTGCCGCACGATGCGGTCGGGAAAGCTCAGTTTGCCGTGGGCGCCAGCCCCGATGCCCAGGTAGTCGCCAAACTGCCAGTAGTTCAGGTTGTGCTGGCACTGGTGCCCGGGGCGGGCATAGGCGGAGACCTCGTAGCGCTGCAGGCCCGAGGCGCTGACGGCCGCCATGAGGTGGTCCAGCATGTCAAAGGCGGTGTCGTCATCGGGCAGCCCGGCCGGCGGTTGCGTGGCAAACCGGGTGTTGGGCTCGATGGTCAGGTGGTAGAGCGACAGGTGGGGGGGCTCAAATGCCAGGGCCTGGTCCACATCGCTTTGCAGGTCGGCCAGGCTCTGGCCGGGCAGGGCGTACATCAGGTCGATGTTGAAAGTGTCAAAGGCCTGGCGCGCTTCCTCGATGGCCGCACGGGCCTGATCGCTGTTGTGCACGCGGCCCAGGGCCTTGAGCTTGGTGTCGTCAAAGCTCTGCACGCCGATGGACAGGCGGTTGACACCGGCCTCGCGAAAGCCCTTGAAGCGGTCCCTCTCGAAGGTGCCCGGGTTGGCCTCCAGGGTGATCTCGCAGTTGGGCTCCAGGGGCAGGCGGGCGCGGATGTCGCCCAGGAGCCGGTCGATGCTGGCGGGTGAGAACAGGCTGGGCGTGCCTCCACCGATGAAGATGGTGTGCACGCGGCGGCCCCAGACCTGCGGCAGGCTCGATTCCAGGTCGGCCATCAGGGCGTCCAGGTAGCGCGATTCGATGTCGGGGCTGAGGTGCCCCCCGTCTGAGGGCGCGGTGACTTCATGGGAGTTGAAGTCGCAATAGGGGCACTTTTGCAGGCACCAGGGCAGGTGCACGTACAGCGACAGCGGTGGCAGGGCGCTCAGGGCGCCCGGGCGAGTGAGCTGGATCAAGTGTGCAGCCCCCAATGAACGGCCAGCAACTCGCGCATGCGGCGGCAGGCCAGGGCGCGGTGGCTGATGGCGTTCTTCTGGGTGGCGGTCATGTCGGCGGCCGAGCAGCCATGGTCGGGCAGCCACAGCAGCGGGTCATAGCCAAAGCCCTCGTGGCCTCGGGGGGTGTCCAGCAGTTCGCCGGCCCAGTGGCCTTCGGCAATCAGCGGCTCGGGGTCCAGGGCGTGGCGCACCGCCACCAGCACGCAGGTGAAGTGGGCATGTCGGTCATGCTGGCCCAGCATGGTCTCCATCAGCAGGGCGTTGTTGGCCGCATCAGCCAGCTCGCGCGGCACGCCTTCGGGGTGTCGGCCTGCATCCTGGGCGTAGCGGGCCGAGCGCACGCCGGGCAGGCCGCCCAGGGCCCGGACACACAGGCCGGAGTCGTCGGCGATGGCTGCGCCTTGCCCCAGTTGCGCGGCATGGCGCGCCTTGGTCAGGGCGTTTTCGACGAAGGTGATGTGGGGCTCGGGCGCCTCAGGGATGCCCAGGGCGCCCTGGTTGACCAGGGTCAGCCCCAGCGGCCCCAGCAGGGACTGCAGCTCTTTGAGCTTCTTGGCGTTGTTGGAGGCGAGGATGAGTTGCATGACAGACCTTGATCAGAGAGATCACAGGCCCATCAGGTTTTTTTGCCCGCAGCCTGAGAGGAGCGACGGATGGCCTCGTTGATCTCACGGATGGATCGTTCGATTTCGGCCTCGTCCAGGTCGTCCATGTCGGCATTGTCGCCTGCATCGGCCACGCTGGCCTGGATGGTGGAGGCAAAGACCTCATCGCCCAGTGAGTCGGTGCTGATGGCGGGAGACGCTTCGTTGGAGGCGGACTCCCATTCGACGGCCAGCACGGTGACGTTGTCGCACTTGGGGCCGCCAGCGCGCAGGGCCTCTTCGACCAGTTCGGGCACGGATTCGGAGATGGGCTGGGTGGCCAGGTGACGGGTGATGACCTCGTCACTGATGGTGCCCCACAGGCCATCGGAGCAGATCATCAGGCGGTCGCCCTCTTGCAGCAGCAAGGGGCCGGCCGTGTCGATCACGGGCTTGCCGGGGCTGCCCAGGCAGGTGAACAGCACGTTGCGGTTGTAGCGCTCGACCAGGGGCACCACGCTGGAGAGGGAATCCTGCAGCTCTGAATAGGAGTGGTCGCGGGTGCGGGCAATGAGCTTGTCGCCGCGGACCAGGTACAGACGCGAGTCACCACAGTGGGCCCAGTAGGCCGTGTTGCCCTGCATGATGCAGGCCACGATGGTGGTGCGAGGCGTGTCGATCAGGCCCTTTTCGCTGGCGTAGCGCAGCAACTGGTGGTGGCCCGCCATGACGGCGTCGGTCAGGAAGCGCAGCGGGTCGGCCAGGCCGGGGCGTGCGTCACGCTGAAACAGGGCCGACATGGTCTGAAGCGACAGCTGAGAGGCGACCTCGCCCTCGGGGTGGCCGCCCATGCCGTCGGCCAGCGCGAACAGGCCGGCCTCCCGCGTGTAGCAGTAGCCCATGCGGTCTTCATTTTTTTCGCGGCCACCCTTGCGGCTGACCTGGTATACCGAGAACCTCATGCCTTTGTGCCCGATTTCAGGTTTTCGATCTGCAATTTGACGCGCTCCGAGAAGCTGAGCTTGGTGTAACGCCTTTCGGTTTCACGGGCCAGCTCCTTTTGCAGGGCAAAGACGCTCTGGGGGCGGGCGAGCGGGTCCAGCGACATGCACCACTCCGTCACTTCCAGCAGATTGTCAGAATAAACGTTGCGCAGTCGCGAGAGAGACAGGCCTAAACGGTCTTTTTCGAGGCGTTGGGGCGCATCGTTGGGCGGGTAGCCCTGCATGCAGGCATAAATGCACGCCCCGATGGCGTAAATGTCGGTCCAGGGGCCCAGCGAGCCGTCGCGGCGGTACATCTCGGGGGCGGCAAAGCCGGGGGTGTACATCGGGCGGATGAAGTTGCCCTCTTTGGACAGCACTTCGCGAGCGGCGCCAAAGTCCAGCAACACGGCCTTGTTGTCGTTGGTGACAAAGATGTTGGCCGGTTTGATGTCCAGGTGCAGCATCTTGTGCTGATGGACGATGCGCAGGCCACGCAGGATCTCGTCGAACAGGGATCGGATGGTGGACTCGCGAAAGACCTTGTCGCGCTTGAGGTCGCGCGCCGTGACGATGAAGTCCTGCAAGGTGTCACCCTGCAGGTAGTTCATCACCATGTAGACGGTTTCGTTTTCGCGGAAGAAATTGAGCACCGATACCACGCTGGGGTGGGCGATCTGCGCGAGCGAGCGGCCTTCCTCAAAGAAACTTTTGAGGCCGAGGCGGTAGAGCGGCTGTTTGTCGGGCTTGACGCGGGGAATCAGCTCGCCGGCTGCGCGGTCGGCCAGGGAGGCGGGCAGGTATTCCTTGAGCGCCACGAGCCGCCGGTCGGGGTCTTCGGCGAGGTAAACCACGCCAAAACCACCGGCTGCGAGCTTGCGCACCACCTGATAGCCGCCCACGACCGTGCCTGATGGCAACGGAGCTGGTTTGGGCTTTGACATAATCGGGTTTTGGCTGCAGTGAAAGGTGCCATGTCAGTCTACAGTATGACCGGCTATGCCAGTGTGGTGGCGTCGGTGACAGACCACGCTGGCGATGCCCTTGAGGATTCCGACACGCCCTCGGCGTCGCGAAAAAACGCCGGTGGCTCGGTGGGCGCGGAGTTGCGATCGGTCAACAGCCGCTACCTGGACCTCAGTTTCAAGCTGCCCGACGAGTTCCGAGGCCTGGAGCCCGCCTTTCGGGATCTGCTGACAGCCACCTTCAAGCGCGGCAAGATCGAGCTGCGCCTGCTGGCCCAGCGACACTCCGACACCGCTTGGCCCCAGCCTCAGCCCGATCAGTTGCACACCCTGGCCCGTCTGGAGGGCATGGTGCAGAACTGGTTGCCCAAGGCCGGCGCCCTCTCGGTCAACGAGGTGATGAACTGGTGCCGCAGCGCCACGACCACGGTCAAGCTCGATGATGCGGCGCTGGATGCCGTGCGCCGTTGCGTGGATGCCATGAAGGAGGCGCGCGCCACCGAGGGGCAGCGCCTGGTCAGCATCATCCGAGATCGCCTCAAGCAGTTGCGCGAGCTGGCCGGCCAGGCCGAACCTCTGGTGCCGCAAGCGGTGCTGCGTCAGCAAGAGCGTTTTCTGGTGCGCTACCAGGAGGCCTTGCAGGCCGTGGGCGGCACCGTCACGCCCGAGGGGGCACAAGAGCGTGCCCTGGCAGAGGCTGCAGCGTACGCCTTGCGCATCGATGTGGACGAGGAGTTGCAGCGCCTGAAGGCCCACCTGGACGAGATTGAGCGCCTGATCAAGAAGGGTGGCGAGGTGGGCAAGCGGCTGGATTTCCTGATTCAGGAACTGCACCGCGAGGCCAACACCTTGGGTGCCAAGGCGGCGGCCCTGGAGCTGACCCAGATTTCGGTGAGCATGAAGGTGCTGATCGAGCAGATGCGCGAGCAGGTGCAGAACATCGAGTGAGGGCTGCCGAAAACCTGATGTCAGCAGGGGGCGGATGTTAGACTTTTGAGTTCCAGGTAAAGAACCTCGCATGACAGCCGATAACGTGTCGAACGACGCATTGCCCCCTTCCGGAGCGCCCACCATGGACTATCCCGGCAACCTATTTGTGGTGTCCGCCCCCAGTGGCACGGGCAAGTCCACCCTGGTCAAGGCCCTGCTGGAGCTCGATTCGCGCCTGCAGGTCAGCGTCTCCCACACCACGCGAACGCCGCGCGGGCAAGAGCAGCACGGCCGCGAATATTGGTTCACCACCACCGAAGAATTCGAGGCCATGGTCGAGCGGGACGAGTTCTTTGAACACGCCCATGTGCATGGCAACCACTACGGCACCTCCCGCCACGCGATCGAAGAGCGCATCAAGGGTGGCGAAGACGTGGTGCTGGAGATCGACTGGCAGGGCGCCCTGCAGATCAAGAAGATCTTTCCCAATGCCATCCTGATCTTCATCCTGCCGCCCAGCTACGAAGAATTGCTGCTGCGCCTGAACCGCCGTGGCGAGGACACGCCCGAGGTGATCGAGCTGCGCATGAAGAACGCCCGGATCGAAGTCGGGCAGTCCCAGTTCTTCGATTTTGTGGTGATCAATGCCCTGTTCGAGACGGCTTTGTTCGATTTGAAGACCATTGTTCACGCGCAGCGGTTAAAATACTCAGCTCAGCGACGGAACAAGTCCGCTGTTTTCAAGGCGCTGGACCTGCTCTGAGCCGGTTTTCATGTCCCTTGACCGATCTTTTTTGACCTTCTGGAGAGCTCCATGGCCCGCATCACCGTCGAAGACTGCCTGCAAAAAATCCCCAACCGATTCCAGTTGGTGCTGGCCGCGACCTACCGCGCTCGCATGCTGAGCCAGGGCCACGCCCCCAAGATCGAGTCGCGCAACAAGCCTGGTGTGACTGCTCTGCGCGAGATCGCTGCCGGCCAGGTGGGCATCGAGATGCTGCGCAAGGTCCCGACCTGATCGCCGGGACACCGCACCCCTGAAAGACCCGCCTTGTGGCGGGTTTTCTTTTGGGCGAAGAAGATGAGGGTTGCATCCGGTCTTTCGCAAGACAGGGCCGGGGCTTCCGCGCTAAAGTAGTTTCATGTCCCAAACCGCCCTTGATCCGTCTGCTGCGTCCTTTGCAGCGTTGTTGCACAAGCTTGACTACCTGGATGAGTCCGATGTCCGCCGGGTGCGTGAGGCGTACCGCTTTGCCGATGAGGCCCACCTGGGGCAGTTCCGGGCCAGTGGCGAGCCCTACATCACCCACCCCATTGCCGTGGCGGGCCTGTGCGCGGAATGGAAGCTGGACGCCCAGGCCATCATGGCCGCGCTCATGCACGATGCCATGGAGGACTGCGGGGTCACCAAGATCGAGCTGATCGAGCGTTTTGGCTCGCCCACGGCCGAGCTGGTGGACGGGCTGACCAAGCTGGACAAGCTGCATTTTTCGACCAAGGAAGAATCCCAGGCCGAGTCGTTTCGCAAGATGCTGCTGGCCATGGCGCGCGATGTGCGCGTCATCCTGATCAAGCTGGCAGACCGCCTGCACAACATGCGCACCATGGAGTCGATGGTGGCGCACAAGCAGGCCCGCATCGCCCGTGAGACCCTTGAAATCTACGTGCCCATTGCGCACCGCCTGGGCCTGAACCAGACCTACCGCGAGCTGCAGGAGCTGTCCTTCAAATACATCAACCCCTGGCGTTACTCGGTGCTGTTCAAGGCCGTCAAGAAGACCCGGGGCAACCGTCGCGATCTGGTCGAGCGCATCCAGAAGGAGGTGCACACCGCGTTCGCCGATGCGGACATGGTGGTGGACATCTACGGCCGCGAAAAGACGATTTTTTCGATTTATCACAAGATGCGCGACAAGCACCTGAGCTTTGCCCAGGTCAGCGACATCTTCGGTTTCCGCATCGTCACGCGCGAGTTGCTGGACTGCTATCGCGCCCTGGGCGTGCTGCACCAGCTCTACAAACCGCTGCCCGGCCGTTTCAAGGATTACATCGCGATCTCCAAGGCCAACGGCTACCAGTCCTTGCACACCACCTTGGTGAACCCGGTGGGTACGGCTGTGGAGTTCCAGATTCGCTCGCAGGCCATGCACGCCGTGGCCGAGAAGGGCATTGCCGCGCACTGGATGTACAAGGTCCATGAGGGTGCCGACAAGGACGCCTCGCCGCAGCAGGCTGCCGTGTGGCTGCAGTCGCTGATCGACATCCAGCACGAGACCCGGGACTCGGCCGAGTTCCTGGAGCACCTCAAGATCGACCTGTTCCCCGAGTCGGTGTACGTGCTGACGCCCAAATCGCGCATCGTGGCGCTGCCCAAGGGGGCGACGCCGGTGGACTTTGCCTATGCGATTCACTCGGGTGTGGGCGATCGGTGCGTGTCGGCCAAGGTCAATGGCGAGCCGGTGCCCTTGCGGGCACAGTTGCACAGTGGCGATGTGGTCGAGATCATCACCGCGCCCAGCGCCCGGCCCAATCCGGGCTGGCTCAATTTTGTGCGCACCGGTCGGGCCCGCTCCAAGATCCGCAACCACCTCAAGAACATGGAGAGCGAGGAGTCGCTGGAGATGGGCGAGCGCCTGCTCAAGCAGGCATTGCGTGCCGAAGGGCTGCTCCTGCCGTCTGGCGACGAGCACAGCGAGGGCAGCGAAGGCGCCTTGTGGCAGGCCTTGATCCGTTGGGGCGGCAACCGCTCGCGCAACGACCTGGTGGTCGAGGTGGGCCTGGGCCGCAAGATCGCCGCCATGGTGGCCAAGCGAATCGCTCAGATCATGGCCGAAGCTGGCGAGCGCCCCGATGCCTTGACCTTGTCCCTGGGGCGTCTGGCCGCGGTGGACTCGCCCGTCAATGGCTCGGTGGTGATCGATGGCAGCGAAGGCGCCACCATGCAGTTGGCACCGTGCTGCAAGCCCATCCCGGGCGACCCGATCGCAGGCTACCTGGGCCGGGGCGAGGGCCTGCTGGTCCACACCCAGACCTGCGGGGTGGGGCGCCGTCTGTTCGAGCGAGATCCCGAGCGCTGGATCGATGTGGCCTGGTCGGACGAGCCCACCCGTCAGTTCGAGACCGGCATTTCGGTGCTGGTGACCAATGGCAAGGGCGTGCTGGCCCAGGTGGCGGCGTCCATCAGCAGTGCCGAGACCGACATCACCCACATCGAGATGGGCGATGAGCGCCTGGGCGAGACGGCCGAGCTCAAGCTCACGCTGTCGGTGCGCGACACCGAACACGTGCAGGACGTGCTGCGCACCCTCAAGCGCTGCCCGGTGGTGCTCAAGGCCGGTCGCATCATGCCGTGAGGGGCGGTGGGGCGGGGTAGCTCACTTGCAGCACCTCCAGCCGCTCCAGGCCGCCGGGCGTCATGAGGTTGACCTCGTCGCCCTCGCGTGATTTGAGCAGGGCCCGGCCAATGGGGGAGACCCAGCTCACCTCGCCTTGCAGGTTGTCGACCTCGTCGATGCCTTTGATGGTGATGGTGCGCTCTTCGCCCTTGCTGTTGGCGTAGGTCACGGTGGCGCCAAAGAAGATCTGGTCGTTGCCGTGGTGCAGGCAGGGGTCGGCCACCTCGGCGATGTCCAGCCGTTTGGTCAGGAAGCGGATGCGCCGGTCGATCTCGCGCAGGCGTTTCTTGCCGTAGAGGTAGTCGCCGTTCTCGGATCGGTCGCCATTGGATGCGGCCCAGTGCACGATGTCGACGATCTTGGGGCGCTCCACATCGATCAGCTCGAACAGTTCGGCCCGCAGGCGTTGGTAGCCCTGCGGGGTGATGTAGTTGCGGGTGCCTGAAGGCAGCGGCGGCAGGCCGATCTCGTCGTCCTCGTCGCCGTCGGATTCTTTGATGAAAGCCTTGCTCATGGGCTGCATTCTGCCAAGGCTGACCACCAGTGCGCTGGAAATGGGCATGGGCGCCTCAAGCCGAGGTCGAGAGGGCCGATAACAGGGTCGGAACTACCATTTTCGGCAAAAATGAAAACGCCACTGGCGGCAGGTGACTCAACATGTCTCAAGTGATCGCCCTGGGCCCTGCGGCCCGCATGCTCACCACCCGGGAGGCTGCCTTGCGCCTGGGGGTGTCCTTGCGGACGGTGCAGTTGTGGGTCGAGGCGAGCATCCTGCCGGCCGCACGCACGCCGGGCGGTCATCGCCGCATTCCCTACAGCGCCGTCGAAGCCCTGGCCATGAGCATGGGGCTGGCCGATCAGCCCATGCCATCGGCCGTGCGGGTGGTGGGGGGCTCGTCTCGGCAGGCGCCCGATGATCACGCGGGGCACCCGGACCCTGGGGCCGCCGCTGAGCGAGGCCCCTGCAAGATCGTGGTGGTTTCCCGAGATGTGCAATGGGCCCAGGACTGTGCCAGCGCTCTGGAGGTGTTTGGCCCGTCGGTGGAGGTTCACACCGCCGACAACGGCTACGTGGCCTTGCTCATGATCGGGCGCGCTTCGGTCGATCTGCTGGTGACCACCCTGGAGTTGCCCGGCATGGATGGGCGCGAGATGCTTCACACGCTGGAGCGCTGTGAGGTGCTGCCGCGTCTGGCGGTCCTGACCTTGATGCCCGAAGGCACGGTCGCCGGTGATGGTGCCCCGGCATTGCCCGCCGGGGTGGAGCAGATCACCTTGCCGGTCAGCCCGGAGGCGCTGGCCATTCGGGTGGGCCGCTGGCTGTTGAGCCGTCAGCACTCGACAAACACGCTTCACGATTGATTGGCCTCCCCCGGATTGAAGGGGGCTGCGCACCCGCTTTGAAGGAAAATCCCCGGCCCCGAGGGCGCCGGGATGGTTCAAGATGCGGGCATTCCCTTGAAGTTCCCCGAGGTGCTGGTTTGAACCGTTCTGCTGTGCTGAAGGCTTTGCGCATGCTGGCCTTGTGCTTTTACGTCGTGCTCTTTGGCAGCGTGACGTGGGCCCTGAGCGATGCCGAACTGCGTCAGCACTTCTCGCCCGCCGCCCTGGCGGCCTGGGGAACCTCGTTGCTGGCCAAGCCCTTGGGGCCTTTGCTGGTGTTGCTGGGCTATGTGGCGGCCGTGGTGTTGGCCATTCCTGTGGCCATGCTGATCACGGTCGGTGCCCTGGTGTTCGGGGCCTGGCCCGGCATGGCCTACACCCTGGTCGGCATGGTGGCCGGTTCGGTGGTGATGTACGGCATCGGGCGTTTCATTGGCGCCAACGCCGTGGATGCCTGGGCCACCACAGGGCGGGTGCACGCCCTGGCCAGCGCGCTCAAGCGCAGGGGCTTGTGGGCCATCGTCGTGATCCGTGCGGTGCCGATCGCGCCTTTTGTGGTCGTCAATCTGGCCGCCGGGGCCTTTCGGGTCTCGCTGCGCGACTATGTGCTGGGGTCCTTCATCGGTCTGGCCCCGGGCACGCTCATGATCTCGCTGTTCACGGACCAGGTTGCCTCCGGCATGGCCATGCCCACCTTGTCCACCACTGGTTGGGTCGGCGTGGGCCTGGGGCTGCTGGCGCTGGGCCTGACCGTGTTCGGGATCCGTCGCCTGAGGGCGTCCAGGGCGCCTTGATGGCGACGGTGCGCGGGCGCTCCCATCGTGTGCCGATGGCTGCCGGGGTTCTGGTGGTCTGGGTGCACCAGGGGGCCGGCGCCGCCACCGGCGTGGACGGTCGATGGCATCCCGGGATCGGGGATCCTTCCGTCCTGGGGTGGCTCACGGTGCTGGTGTACCTGAGTGCCCTGTCGGTGTGTGTCCTGGCCGCCCGTCGACTGTCACCCTCGGCTTTCTGGTGGGGGGTGGCCGCGGTGCTGGCGTTCCTGGCGGTCAACAAGCAACTCGACCTGCAAAGCTGGATGACCCAGGTGGGGCGCGATCTGGCCCGGCAGGAGGGCTGGTACGAGCACCGGCACCGGGTTCAGGTCGCGTTGGTGGTGGGCTTGTGCAGTGTGTTTGTGGCACTGGCCCTGTTCTGGGGGCTGGTTTTGCGCCGACACTGGCGGGATCAGTGGCTGGTCGTTCTGGGTTTGTGCGGCCTGATGGGCTTCATCGTGCTGCGGGCGGCATCTTTCCATCATGTGGACGCCTGGTTGTTCAGCACCTTCCTGGGGGTGCGCTGGAATGGCTGGATGGAAATGGGCAGCCTGCTGTTGATTGCCCTGGGCGGTGGCCTGGCGTTGAGGCGACATCCATGGAGGCGCCACAAAGACAAAAGCCCGTGAACTTGCGTTCACGGGCTTGTCTTCTGGTGCGGCTGGCAGGATTCGAACCCACGACCCCTTGGTTCGTAGCCAAGTACTC
>DAORJC010000045.1:0-19332 GCA_035438885.1 Aquabacterium sp. | reverse complement strand
CGGGTGGCACGTCGGGTCTGTCGATCGGTCATGCCTCGCCCGAGGCGGCCTGCGGTGGTGCCATTGCGCTGGTCGAAGATGGCGACACGATCGAGATCGACATTCCCAATCGCAAGATCCACCTGGCGGTCAGCCCCGAGACGCTGTCCGCCCGCCGTGAGGCCATGGAAGACCGCGGCACCCGCGCCTGGAAGCCCGTCAAGCGGCAACGCTTCGTTTCGCAGGCGCTTCAGGCCTATGCCTTGCTGACGACGTCGGCTGACACGGGCGCAGTGCGCGATCTCTCTCAGATCAAGCGCTGATTGGCGTTGACGGGGCGCTCAGGCCCCTCACAAATCGGCCAGTGGGGTCTGGGCGGCAGCCTCGTTGCCGTCCTGCCCCAGGGCCTTGATCAGTGTGTTCAGGTCCTGGTGCAGGCGCACCAGCGTGGCAGGGTCCAGTCTGGCCAGGGCGTCGGGCAAGACGCCTGACCAGGGGCCGGGCGCCTGCCGCAACACACCTTGCCCAGCCTCTGTGATGTGCAGACACACCGCACGCTTGTCCGGCGCCGTTTTTTCGGAGCGCAGCAAGCCTCTTTGAACCAGGGCCTTGACCAGGTTGCTCGCGGTGGATTGGTGGATGTCCAGGGCTTCGCTCAGGGCGCTCACCCCCATGCCCGGCTGCTGGGCCACCATGCTCAGGGCCCAGACTTGTGCACCCCCAATGCCCGCCTGCTTTTCCATGTGCTGGAAATGAGACTTGACCGCGTTGAAGACGACGCGGAACTGCCTCAGAACCTGGGCAGATGGGACGGGATCACTCATGGCCATGATGGTATCAGCCCCTGATCGCGGGCCGTGGAATCGGACAGGCACGTTGGCGGGTGCCGCATAAAAAAAAGGACCCCGCATGACGGGGTCCCAAACGTTCACTCCTGAGATCCAACAGCTTCGCTCAAGCCATTGTCACATCATTATACATTTGTTCAAATGCAAGTGGTGATCGAAGATCAGTCCGCCGCGGAGGCAAGCAGTTGCCGGCGCAACTTGCGCATCAGCAGTTCGTCAAAGGTGTAACAGCCATCCGGGCATAGGCTCAGTTGCTGCAAGGCAAAGGCCACACCGGTGCCGAAAGCCTCGCGCTTGATGGAGTCATGAACAATGCGCACCGTCTGGTAGGGAAAGCCGAAGATCACTTCATGGTGGCCCACGATGCCGCCCAGGCGCAGGGAGGTGATCTTCTCCTCATCCAGGGCCAGACTTTCGGCGATCTTGCGGGCGGTGCCTGAGACTTCGGGCTTCTCGCGGAAGTGCTGTTCCAGGATCTCGACGTCGGCCAGGGGGGCGATGTCTCTGAGCAATCGGGCGGCCAGGATCAGAAAATTGATGCCCAAAGTGATGTTGGGCGAGCACAGCACCCGGGTGTGTTCGCCCAGGGCGCGGGCCAGTGCCATGTCCTTTTCGTCGTAGGCAGAGATGGCACTGACCACCATGAGTTGCCGCAACCGTGCTTCGTTGTGGTAGCCCTGAAGGCTGGCGCTGGTCGAGAAATCGACCAGGGCATCCACCGGATGGGTGTCAAGCAGGTCGGTCAGGTGGACCTGGTTGAAACCAAAGATCGGAATGTCGGTTCCCGGGACGGTGTCCCCTGTGTTGGCTTCACGTCGGCCCACCCAGCACAACTGGTATCGAGCATCGTGGCGAAGCACCTCGGCCACAGCCTGCCCGGCCTTCCCGTACCCGAACAAGCCGACTTTGATCACTTTGTGCTCACTTGGCAGGGAGGTTTGTTCTCGAGTTTCGTGCATGGCCTGAAAGTTGCATTTGTCCAAATGTTATTTGACACGAGTGTAACGGCTTTGCCATGACCCCCCATCCCGACGTCGCCTCATCCCTGCGCAAGGAAGTCGTTGATTGGCGGATGTGGACCTCCCGGGCGGTGGTGCTGATCTTTGCGGTCCTCTCCGGCCTGGCGGTGGTGCTGATGACCTGGATGACGGAGGAGGCGCTGGCCCTGTTTTTCAAAGGGCAGCAGGCGCTCTGGTGGGGGCCACTCCTCTGGATGCCTGTCTCCACGGCTGCGATCGTCTGGTTGACGCGTCGGTGGATGCCGGGGGCCGCGGGATCGGGCATTCCGCAGGTCATGGCGGCCTTGTCGCCCGAGGTCGAGCCCTCTTCGCGGCAGTTGTTTGTGTCCATCAAACTGGCGGTGGCCAAGTTGTTCATGACCACCTGGGGGCTGCTGGCCGGGCTGTCCATGGGGCGCGAGGGGCCATCGGTCCAACTGGCGGCCGGGGTGATGCACCACGCTCGCCGGTGGTTGCCCGATCGGTCGCATGTGACTCCCCACGGTTTGCTCATGGCCGGTGGCGCAGCAGGCATTGCCGCCGCGTTCAACACGCCGCTGGGTGGGGTGATGTTTGCCATCGAGGAGTTGTCCCGGCGTCCTGAGCAAAGGAGCAACGGCCTGATCCTGGGGGCCATCGTGCTGGCCGGGCTGATGGCGGTGTCGGTGTATGGCAATGCCACCTACTTCGGCGTCATCCATGTGGACAGCCCCAGTTGGGCCTTGTTGCTGCCGGGGGCGGTGTTGGCCCTGGCCTGCGGCGTGGCGGGGGGCTTGTTCTCCCGGCTGCTGGTCATGTCGCTGGCCGGGCGTTCTGACGATGTGTTCAGTCGCTTCCGCCGGCAGCGGCCCGTCTGGTTTGCGGCCGGCTGCGGTCTGGCCGTGGCCGTGCTGGGGGTGGTCAGTCTGGGTGATGTCTATGGCAGCGGGTACCTGCACACGCGCACCATGTTGGAAAGCGGAGGGGATTCACATTCGCCCCTGTATGTGCTGCTCAAGTTCGTGGCCACGTGGCTGACGGCCTGGTCAGGCGTGCCGGGCGGGATTTTTGCGCCTTCGCTGGCCATCGGGGGGGCGCTGGGGCAGGACGTGGCCCAGTGGCTGTCCTACCCCAACGCGCCGACGCTCATCGCCTTGGGCATGGCCGGCTTCCTGGCGGCCGTGACCCAGGCGCCCTTGACCGCCTTCATCATCGTGATGGAAATGGTGGACGGGCACGCCCTGGTGCTCAGCCTGATGGGCACGGCCCTGGTGGCCAGTGGGGTGTCTCGCCTGATCAGTGCACCGCTTTACGCCACGTTGGCGCAGTTGCAACTGGAGCGCTTGCCTCCCAAAGCGGGTGGGCAAGGATGAGCGCCGACATGCGCTATCGTTCGCCCCATGCTGATTCACCCTCAAATTGACCCCATCGCCCTGAGTCTGGGCCCCTTGCAGGTGCACTGGTATGGCTTGACCTACCTGGCCGCCTTCTCGATGTTCTACCTGTTGGCCATCCGCCGAGCGGCCAGGCCTCCGTTTGCGCCGGGTTGGCAGCGCCAGGAGGTCGAGGACATGCTGTTTGCCGGTGTCCTGGGGGTGGTGCTGGGCGGCCGCCTGGGCTATGTGCTGTTCTACAAACCGGAGTACTACCTCAGCCACCCGCTGGAGATCTTGGCCCTCTGGCAAGGCGGCATGGCGTTCCACGGGGGCTTGCTGGGGGTGATCGCCGCCATGGCCTATTACGCCTGGAAGACGCGTCGGCACTTCTTTGAGGTGGCCGACCTGGTCGCCCCTTGCGTGCCCGTGGGCCTGGCGGCAGGGCGAATCGGCAACTTCATCAATGGCGAGTTGTGGGGGCGTGTGGCAGACCCCTCGCTGCCTTGGGCGATGGTGTTCCGAGGGGCGGGCGAATGGCCGCGTCATCCCTCGCAGCTCTACCAGTTCGGTCTGGAGGGGATGGCCTTGTTTCTCCTGCTGTGGTGGTACGGCCGCAAGCCTCGGCCCCTGGGGGCGGTGGCGGCCTGGTTCCTCATTGGCTATGGCAGCTTCCGCTTCGTGGCCGAGTACTTCCGCGAGCCCGACAACTTCCTGGGCCTGCTGGCACTGAACATGAGCATGGGCCAATGGCTGTGCGTGCCCATGATTGGTGCCGGGCTGGCGTTTCTGGTGCTGGCCCAGCGAGGTTTCTGGCGCGCCCCTCAGCGGGGCTGAGCCCGCAGGGCCTCGCTCGCAAAAAAAGACGCCCCGGACCATGACGATCCGGGGCGTGAAAGAGGCCATTGGGTTTTCGCGGACCCACTGACCCCCGCTGAGGAGGAGCACCGTGCTCGGTGAAGCACAGCGTCCCGCATGTCAATTAGCAAAGAGTGTGCCAATTTGCATTCAGCGAGGGCATGCCATCAGGCGGCGGCCTTGTGGGCCACGCCGTGGCGCGTGTACAGGAAGTCCAGCACCGCCTTGCGGCAGCGGATGTAGACGGGGTCTTCGGCCAGCTCCACCCGGTTGCGTGGGCGTGCCAGTGGCACGCTCAGCACCTCGCCAATGGTGGCGGCTGGCCCATTGGTCATCATCACGATGCGATCGGACAGCAGCACGGCCTCGTCCACATCGTGGGTCACCATGACCACGGTGCTCTTGGTGCGCGCCACGATCTTGAGCAGCTCGTCCTGCAGGTGGGCGCGGGTCAGGGCGTCCAGCGCACCAAAGGGCTCGTCCATCAGCAGGACCTTGGGCTCCATGGCCAGGGCGCGGGCAATGCCCACACGCTGCTTCATGCCGCCCGAGATCTCGTGCGGGCGCTTGTCGACCGCGTGGCTCATGCCCACCAGGTCCAGCGCGTTCAGGGTGCGCTGCTTGAGCTTGTCCTTGGCTTCCTTGCCGCCAAAGACCCGCTCTACCGCCAAAAAGACGTTCTGGTAGCAGGTCAGCCAGGGCAACAGTGAGTGGTTCTGGAACACCACGGCCCGCTCGGGACCGGGGGCGGCAATTTCCTTGTTGTCACAGATCAGACCGCCAGCGGTGGGCGTGAGCAGGCCGGAGATCAGGTTCAGCAGGGTGGACTTGCCGCAACCGGAGTGACCGATCAGGGCAATGAACTCGCCCTTGTCGATGTTCAGGTTGATGTCGCGAAGGGCGTGGAACTGACCCTTTTTGGTGTTGAACACCATCTCGGCGTCGCGAATTTCGATGAAGTGACTCATGGTGGGACTCCTTGCGAGATTGGCAGGTGGGGGGTCATTCGAAGCTGAAGCGCTTGGCCACGGCGACCAGGGCGTTTTCCAGCAGCAGACCCACGATGCCGATCACGAAGATGGCGATGATGATGTGCTGCACGTTCAGGTTGTTCCACTCGTCCCAGACCCAGAAGCCGATGCCCACGCCGCCGGTCAGCATTTCTGCGGCGACGATCACCAGCCATGCGGTGCCCACCGACAGGCGAACGCCGGTCAGCATGTAAGGCAGCACCGAGGGGAACAGGATGCGGGTGACGATCTTCCACTCGCTCAGGTTGAGCACCTTGGCCACGTTGAGGTAGTCCTCGGGCACCCGTTGCACACCCACGGCGGTGTTGATGATCATGGGCCAGATGGAGCAGATGAAGATGGTCCAGATGGCGGCAGGGTCAGCCGACTTGAACACCAGCAGGCCGATGGGCAGCCAGGCCAGGGGGGAGACGGGGCGCAGCAGGCTGATGATGGGGTTGAGCATGCTGTTGATCACCTCGAAGCGACCAATGATGAAGCCCATGGGGATGCCCACCAGCGCGGCCAGACCGAAGCCCATGGCCACACGCTGCAGCGAGAACAGGATGTTCCAACCGATGCCCTGGTCATTGGGGCCATTGCTGTAGAAGGGGTCCGAGAACAGCACGACGGCGGCGTCCCAGGTCACCTTGGGGGTGGGGAAGGCGCCATCGCCCTTGATGGTCAGCAGGGCCCAGATGCCCACCAGCAGGGCCAGGCCGGCCACGGGAGACAGGAGCTTGAAAGCCAGCCCCATCCAGTCCACGGGGGGCTTGGAGGGGGCGGCAGGTGTGGGCACGGCACTCGATGGTGCGGCCGTGGTGGCAGATGTCATGGCGGGAGAGGCGGAAGGGGTGGCAGCAACCTGGGATGCGTGAAGCGCATCGCGGGCATCCAGAGGGCTGTGAAAGACGGCACTGACCATGGTGGGACTCCTCAGTTGGGGTCAACAATGTGAGCAAGCGCAGGGCCTGCCCGATTCGATGTCTGCAAAAAGCTGACCACCGGGACCATCCATTCAGGGTGGATGACCTGGGTCGGAGCCTGGGCTCCGCCCGGTGCCTTCTGGGGCGTCTCGGGGTCGGGTCTCAGCGGGACTCAGTGGTTCTTTGGGCGAAAACGTCGAATCGGGCAGGGTGCACAAACGGTGCGTGAGTGGCAGGCGTCAGGCCTTGATCTTGAAGCCATCGGCGTATTTGGCGGGGTCTTTGCCGTCCCACACCACGCCGTCGATGAGCTTGCTGGTTCGCATCGGATCTTTCGGAATGCCGATGCCAAGTGCGCCAGCTG
Source organism: Aquabacterium sp. (assembly GCA_035438885.1). Classification (GTDB taxonomy): domain Bacteria; phylum Pseudomonadota; class Gammaproteobacteria; order Burkholderiales; family Burkholderiaceae_C; genus Aquabacterium. The sequence goes on along the minus strand of DAORJC010000045.1, from coordinate 12,997 downwards.
CCTGTTTGTACAGGTCGATCTGGTTGATCTGTTTGGCCACGCCCAGGTAGTCAGGGTGGCTCTTGATCAAGCCCCAGCGCTTGTGCTGGGTCAGGAACCACATGCCATCAGACAGGTACGGGAAGTTGACCTTGCCGTCATTGAAAAACTTCATGTGGTTGGGGTCGTCCCAGGTCTTGCCCAGACCATTCTGGTAGCGACCCAAGATGCGCTGGTTGATGGCGTCCACACCCGTGTTGATGTAAGACTTGGCGGCCACGGTCTCGGCCATCTTCAGTTTGTTTTGCAGGCTGGCATCGATCCATCGGCTCGCTTCCAGCACGGCCATCATCACGGCGCGTGTGGTGTTCGGGTATTTCTTGGTGAACTCCGCCGTGCAGCCCAGCACCTTTTCGGGGTGGTCCTTCCAGATGTCCTGGGTGGTGTTGGCCGTGATGCCGATGCCGTCCATGATGGCTCGGTGGTTCCAGGGTTCGCCCACGCAGAAGCCGTCCATGTTGCCCACGCGCATGTTGGCCACCATCTGGGGCGGCGGCACGGTGATCAGCTTGGCACCCGATAGCGGGTTGATGCCTGCCGCGGCCAGCCAGTAGTGCATCCACATGGCGTGAGTGCCCGTGGGGAAGGTGCCCGCGAAGGTGTATTCCCGTTTTTCTTTGGCCATCACCTTGGCCAGGCTGGGGCCGTCCACGGCACCCTTGTCAGCCAGTGTTTTGGACAGCGTGATGGCCTGTCCGTTGTTGTTCAGGCTCATCAGCACAGCCATGTCTTTCTTGGGGCCGGCGATGCCGAGGTGAACGCCATAAACCAGGCCATACAGCACGTGCGCCATCTGCAGGTCGCCGTTCACCAGTTTGTCCCGCACACCCGCCCAGGAGGCTTCCTTGGTGGGGATGATCTTGATCCCGTACTTTTTGTCAAAGCCCAGGACGGAGGCCATCACGACAGAGGCACAGTCGGTCAAGGGGATGAAGCCGATCTTGACCTCCTCCAGTTCGGGCTTGTCGGAGCCAGCGGCCCAGACAGCGGACTGGAGACCAGGCACAGCGCCGACGGCACTGGCGGCGGCTGCGGTTTTCAAGATGGTGCGGCGGGTCATTTTCAGATCCTGCGAGTTCATGGTGCAAGCTTTCCTGTTTGTGAAAACAAAAAAGGTGTCGTCGATGAGCGGCCACCGCACGCAGCGAGGCCAGTTCATCGATGACACCTTTGTCGGAAGCTCGGGACCCAGCATTGGGCCCCAAGACACGCAAAGTCGCCGTTGACTTTGCTTGCAGGAATCAATGCAAATGGTGTGCCAGCTTTTTTTGCGCTGTTCTGGTGCGGCTCAACCCAGCAGGTCGGCGGCGTCGATCAGGCGTTGGGCCACGTCGGACAGCTTGATGCCCTTGTCCATGGCGGCCTTGCGCAGCCGGGCATAGGCCTCTTGTTCGCTCAGGCCCTGGCGGGTCATCAGCATGCCTTTGGCCCGGTCAATGACCTTGCGGTCTTCCAGCTGGCTGCGGGCATCGGCCAGTTCGCTTCGCAGCTTTTCCTCGTGCTCGAAGCGGGCCATGGCCACCTCGATCACCGGCTTGACATGGTCGGCTGGCACCCCAGTGGCCACATAGGCCGACACGCCGGCGGCAATGGCCCGGCGCACATGGCTGGTGTCCTCGTCGTCCCCGAACATCACGATGGGGCGGCGCTCGTGGCGCGTGGCCATGACGACGTGCTCCAGGATGTCACGGCCTTGTGATTCGGCATCGACCACGATCAGATCAGGCTGGATCTGCGCCAGGCGGTCGGGCAGGAAGGCATCGCCGGGCAGGGTGGCGACCACGTTGTAGCCGGCCTCCAGCAGGGCCAGCCGCAGGATGCGTGAGCGCTCGACTTCTGCCACCTCGTCGTCGTCAGGCTCGACCGACAAGGTCACGGGCAGAACGATCACCAGGCGGAGTTTGGATGCTTCCTCAGTCATGGTGCGCATCATGCAACAAGTGCGCCGGGCCTACACTGGAGGGATGAGCGAATTTGCGGTGAATGTGAACCCGGGCACCCTGATCCTGGGGTTTGAGTCGTCCTGTGATGAGACCGGGGTGGCCCTGGTGGCCTTGTCCGCAGGCGGAGCCCCGCCCAGGCTGCTGGCCCATGCGCTTCACAGCCAGATCGACATGCACCAGGCCTATGGCGGTGTGGTGCCTGAACTGGCCTCCCGCGACCACATCCGCCGTGTGGTGCCGCTGACCCGGCAGGTCATGCTGGAGGCCGGCCGCAGCTTGAATGAGGTCGACGTCATTGCCTACACCCGCGGGCCGGGGCTGGCCGGGGCATTGTTGGTCGGTGCGGGCATGGCCTGCGCCCTGGGCACGGCCCTGGGCAAGCCCTTGCTGGGCGTGCACCACCTGGAGGGGCACCTGCTGTCGCCCTTCCTGTCAGCTGATCCGCCTGAGTTTCCCTTTGTGGCCTTGCTGGTCTCGGGGGGGCACACGCAGCTCATGCGCGTCGATGGGGTGGGGCGCTACGAGATGCTGGGCGAGACGGTGGACGATGCCGCTGGCGAGGCCTTTGACAAGTCAGCCAAGTTGATGGGCTTGCCCTATCCGGGGGGCCCCCACCTGGCGCGCTTGGCCATGGGCGGGCGCAGCGATGCCTTTGAGTTGCCGCGGCCCATGCTGCACAGCGGCAACCTGGACTTTTCGTTTGCAGGCTTGAAGACGGCGGTTCGCACCCACTTGGTGCGGATGGGCCTGCTGGACCAGGCCGCGCAGCTGGCGGCGCCCGAGACTCAGGCGACGTTGGCCGATCTGGCGGCCTCCACCCAGGCGGCCATTGTGGAGGTGCTGGTCAAGAAGTCACTGGTGGCACTCAAGCAAACCGGGCTCAAACGCGTGGTGGTGGCCGGTGGTGTGGGTGCCAACCGCTTGCTGCGTGAGCAACTGGACCGTGCCTGCGAGCGGCGTGGCATCCGGGTGCACTACCCCGAAATGCACCTGTGCACCGACAACGGTGCCATGATTGCGCTGGCCGCGGCCATGCGGCTGCAGTCCGGACAGGCGGTGTTGCAGCACGAGCCCGTCTTTGACGTCAAACCCCGTTGGGACCTGTCGCAGGCCACCTGAGCCGGCGGTGATGCCGACTCAGCCTTCGATCAGCCAGCGCCAGCGTTCCACGCTGTCAAAGCTGATCGGGAAGTAGGTGGGGACCACGCCGAGTTGCCGGCACAACTGGAAAGTGCGGGTGGCATCCTGCGCGGCCATGCCGTGGTGTTCGCTCTGGCCATCATCGGTCAGGGCCATCATGTCGCCGGGCTGGTGACCCAGCAGGGCCAGCACGGCCTTTTGCTGCCCGTGCAGCGCCACGCGGTTGTTGGCCAGCACGGTGTCCAGCCTTTCAAAGCAGACGTCATCACTCCACGGGTGCCAGCTCAGGCACCAGACGCCGATGGATGCGTTGCGGAACGTGCTCATGCAGTTCAATGTAGCGACGCTGGCCGAAAACGCAAGAGGCCCCATCCCCCCGGATGCATGAAAAAGCGCCCCGAAGGGCGCTTGATTCGTGCAATTGTGGCGGCAAGCCAGGATCAGCGATTGCTTTCCTTGAAGATGATCCATTGGCCATCGACCAAGCGCCAGGTCAAGGTCTTGGGCGTCACGTCCTTGAAGTCCTGCGAGTTGTAGACCTGATCAAAGGCGGTGACCACGTAGGGGCCTTCGCTGTAGGCCCTGACGTTGTCGACCTTGATCGTGATGGGGCCCTTCTTGCCCACCAGGCGGCGGCGCTCGGAGATCCACTTGGCCGACGACATGCGTGCGGGGGCAAATTCCTTGGCGTAGTACGTGAAGTACTGGTCCACGTCCTTGGACATCCAGGTGGCCACCCAGTCGCGCAGGCGCTGCTCGACGGTCTGCACATTGGCCGGCGTGGCCTGGGCTTGTGCAGGGGCGGGCGCTGGGGCCGGCACGGCCGCAGGCACCGCCGGGACAGCCAGCTTGCTGGCGCGGTCATCCAGTTCGTTGCGATCGGTGGTGGTGATGGCCACGGTGGCATTGGGGCAGCGCTGAGCCGCGTCTTCAGCCGCTTGCCAGTTGGCTGCCAGCTCGGCCGATCCGTCGTCGGTTCGGCTCAGGCCCAGCGTGGACACCAGGGTGTTGGTGCTGGCGTGCGTGCGTGCGTGGGCCAGCAGCAGGTCGTGTTCGGCGTTGGCGTAGGCGCGCTTGGCGGTGTAGAGCTCGTTTTCAGCGTTCAAGAGGTCCAGCAGGCTGCGCTGGCCGATGTCGAACTGTTGACGGTAGGCGTCACGGGCCTTTTCAATGGCCAGGACGTTGCGGTCCAGGGCCACCAGTTGGGCCTGCAACTTGGTGATGTCGTTCTGAGCAATGGCGGTGGTCTGGCGCACATCGCGGCAGGTCTTGTCGCGCTGATCTTCGGCCTGGTTGAGCAGGTCGGCAAACTGGCGCACGCGAGCCTGGTCGGAGCCACCGTTGTAGAGGTTCCAGTTCAGGACCACTTCACCAGACATGTCACGCCGCTGGGTGGCCACACCGTCGAGGTTCTTGCCGCCGGCCGCACGGGCACGGGCTTCGATCTTGGGCTGGAAGGCGCTGTCACGGCTGGCGGCCTGGGCCTGCACCGAGCGCACGTTCTCGATCGTGGCCGAGATGGCCGTGTTGCGGGCCAGCGCCTGCGTCACGGCATCGGCGTTGGAGGCTGCCAGATTTTTGGCCAGCACGTCCTTGGGCGAGCCCAGGGTGGCCTCTGGCGCTTCACCCACCACGCGCATGTAGCGTGCGGACACGTCATGCAGGTTGGCCACTTCGGTGGTCAGGTTGGAGTCCGCCAATGCCAGACGGGCGTTGGCCTGCTCGGAGTCCACCCCGCGACCCACACCCGCCTTGACCTTGGTCTGCAACTGGTTGTGGGCGTACTTGTGTTGAACGTAGTTGTCTTCGGCCAGGCTCACCAGGCGGCGAAAGCGCAGCACGTCAATGTAGGCGCGACTGGCTTCCAGAGCGGTGTCTTCCGTGGCGCTGAGGAACTCGAAGTAGCGCGTCAGGCGGGCGTGGCCCAGGCGTTCGACTTCCTTCTTGGTGGCCAGGCCATCCCACAGCATCTGATTGACGCTCAGGGCCAGGCCGCTGCGGTTCAGGCCTGCCGTCTGGGGTGTGCGGTTGCGGATGTCGTCACGATCGCGGCCAAGGCTGCCATTGAGGTTGACCTGGGGCAGGTAGCCGCCACGCGCGACGTCCACTTCATTCGCTGCAGCGCGCAAGGCGTTGTACCGGGCAGTCACTTCCGGGTTGTTCGAGATGGCTTTTTGAGCCGAGGCCGACAGGCCTGCGGTCTGGGCATGGGCCGACAATGACAGCGCAGCCAGGGCAGTGGCTTTGAGCGTCAGGCGAATGAGCGAAAAATTCACGGGAGGGACCTCCGGTAGACGGGATGCCGGGCCTGTGTGAAGGGATCCGGGGTATGGCCCCGAGTTTAGTGGCAACGACCGCCCTCATGGGGGGACTTGAGTCACTTGCTTGAGGGAGTATCGTGAGGCACGCACGGTCAAGTTCCCGAGCCCTTGGTCGAAAAGACGAGTGGACCTCAAAGCCGTCATGCCCAGCATCAGCGCGATTTTTTCATTTCTGCACGTGCGGCTGGCCACGGGGCGCAGCCTTGTCCGTTTTCATGTGTTCTGGCAGGTGTTGCTGTGTCCGCTGGTCTTGCTGGCGTTGCTGCCGAGCAACGCGCTGGATGGGCCGCGGCTGCTGACGTCAGCGCAGCGCATCGGGCCTCAGGCCGTTCATCGGACCCAGGCGCTGCTCAAGGAGATGGCCCAGGCAGGTGATGACGAGGTGGCCAAGCTCAAGGCAGTCAACAGCTTTTTCAATCGACACGTCCAATATGCGGAGGACCGCGATGTCTGGGGGCAGGTCGATCACTGGACCACGCCACTGGAATTGCTCGGGCGGGGCGCTGGCGACTGCGAAGATTTCGCCATTGCCAAGTACTTTTCCTTGATTGCAATGGGCATGGCACCTGCGAAGATGCGGATGGTGTACGTCCGGGCTCAGAACGGGGGCGTGGTCCAGGCGCACATGGTGCTGGCCTACTATCCAGAACCCGATGCCGAGCCCCTGATTCTGGATAATCTGATCACCGACATGCGACCGGCCTCGCGCCGCCCCGATCTGGCCCCTGTGTTCAGCTTCAATGCCGAAGGCTTGTGGCAGGGCGTGGGGCCGTCAGCGGCAGGCGATCCGGTGGCTCGGTTGTCGAGGTGGCGCGACGTGTTGAACAAAGCAAAGACCGAAGGGTGGTGGTGAGGATGCGTGATCAGGAGGCAGCATGTCGCTGATTCGACAGATCTGGTTGTTGCTGGCTGTGACCTTGTTCATGGCCTTTGTGGGCAGCTTTGCGGTCTGGATGGCTTCCTCTCGGGGCTACCTGGAAACACAACTGCGTCTGAAAAACGCGGACAACGCACAGTCACTGGCCTTGAGCCTGAGCCAGCAAAAAGGCGATCTGGCCCTGATGGACCTGGCCGTGTCGGCGCAGTTCGACACAGGTTTCTACAAATCCATCCAGCTCAAGGATCCTTCCGGCAAGGTCATGTTCACCCATGAGGCCCAGGACCGTCGGTCCGCAGGTTCGGCGCCGGCCTGGTTTGTTCGCATGATCTCGATCGATTCGGTGCCGGGCCTGGCCCAGGTCACGGATGGCTGGCGCGCTTTGGGCTCGGTCGAGGTGGTCAGCCATGTCAGCTTTGCCCATGACCAGCTCTGGCAGGGCAGCATCAAGACGGCGACCTGGCTGGCACTGATGGGGTGTTTTGCCGCAGCGGTGTCGGCCTTTGGGGTGCGGCGCATTCGAGGTCCACTCGATGCCACGGTGGGGCAGGCTCAAGCCCTGATGGAGCGGCGCTTCATCACGGTCGAAGAGCCCAATGTGCCTGAGCTGGCCCGACTCAGCCAGGCCATGAACATGGTGGTCACCCGTCTCAAAAGTCTGTTTGAAGAGCAGGCCGGGCAGGTCGAGCAACTGCGTCAGCAGGCGCACTGCGATGGCCTGACCGGGTTGTCGCACCGCAAGCATTTCATGGGTCAGTTGCAGTCCACGCTGATGAGTGACGACGGCCCCACCAGTGGCATTGTCTGGCTGATCCGCATGGTGGATCTGGCCGCCGTGAACCGCAACCTGGGACACCGACTGACCGACCAGTTGCTGCAGCGACTGGCCAAGGCCATTGAGGAGGCCACCAAGGGCATCCCGGGCGTGCTGATTGGCCGCCTCAACGGGGGTGACTTTGCGGTCAGCCTCAACGACGGCCTGACACCCTTGCCGCAGCCGGAATACATGGCCGACGTGCTCAAGCGCCTTTTTTCGGAAGAGGGCGTGCATGCCCAGGCCGTCATCGGGGCCGCTCGCTGGAAGCGTGGTGCCGAGATGGCGCAGATTCTGGCGTCTGCCGACTCGGCACTGGCCCGCGCAGAAAGCAAGGGCAACTTCTGTGTCGAGCTCTCGGACGTTTCTCGGGGCAGTGGCGAAGTGCTGGGTGAGGGCCAATGGCGTGAACGCCTGAGCAGCGCGCTGGATGAGCGTCGCGTGAAACTGGGCAGCTTCCCCCTGATCGATCCACAGGGGGCGCTGGTGCACAACGAGTGCCCGATGCGGCTGCAACTGATGCCGGGCGGCGATTTTGAAAGCGCTGCGGTGTGGCTGCCCATGGCCTTGCGTTGCGGGCTGATCTCTCAACTCGACGAACTGGCCGTGGCCACTGCCCTGGCCGAGATTGCCAAGGATGGCGTGGAGCGGGGTGTCAATCTGTCACCGGCGTCTTTGCAGGACATCCAGTTTGTGCACCGACTGCACGCGCGCCTGTTGGCCGCGCCCGAGGCCGCCCGCCATCTTTGGCTGGAAGTGGCCGAGATGGCTGCCCTGGACAATTTTGCGATGGTGCGCGAGCTGTGCAAGCAGGTCAAGGCACTGGGCGTGCGGGTGGGGCTGGAGCACGCCGGGGAGCGGCTGACCCGCATCGAGTTCCTGTTCGAGGCGGGGCTGGACTACGTCAAACTCGACGCCTCGGTCGTTCATGGCGTGGCGTCCGATTCGGCTCGCCGCGCGTTTGTGGCCGGCTCGGTGACCATGTTGCACAGCCTGGGGTTGGCGGTCTACGCAGAGGGTGTTCACGACCTGGAGGACCTGCAGGCCCTGTGGCCGTGCGGCCTCAACGGGGTCACTGGCCCGGCCGTCAGGTTCAACGCTCCTTGAGGGCGTAGGCCTTGGCCTTGAGCACCGGCTTGAGCAGGTAGGACATCACCGTCTTCTTGCCGGTCAGGATGTCGACCTCTGCGGTCATGCCCGGGATGATGGGCAGCTTGTCGCTGAAGCTGGCGCGGTTGGTGCGCACGCGAACCTTGTAATAGGTGTTCACGCCTTTTTCGTCGGTTTCGGTGTCGGGGCTGATGTTCTCGACCACGCCATCGAGGCCGCCGTAGACGGCAAAGTCGTAGGCCGTCAGCTTCACGGTGGCGGCCTGTCCGGGATGGATGAAGGCGATGTCCTTGGGGTGCACCTTGGCTTCCAGCACCAGGGCATCGTCCAGCGGCACGATCTCGACAATGTCGCGGCCCGGTTGCACCACGCCACCGACGGTGTTGGCCAGCAGCCGCTGCACACGACCCCGCACCGGTGACTTGACCTGGGCCTTGTCCACCTTGTCGGCCAGGGCCACGGCGCCCTCGTTGAGTGTGTTCAGGCGCGCCAGGGTTTCAGACAGCTCCTTGCGCGCCTCGTTGCGAAAGGACAGTTCGGTCTCCTGGATCTTGCGGCCGGCTTCCGAGATGGCTGCCTGCACGCGGGCACTCTGTGCATTGGCTTGTTCGAGGTCACCGCGAGATCGGCTCAGGTCGCGCTCCAGCCGCAGGATCTCCACCTCGGAGACGGCGCCGGTGGCCAGCAGGGGGCGGGTCTTGTTCAACTCCTGTTGCGACAGGTCCAGCGAACGGGCGGCAGATTCGCGCTTGGAGCGCACTTCGCTCAGCTCCTGCTGGCGTTGGGCCAGTTGTTGCTGACTGATGCCGATCAGGTTGTTCAGCTCCGAGCGGCGGGCGTCATAGAGCTGTTGCTCCTGATCGATCACGCCCTGATCCTCCGGGTTGACGGGCTCGGGCGGGATGAAGCTGGTGCCTTCGGCCAGCGCGCGCAATCGAGCCAGCTTGGCCTTGAGTGAGAAGGTCTGGGCTGCGCTTTCGCGCACGCCAGAGTTGGCACGGGTCTCGTCGACCTTGAGCAGCACCTGCCCGGCCTCGACCACCTGGCCTTCCTTGACCAGGATCTCGGTGACCACGCCACCATCGAGTGACTGGATGACCTGCAACTGCCTGGAAGGCACTACCTTGGCGTCGCCCTTGGTGACTTCGTCAACCTGTGCCAGCGAGGCCCAGACCAGCAGGGCCGCCACGATCAACAGAGCCCAGCGCACCAGGGCTTGGGCCTCTTGCGTCTGCACGCGGCTCATCACGGCATCGGCCTCGGCTTCGAAACCTGCCATGCCAGCGGCCTGCGCCTGAGAGGCCGTGACTCGCCCACCGCTGATGCGATCGAGCAAAGGGTCGGTCACCGGGGCCAGAACGCGCCGAATGCTCTCCAGGATCGAGATCAGGGCCAGGCCCGCCTTGGTCAGTGCTTTCATGGGCTTGTTCCTCACGCCGCCTTGGCAATGCGACCGGCCGCCAGGGCCTGCATGATCCGCTCGCGGGGGCCATCGGCCACGATCTTGCCCTGGTCGATCACGATGATGCGATCGACAAAGGAGAGCATGGAGGTGCGGTGCGTGACCAGAACCACGGTCTTGCCTTCGGTGAATTCCTTCATTCGCTGCGTGACCTGGGCTTCGGACGAGAAGTCCATCGCACTGGTCGGTTCATCCAGCAGCAGCAGCGGTGCGTTGTGCAGCACGGCGCGGGCCACGCCCACGCCCTGACGTTGTCCGCCAGAGAGCAGCTCACCGCGCTCGCCCACCGGCATGTCAAAGCCCTCGGGGTGGCGCTGAACGAAGTCGGTGATGCAGGCCACTTCGGCGGCGGCCACGATGGCCTCGTCGGTGGCATGGGGCATGCCGAAGGTGATGTTTTCGCGCAGCGAGCCGTAGAACAGGGTCACGTCCTGCGAGACATAACCCAGGTTGCGACGCACGTCGGCGGGGTCCAGCTGACGCATGTCGATGCCATCCAGCAAGATCGCGCCAGAGGTGGGTTCGTACAGGCCCAGGATCAACTTTTGCAAGGTGGTCTTGCCCGATCCGACCTTGCCGATCAGGGCGACCTTCTCGCCCGAGTTGATCTTGAAGCTCAGGTCGTCCAGCGCAGAGTCCTTGCGATTGGGGTACGCAAAGGAGACATGGCGGAACTCGATCTCGCCTTTGAGCTCACGCCGTTGCACATAGGCCCGGCCATCGGGCCGCTCGACCGGCTTGGCCATGATCTGCTCCAGCGACTCCATGGCGGTGCGGGCGCCCTGGTACTGCATCAACAGGCCCACGATCTGTCCGGCCGGGGCCAGCGCACGGCTGGCCAGCATGTTCACGGCGATCAGGCCCCCCATGGTCAGTGACCGGTCGCCAATCAGGTAGACACCGATCACCACGGTGCTGACCGACACCAGTTGGGTGAGGGTGGAGGTGCTGTACATGGCGGTGGACGACAGGGCCCGCATGCGCACGTTGGTGGCGGCCAGGAACTGATTGGCCCGCTCCCAGCGAGCCTGGATGATGTTCTCGGCGCCCTGGCTCTTGATGGTCTCGATGCCGGTGAGGCTCTCCACCAGGGTGGCGTTGCGCTGAGCGGCGGCCTGGTTGGTGCTTTGAGACAGGTCGTGCAGCCGGTGTTGCAGGACATAGCCACTGACCAGCACGATCAGGAACACGAGCACCACCGGGATGACCAGCCATGGCGAGATCCAGGCAATGACGCCGATGAACAGCAGCCCGAAGGGCAGGTCAATCAGGGCGGTGACGGTGCTGGAGGCGATGAAGTCGCGCACCTGCTCGAAGCCGCGCAGATTGGATGCAAACGAGCCCACCGACTGCGGGCGGTTCTCCAGGCGCATGCCCAGCACGCTCTCCATCAGGCGGGCCGAGATCTGCACGTCGATGCGGGCACTGGCCTCGTCCACAAAGTGACTGCGCAACAAGCGCATGAACAGGTCGCCACAAAGGATCAGCACCACCCCGATGGCCAGGGCCCACAGGGTCTCGACCGCGTGGTTGGGCACCACCCGGTCATAGACGTTCATGGAGAACAGCGGGAAGGCCAGCGCAAAGAGGTTGACCAGCAGGGCGGCCCACAGCACATCGCGGTACACAAAGCGCTGAGCCAGCACCGAGCTCCAGAACCAGTGGCCTTTGGCGGTGGGCCGAATGATCGGGGTGCGCTCGTCAAAGCGAAAGTGAGGGCGGGCAAAGAGCACCACACCGGTGTAGCGGCTGGCCAGCTCCTGGGCGGACAGCTTGACGCTGCCTTGTCCGGTCTGGCCCCACAGCGCGTGGATGCCGCCATCGGCATCACGGCTGAGCATCACGCAGGCCTGCTGGCCTTGCATGATCAGGATGGCCGGCAGGGTCAGGGCATCGATCTGGTCGATGCTCAGGCGCTTGACGCTGGTGGCCAGGCCGGCTTTGGCGGCCGCCCGCTCGGCCAGGCTCAAGGTCAGTCCGCCTTCGGTGCGAGGCAGGCCTGAGGTCAACGAGGCGCGCGTGGCACCCAGGCCATGCAGTCGGCAGACCTCGATCAGGCAGTCCAGCAATGGATCAGGCGCGATGAGGTCTTCTCGCAACCGAGGGGTGGACGCGGTGGCATCCAGCGGGGCGCGCTCTTGATCCGATGGCGTGTGGCTGTTGCTCATGAACCTGCTAGCGGGTCGGTGTGAAGACCCATGACTCGATGTCAGTTGATATCGGCAAAGTGAACACCGAATTGACCACTTTCGCGATCGGCGAAGTAGTGCTCCAGTGTCAGCTTGACGGTCCTGAAGGCCAGATCGGCCCACGGAATCTCATCTTGTCGGAACAGCTGGGCCTCGATGGTCTCGGGGCCAGGGTTGAACTCGGTGTCCAGCAGTCGGGCGCGGTAGAACAGGTGCACCTGTCCGGCATGGACCACATTGAGCAGGCAGTACAGGCCCTGGAGCTCGATGTGGGCGCCGGCCTCCTCATCGGTCTCGCGCATGGCGCCTTCTTCGGTGGTCTCTCCCAGCTCCATGAAGCCGGCGGGCAGCGTCCAGTAGCCTTTGCGGGGCTCGATGTTGCGGCGACACAGCAGCACCTGGTCCTGCCAGACGGGCAGGGTGCCCACCACATTGAGAGGGTTCACATACTGGATGTGATCACATGCGGGACAGACCGCGCGCTCCCTGTTGTCATCGGGAGGAATGCGGTGTTCGACCGGGGTGCCACACATGGGGCAATGTTCGATGCGCCGTGAAAAATGCATGCGTGCCAGTGTAGGGCATGCAGCAGGCCTTGGTCAGGGACGCCAGCGCTGGATCCGTGGCGAAAAGGACTCCATCACCCGCAGGGGGTGGCCGTGGTGAACAAAGACCGAGGCGCGTCCCCAGCGGGGCTCCCGGCCCACGCCGTCCTGGTGGAGGTGCAGGGGGCCACGACTGACCTGTGCGTGGCTGAACAGCAGTTCTGCCAGGGGGCGGTTGCCCAGGCCTTTGAGCGCCTTCCAGGGGCCTTTGAGGGCGCGATGGCTGGTGGCGCTGCGGGCCCAGACCATGGGTTCGCCATCGACCCGCAGGAGCACTTCGCGCACATGGGCGCTGACCTGGCCCAGGGCGCTTTGTTCTGCGCGGGTGAGTCGGCGAGTGCCCTGGCGGATCACCTGTACGGTGACCTGGCCGTGTTGCCGCAGTCGCGCCGTCAGTGAGCCCGGCGCCTTGAGCCAGCGCGTCATGGCCGGGTTGGCAGGCTCGCGCGGCCAGCGCCGCCCGGTGGCTCGCAACTGGCTGATCGTGGTTCGGGGGG
>DAORJC010000044.1:0-19544 GCA_035438885.1 Aquabacterium sp. | reverse complement strand
TTCTCGCCGAAGATGGCCACCAGCACGTTGGCGCCGGTCACTTCCTTCTTGCCGCTGCCCGAGGATTGCACGTGCATGATGGCGCGCTGAATCACGCGCTGGAAGCCCAGCGTGGGCTGGGTGTCCACCTCATCGGTGCCGCCCACGGTGGGCGTGTTGTCACGAACAAACTGGTCCAGGTTCTTGCGAAGCTCATCCAGGTTGGCAGCGCAGGCCTTCAACACTTCGGAAGCTGAAGGGTTGTCGATCAAGGCCAGCAACAGGTGTTCCACGGTGATGAACTCGTGGCGCTGTTGACGGGCCTCGACGAAGGCCATGTGCAAACTCACTTCCAACTCTTGCGCGATCATGCTGTCTCCAGAATGCACTGCAGGGGATGCCCGGCGCGCCGGGCGGCGGCAAGAACGAGTTCGACCTTGGTGGCCGCGACGTCTTTGGTGAAGACACCGCACACACCACGACCTTCGTGGTGGATTTTCAGCATGATCTGCGTGGCCGTCTCGATGTCGTGGCGGAACAGTTCCTGCAAAACATACACGACAAACTCCATCGGCGTGTAGTCATCATTGAGCATGACGACACGATAGAGCTTGGGGGGCTCGACTTGCAGGGCCTCTTTCTCGGCCACAACCGAACCGGCCCCCTCTTCCGCTGGGCCCTTGGGTGGCTCGCCAGAGGCGTAAGGGTTGAACGACTGGGTCATGAAAACATTCTAAGAGAGCAACTCGGCTCTTGCATGGACATCTTGGGAGCAACCGACCATTTACAAGGGGCGATATTTGGCGAACTGCCCCCTCTTTTCAAAGCACCCACCCCATCAAGGGGGCGCCCCGGTCAAAAACAGACGGGAAGTGACCCATTTGTCACCGCCTTGTGGCATCTGAACACAAGCTGTCTCACCTGCTCCCCCTAGGATAGGTTCTGTCACACTTACCCCTTGACAGGCCCCTGAGCGAGTTTGAGAATCGTGACAAATTAACAGGAGGGGCAGGTATGGCCACAGGCATTGTCAAATGGTTCAATGACGCCAAGGGGTTTGGTTTCATCGAGCCCGATCAGGGCGGGGGCGACGTCTTCGCACACTTCTCAGCCATCCAGATGGACGGGTTCAGAACCCTGAAACAGGGTTCCAAAGTCAGCTACGAGCTGACGGTCGGTCCCAAGGGCATGCTGGCTCAGAACATCCAGCCCGTGGGCGGCGATACGTCGCTGGACTCGGTGCCCGGTGCGCTGGAAGACATGCACTTCCTGGATGCGTCCAGTTCCATGGCAGCACGCCCCATGCACTGAGTCTTTGGCCCTGGGCTACGGCTCCTGGGCTCACACGCACTTGAAAACGCCTGCATCAGCAGGCGTTTTTGTTGACACCCCCTTCAGTGGGGAGTCACCGAGGGGCGTTCAAACCCCATCGGTGGTCACATCGTCAAAGCGACGGATGCGGCGCGGCTTGAGGAACACCTGGCTGTCCGGACTCAGCACCCCGCTGTCACGCAAGGCGGCATATTCAGCCCGGGGCAGCTCGACATCGATCTCGCCCACACCATCGGCGCGCTTGAACTCCAGGCGGGTGTTGGGGCCCACGGTCAGGGCATGAACCAGGCTCACGGCCAGGCTGCCCTCTTCTTCGCGGGCCAGGACCTGGATCTCGTGCGGGCGCACGTAGCTGACCGCTTGCTCGCCGGCGCCTGCCTGAGCCACCACCGCACCCTGCGCATGGTCACGGCCATGGAACAGGTTCACGTCACCCAGGAACTTCAACACGAAAGGCGATGCCGGGTGGTCATAGACCTCGTCAGGGGTGCCTTCCTGCTCGATGCGGCCCTGGTTCATGACCACGATGCGGTCAGCCACTTCCATGGCTTCCTCCTGGTCGTGGGTGACAAAAACGCTGGTGATGTGCATCTCGTCATGCAGGCGGCGCAACCAGCGGCGCAGCTCTTTGCGAACCTTGGCATCCAGAGCGCCAAAGGGTTCGTCCAGCAGCAGTACCTTGGGCTCGACCGCCAGGGCACGGGCCAGGGCAATGCGCTGGCGCTGACCGCCCGAGAGCTGGTGAGGATAGCGGTCGGCGATCCAGTCCAGTTGCACCAGTTTGAGCAGGTCGGTGACCTTGGCCTTGATCTGGGCCTCCGAGGGGCGCGTTTCCTTGGGGCGTACGCGCAGGCCGAAGGCCACGTTCTCGAAGATGGACATGTGACCAAACAGCGCATAGTGCTGGAACACAAACCCGACCTGACGCTCACGCACGGCCACGTGGGTGGCGTCCTCGCCGTTGAACAGCACGGAGCCGCTGTCAGGCGCCTCCAGGCCGGCAATGATGCGCAGCAGCGAGGTCTTGCCCGACCCGGAGGGGCCCAGCAAGGCGACGAGTTCGCCCGAGGGGATGTTGATGTTCAGGTGGTCACAGACCGTGACGGCGCCGAATCGTTTGACGAGGTTTTTGACTTCAATGCTCATGCGGGTACTCCGACATCTTGGGCCTGGGCCATTTGGCGCCGCACCTGACGTTCGACGATGTATTTCAGGACCAGGGTGACCAGCGCCAGGCTGGCCAGCAGGGATGCCACGGCAAAGGACGCAGCAAACTGGTACTCGTTGTAAAGGATTTCAATGTGCAGGGGCAAGGTGTTGGTCTGCCCACGGATGTGACCGGAGACCACCGACACCGCACCGAACTCGCCCATGGCGCGGGCATTGCAAAGGATGACACCGTACAGCAAAGCCCACTTCACATTGGGCAGCGTGACTTTCCAGAAGGTCTGAAAGCCCGAGGCGCCCAGCACCCGTGCGGCCTCTTCCTGCTCCTGGCCCTGGGCCTGCATCAGCGGAATCAGCTCGCGGGCCACGAACGGGAACGTCACGAAGATGGTGGCCAGCACGATGCCCGGCACGGCAAAGATCACCTTGAGGTCGTGGTCTCGCAACCATTCCCCAAACCAGCCTTGCAGACCAAAGACCAGCACATAGATCAGACCGGCAATCACGGGCGAAACCGAGAACGGCAGGTCGATCAAGGTGAGCAGCACGCTCTTGCCCCGAAAGTCGAACTTGGCAATGGCCCAGGCGGCAGCCACACCAAACACCAGGTTCAGCGGCACCGAGATGATGGCAGCAATCAGGGTGAGCTGGATGGCCGAGACGGCATCGGGCTCGGTTACGGCAGCCATGTAGACATCGGCACCTTTTTTGAAGGCTTCGAAAAACACGGACACCAGGGGAACAAACAGAAAGAGCGACAAGAAGATCAGCGAGATGCTGACCAGCAGCCAACGAACCCAGGCAGGCTCTTTGGTGGCGCCGGCCACGTCGGGCGGCGCAGAAGAAATCACAGCGGTATTCATCGAATTGTCCTCACTTGCCCTGGCGCTTGCGCGTCCAGGCTTGCAATCCGTTGATGGCCAGCAACAGCACGAAGGACATCATCAGCATGACCACGGCAATGGCCGTTGCACCGGCATAGTCGTACTGCTCCAGCTTGGTGATGATGAGCAGCGGCGTGATCTCCGAGACCATGGGCATGTTGCCCGCGATGAAGATGATCGAGCCGTACTCACCCAAAGCCCGGGCAAAGGCCAGCGCAAAGCCAGTCAGCAAGGCCGGCGTCAGGATGGGCAGGATCACCTGGCGGAAGGTCTGCAGCCTGCTGGCGCCCAGCGTGGCTGCAGCCTCTTCCAACTCTGGTGCCATGTCCTCCAGGATGGGCTGCACGGTGCGAACCACAAAGGGCAAGCCGATGAAGGTCATGGCCACGAAGACACCGATGGGGGTGAAGGCCACCTTCAAACCCAATGGTTCCAGGTACTGACCGATCCAGCCATTGCCTGAGTACAGGCCCGTCAGGGTGATGCCCGCGACGGCCGTGGGCAGGGCAAATGGCAGGTCCACGAGGGCATCGATCATGCGGCGACCAAAGAAGTCATACCGCACCAGCACCCAGGCCACCAGCAGCCCGAAGATGGCGTTGACGATGGCAGCCAGCAAGGACGCCCCGAAGGTCAGCTTGTAGGAAGCCACCACGCGGGGCGAGGTGACCACGTCGATGAATTCGCCCCAGGTCAGCTCGGTCGTGCGCAGGAAGGCGGCACTCAGGGGGATCAGCACGATCAGGCACAGGTAGAACAGCGTCAGGCCCAGTGCCAGATCAAAGCCGGGCAGCACACTGCGCTGCCTGAGCAAGGTCTTGGAAAAAATCATGGGGCAGCCAGTGCCTCACGGAAGGTAATGGCCACGGTCGTGTCGAGAAAGCGCATGAGAAATGCCCTGGTGTGCAACGGATGCTCCATCCTAGGGAGCACCCGGTCTGCACAGAAGGACTGTTTCCTCAGCTGCTTATGCGAACCCCGATGAAGGGTTGAGGACGTGAACGCCTCAAGCCTGAGCCAGCGCCTGGTCGACGTCGGCGATCAGGTCATCGATGTGCTCGATGCCCACCGACAGGCGCACGGTGTCCTCGGTCACCCCCGTCTTGGCCAGCTCCTCGGGCGAGAGCTGGCGGTGCGTGGTGGATGCGGGGTGCGTGGCCAGCGATTTCACATCACCAATGTTGACCAGTCGGGTGAACAGTTGCAGGCCATCGAGGAAGCGTGCACCGCCCTCGCGGCCGCCGGGCACGCCAAAGGTCAACAGGCCTGAGGCCTTGCCTGAGAGGTACTTGTGGACCAGGGCATTCTCCGGATGATCAGCGAGGCCTGCGTAGTTCACCCATTTGACGCGAGGGTGCTTCTGGAGGTGCTGGGCAATCTTGAGGGTGTTCTCGCTGATGCGATCCATGCGCAGGCCCAGGGTCTCGATGCCCTGCAGGATCAGGAAGGCATTGAAGGGCGACAAGGTGGCGCCCATGTTGCGCAGGGGCACCACACGCGCACGGCCGATGTAGGCGGCAGGGCCCAGGGCCTCGGTGTAGACCACGCCGTGGTAGCTCACGTCCGGCTCGTTCAGGCGCTTGAAGCGTGCCTTGTGCTGCGCCCAGGGGAACTTGCCGGAGTCGATGATGGCCCCGCCCACGCTGGTGCCGTGTCCACCCAGGTACTTGGTCAGCGAGTGCACCACGATGTCGGCCCCATGTTCAATGGGACGGCTGAGGTAAGGCGATGGCACGGTGTTGTCCACGATCAGCGGAATGCCATGACGGTGGGCGACTTCAGCGATGCGGGCGATGTCGGTGATGTTGCCCGAGGGGTTGCCCAGGGATTCGACAAAGATGGCCTTGGTGCGCTCGTCGATCAGGGGCTCAAAGCTGGCCGGGTCCCGATGGTCGGCAAAGCGCGTGCTGATGCCGAACTGGGGCAAGGTGTGCGCAAACAGGTTGTAGGTGCCGCCATACAGCGCGGTGGACGAGACGATGTTGTCACCGGCCTCTGCAATGGTCTGGATGGCGTACGTCACCGCCGCCTGGCCCGAGGCCAGGGCCAGGGCACCAATGCCGCCCTCGAGTGCCGCCAGGCGCTGCTCCAGCACATCGGTGGTCGGATTCATGATCCGGGTGTAGATGTTGCCGGGCACCTTCAGGTCAAACAGGTCGGCGCCATGTTGAGCGCTGTCAAAGGCATAGGCCGCCGTCTGGTAAATGGGCACGGCCACGGCTTTGGTGGTCGGATCCGGTGAATAGCCTGCGTGAACGGACAGGGTCTCGAATTTCCAGTTCTTCTGGCTCATGGGGCCTCCTCAGGTCGGCAATTGGGGGGATAGGTCAGCACAAGACCATACCTTAACCAAAGCAGCCTGATGCGCAAAGCGCCGATGCCTCATGTGATTGATTGCGAAGCAACTAAGCTTGAAAGTGCTTCCTCGACCCACTGGCGCCCTTGAGGATTGGACATCAGCACCAGCACCACCCCTTCTCGGATGACATGCAGATCATCCGGATTGAAGATCCACTGGCCGCGCTCGTGTGCCGCCATCACCACATAGTCCTTCGATCGGGGCAGCACATCAGCCACGGGCGTGGGGGGGAAATGGCCGGGTACCACCACCTCTTCCATCCGCATGACCTCGTCACTGTGCAACATCTGATCCATGAAGTTGACCACGTGAGGACGAACCATCGCCGACGCAATGTGCATGCCGCCGGTGAAGTCGGGCGACACGATCTCGTCCGCCCCGGCGCGGCGGGCCTTCTTTTCGTTTCGGATGTCGTGCAGCCGCACCACCACCCGCACCGCAGGTCGCATCATCTTGACCGACAGGGCCACCATCAGGTTATGGCTGTCATCCCCCGTCACCGCGAACACGCCGGCCGCGTGGGCCACTCCGGCTCGATGCAGCGCGTCATCATCGGCCGCATCTTCATGGATGTACATCGTCTGCGGATGATGCTCCAGCCAGGCATCCAGTGCTTGTCGATCGCTCTCGATGACCACATACGAACGGCGGGTCATGGCCAGCTCTCGGGCCACGTTGGAGCCCACACGCCCGATGCCGCAAATGATGTAGTGCCCTCGCAATTCGGCCATTGTCTTTTCCATCCGTCTCCTCCTCATCGCCATGCTCAGGTCGGAATCCACCAGCAGCGCCACCACGGTCGAGAACAGGTAGCTGACGGTGCCGATGCCAACCGTGGCGATCAGGACCGTGAACAAGCGACCGTAGGGGTGATGGGTCAGATCAACCGTCTCGCCATACCCGATGGTGGCGACGGTGATGAACGTCATGTAGAAACTGTCAATCCACGTGGCGGTGGGTCGCCCGATGTAGAGGTAACCCAGCGTGCCGATCATGTGCACCAGCACCAGCACACCGACAGCGTGCAGCAGCCTGGTGACGTGCCGGTTGCGCGAGGCTTGTTTCACGTGAATGAATCGCAGTTTGTGAATTCGGACAATTGTAGTCAGCGAATCAACCCGTCCACTTGCGTTTGATCAGGGTCACAACGGTGCGATGGGGTCAACAGGCGGCTTGGGTTCGCCAGCGGGTGGCGCAGAAGGTGACGCCCCAGAAGCCGCGCCAGGCAACACCAGGCCTCCCCCTGCAGGCTCAGGCCCCGAAGCTGCAGATCCTGGTTGGGAAGCGGTCACTGGCATGGAAGCGGCCTCGTCTGCATCCACCGCTGAGGCCGCCGAGGCGGGCTCGGATGCCACAGAGGCTGCGCGCCGCGCACGGCGGGGCTCTGGCCCACCAGTTGGCGTTGCCTCTGGCGCAAACAAGCCATCGAACCAGTTGGTCACACGCCCCACCAAGGGCCCCAGCAGGCTCTTGTCCTTTGGGGGCTCAAACCGGGCACGCGCATCAATGGCGCGGGACCTGAAAGACTGCTGGAAAAATTCGCCCACCATCGGCAGCGCGCTGTGGGCGCCCTGCCCCCAGTGATCGCTGCGCAGCGTCACGCGGCTGTCGTTGAAACCCACCCAGGCACCGGCCACCATCTGGGGGTGCATCAGGATGAACCAGCCATCGGTGTTGTCCTGGGTGGTCCCGGTCTTGCCCGCCACGTCGGCACGGATGCCGTATCGGCTGCGAATGCCTTGGCCGGTGCCCCGGTCGATCACGCCGCGCATCACGTCCACCAAGGTGTAGGCATCTGCAGCCGGCATGACCGATTCAGCAGATTCGGCCCCGAACTCGGCCAGCACCACACCATCGCGGTTTTCGATGCGGGTGACCAGCACCGGCTCGATGTAGTTGCCGCCGTTGGCCAGGGTGCCGTAGGCCGACACCATCTCCTTCAAGGTCACGGGGCTGGTGCCCAGGGCCAGCGAGGGCACCACATCGAGCTTGCTTTGCCGCACGCCCATGGCTTGCGCCAGTCGGGCCACCCGGGCCGGGCCGACGTCCTGCATCAGTTGCGCCGTGATCGTGTTCTTGGAGTACACCAGTCCATCGCGCAAGGTCATGGCCCGACCGCTGGGCGGCGTCTCATCCGTGGGGCGCCAGACTTCGCCGCCACTGAGCTTGATCTCCACCGCCTGATCCATCAGGGTATCGGTTGGCTTGGCGCCTTCCAGGAACGCTGCACCATAGACAAACGGCTTGAAGGTTGACCCTGGCTGACGCCGGGCCTGCTGCACATGGTCCAGCGGGTCCTGCACAAAGTCACGGCTGCCCACCCACGCCTTGATCTGCCCGTCGCGGGGATCGATGGCCAGAAAGCCTGCCTGAACCCGGGTCTTGAGTTCTCGCAGCTCCCGCATGAAGGCGGGCTCGGACATGAGTTTCTCCAGGGCCTGTTCAGGGCTGAGGCCTGCAGCCAGGGCGGCCTCATACGCCGGGGTTTCACGCACAAAGGCTTGTACCAGCGCCGGGCTGCCGCTCCACCCGGAGGGCGCCCCCCAAGTCTCATTGGCCACGGCCTGCAACTGCCGGCCCTGGCGCAGCACTGCCTGCGTGGCCAGTGCCTGAAGGCGAGCATCCAGCGTGGTGTGAACCACCAGGCCATCAGCGTAAATGTTGTAGTCGTTCTTGTCGGCCCAGTTGATCAACCACTTGCGCAGGTACTGGGCAAAGTGAGGCGCAGGCCCCAGGGGTTCGGTTTGCCGCTCGAAATCAATGCGCAAGGGGCGTTTTTTGAGGACCTCGAACTTCTCAGGCATCAGCTTTTCGCGCTTGACCATCTGAGACAAGACCGTGTTGCGGCGCTGCAGGGATCGCTCGGGGTTGAGCACCGGGTTGTAATAGCTGTTGCCCTTGAGCATGCCGATCAGTGTGGCGCTCTCGAGCACGTCCAGGCGCCGAGCCGACTTGTCAAAGTAGGTGCGCGCTGCCATCTCGATGCCATGGGCGTTGTACAAGAATGGCACCGTGTTGAGGTACGTCTCGAGGATCTCTTCCTTGGTGTACAGCGCCTCGATCTTCAGGGCCGTGATGGCTTCCTTGAGCTTGCGGGTGAGCGAGGCCGCACGGCCGATCTCGTCCGGATACAGGTTGCGCGCCAACTGCTGCGTGATGGTCGATCCGCCTTGCCGGTCGCCCGAGAAGGTCAGGATCACCGCAGAGCCGATTCGCCGCCAGTCCAGACCAAAGTGATCGTAGAAGCGATGGTCTTCCGTGGCGATCAAGGCCGCCACGACATGGGGCGAGATGTCCTGAAGACTGACCCACTCTCGGTTGGCTCGCTTGAACTCGGCCAGTTCCTGTCCGTCGGCGGACAGCACCCGCGCGGGTTGCTCCAGCTTGGCCTTGCGAATGTCGCTGATGCCCGGGGTGAACGGGATCAGCGCCAAGGTGTACAGCAGCAAAAGGACGGGGCCTGCCGCAAGCGCGACCATGATCCCACGCCGGGTGGGGCGACGCACGTGACGCAGCACGTCAGCGGCGAGGCTCTTGAATCGAGATTGATCGAGGTTCATCCATCCGTACTTCATCAAACTGGCCAGGCCAATGGGCAAGGCTTGACCGGGGTTTGCCCCACGCCCGGATTATCAACGAACCCGGATGGGGCTGACCGCAACACGTGCTCTGCGCATAAGCAATTGCACATTTGTTCGTTCCTGATCAGGTCGATGATTTTTAGGATTCAGGCATCCACAACACTCCGCAACAGTCATCACATGCCGCACAAGCTCAACACCACTCGCCGCACCTTGAACGTTCTGACCGCTGCCGCACTGGCCACGGTGGTCGGCGCGTCCTCCCTGTTCCCTGCCATCGCACAGGCCAAGGAAATCACACTGCTGAACGTCTCCTATGACCCTACACGCGAGCTGTACCAGGAGTACAACGCGGCCTTCTCCAAATATTGGAAAGCCAAGACCGGCGATGACGTCGTGATCAGGGCATCCCACGGGGGCTCCGGCAAGCAAGCTCGCTCGGTGATCGACGGTCTGGACGCCGACGTCGTGACCCTGGCCCTGGCCTATGACATCGACGCCATTGCCGGCAAGGACCTGCTCAAGACCGACTGGCAAAAGACCTTCAAGGGCAACAGTTCGCCTTACACCTCGACCATCGTCTTCCTGGTTCGCAAGGGCAACCCCAAGCAAATCAAGAACTGGAACGACCTGATCAAGCCCGGCACCGCCGTGATCACGCCCAACCCCAAGACTTCGGGTGGCGCGCGCTGGAACTACCTGGCCGCCTATGGCTTTGAACTCAAGCGCAGCAACGGCTCGCACGACAAAGCCAAGGCGTTCGTGGGCAAGCTGTTCAACAACGTGCCGGTCCTGGACTCGGGCGCTCGGGCGCTCGGGGCTCGACTGTGACCTTTGCAGAACGTGGACAGGGCGACGTGTTGCTGACCTGGGAAAACGAGGCTCACCTGGCCCTGAAGGAGTTCGGCGCCGACAGGTTCGACATCGTCTACCCACCGTTCAGCATCTACGCTGAGCCTCCCGTGGCCATCGTCGACAAGGTGGTGGACAAGAAGGGCACGCGCGAAGTGGCCAAGGCTTACCTGGAGTACCTGTACTCGCCCGTGGGCCAGGACATCGCCGGCAAGAACTTCTATCGCCCCACCGATGCCAAGGCAGCGGCCAAGTACGCCAGGCAGTTCCCCAAGATTGAGCAGATCACGATCGACGGCGTGTTCGGTGGCTGGGGCAACGCCCAGAAGACCCATTTCTCTGATGGTGGCGTTTTCGACCAGATCTACACCAAACGGTGATGCGCACGACCCGTTGAAATGCGGGTTCCCAATGAACAAGGCCCGCGACCTCCAAGGAAGTCGCGGGCCTTTTCATCCCGTGCGAGGCGCGCCGTGTTTACATCTGGTCGATCATGACCTGACCAAAACCGGAACAAGACACCTGCGTGGCGCCTTCCATGCCGCGAGCAAAGTCATACGTGACCTTCTTGCTCTGGATGGCCTTGTCCATGGCGCTGATGATCAGGTCGGCCGCTTCCAGCCAGCCCATGTGGCGCAGCATCATCTCGGCCGAGAGGATTTCGGAACCTGGGTTCACGTAGTCCTTGCCGGCGTACTTCGGGGCCGTGCCGTGGGTGGCTTCGAACATGGCGATGGAATCCGACAGGTTGGCACCCGGTGCAATGCCGATGCCGCCGACCTGAGCGGCCAGCGCGTCAGAGATGTAGTCGCCATTGAGGTTCAACGTGGCGATCACGCTGTACTCGGCCGGGCGCAGCAGGATCTGCTGCAGGAAGGCGTCGGCAATCGCGTCCTTGACGATGATGTCCTTGCCGGTGCGAGGGTTCTTGAACTTGCACCATGGACCGCCATCGATCAGCTCGGCGCCGAACTCCTTCTGGGCCAGGGCATAGGCCCAGTCACGGAAGCCACCTTCGGTGTACTTCATGATGTTGCCCTTGTGCACGATGGTCACGCTGGGCTTGTCATTGTCAACGGCGTACTGCAGGGCCTTGCGCACCAGGCGCTCGGTGCCTTCGCGCGAGACGGGCTTGATGCCGATGCCCGAGGTCTCGGGGAAGCGGATCTTCTTGACGCCGAACTCGTCCTGCAGGATCTTGATCAGCTTCTTGGCCTTCTCGCTCTCGGCTTCGAATTCGATGCCGGCATAGATGTCTTCCGAGTTCTCGCGGAAGATCACCATGTCGGTCTTTTCAGGCTCCTTCACGGGCGAAGGCACGCCCTTGAAGTAACGCACCGGGCGCAGACAGACGTACAGGTCCAGCTCCTGGCGCAGGGCCACGTTCAAAGAGCGGATGCCGCCGCCAACGGGCGTGGTCAGGGGGCCTTTGATGGAGACGACGTAGTCGCGCAGGACCGTCAGGGTCTCTTCGGGCAGCCAGACGTCAGGGCCGTAAACGCGGGTGGATTTCTCACCGGCGTAGATCTCCATCCAGTGGATCTTTTTCTGGCCGTTGTAGGCCTTGGCCACCGCAGCGTCAACCACCTTGATCATCACGGGGGTGATGTCAAAACCAGTGCCATCGCCCTCGATGTAGGGAATGATGGGGTTGTTGGGGACGTTGAGCGAAAAGTCCGGGTTCACCGAAATCTTCTGCCCACCTTCGGGCACTTTGATGTGCTGATACATGATGTTGGTCTCCGCGTTTGGCGTTTCCGAAAACAACGCTGCCATGGATGTCGGCAGGTTGACTCATTCTATGCGACAGGGTTGACCTGTCCCGTGGCTGAACGACACATGACCCTGTCATTGACCGTTCAATTTGATGCGAGCGTGCGTTTCAAGCGCACCAGGCCTGCCACTGGACCGTCAGTCGATGCATCAAGGCCCAGCCTGCCCCCGCGACCAGGCAGGCACCCGACAGGCGAATGGCCCATTGAGGGTCGGCCAACCTCACCCACCAGGGCGGCTGTGGCAGCGAACCGACTGCGGCCGCGCCCTGGGGCGACACTTCCGTGACCGTCTCCGTCTTGAGCCAAAGCACCGGCACCACGGCCTGAGCCTGCGGCACGTTGGACGGCACCCCCGAGGTCCCGCCCTGAGCCCAGCGCCACACACTCAATCGGCGGGGCAACCACCACAGCGCCACCGCACCCGGCAAAGAAAACGCCAGCATCACGGCAGCACCGCCCCAGAGGTCGGGCGCCAGGGCCGCCACCATCACGGCACCGTAAAGCAGGCCACAGGGCAAGGCGGCCCAGGCCATGCCCAGCACGGTGGGCAGCACCGCGGCCAGTTGGGGATGGCGACTGAGCCAGCCGCGATCACCCAGCGAGCCCTGCAGGCGGCGATAAGCAGCCAGACCATGGTTCTGGATCGCCATGGGCAACGCGCCACGAACGAGCATCCAGCCCCCCAGCAACACCGCTGCGGCCAGCGCCATGATCCAGAAGGGTTGGAGCACACTGAACCACCGAGACCAGGCGGCCAAGGTGGCGGTGGCCGCTGCTGCCAAAGCGCCCAGCACGGCGTAGCCCAGGCTGCGACCCAGAACGGCAGAAAGCGGCAAGCCCTGTGGCAAGGCCACCGCGCAAGGGGTGGCGCACATGGCTGCGCAGTGAGGCACGCCAGCGAGCCCCATCAGAAAGGCAGTGGTCAACAAACTGATCAGCACATCACCTCCCTGGCCGACACCACGTCCATCACAAGGACCGCGGCAGGATCAGATGATGCGGGAAAAGCGCTCGGCCGTCTTGTCGGCCTGCAGATGGCGGTCAAAGACCATGGCGACTGCACGAACAAAATACCAACCCAGCGGAGTGACCCGGATCCCGTCGGACTCCAGGATGACCAGCCCCTTCTCGACGAGAGGCTCCAGCTGATCGATCTCCAAGCTGAAATATTGCCTGAAATCGATGAGGTACGCGAGCTCGATGGACTCGATGTCCACCCGCCCCTGACACATCAGGGCCATGATGACGGCCCGGCGCACCAGATCGTCCCGGCTCAGGGTCAAGCCTCGCTGCACTGGCAACACCCCGCGCTGCAGGGCGTCCTGGTAGTCCTCGACCGTTTTGGCGTTCTGGCTGTAGTGCGCGCCGATCCGCCCGATGGCCGACACCCCCAGGCCGATCAGGTCGCTGTCCGGGTGGGTGCTGTAACCCTGGAAATTGCGATGCAGGCGGCCCTGGCGTTTGGCCACCGCCAGCGGATCCTGAGGCAAGGCAAAGTGATCCATGCCGATGTACTCATAACCGGCCTCGCGGAAATGCCTGATCGCCGCCGACAGCATGCCGACCTTGTCAGCCCCCTTGGGCAACAACTTGGCGTCAATGCGGCGCTGGGGCTTGAAACGCTCAGGCAAGTGGGCGTAGGCGTACAGGGCGATGCGCTCAGGGCGCAGACTGCTGACCTGGGCCAGTGTTCGCGCAAAGCTCTCGGCCGTCTGATGCGGCAGCCCGTAGATCAGGTCCATGTTGATGGAGTCAAACCCCACATCGCGTGCGGCGCCCATCAAGCCGGCGACCGACTCGAAGGACTGCACGCGATGCACGGCTTGCTGAACGTTGGGGTCAAAGTCCTGAACCCCCAAGCTGATCCGATTGAACCCCATGGCGGCCAGACGCCCCAGCCGCTCGGCATCCACCGTGCGGGGGTCGATCTCGATGGCGTACTCGCCACCAGGCACAAAGCGGAAGGCCGACTGCAGCTTGAGCAACAAGTGCTCCAGTTGCTCATCGCTCAGGAAGGTGGGTGTTCCGCCTCCCAGGTGCAACTGCGACAGGCTTTGCCCCGTGCCCAACACGGCCACATGCAGGTCGATCTCCTTGTAGAGTGCCTCCAGGTAGGCAATGGCGCGGTCGTGTCGCTTGGTCACCACCTTGTTGCAGGCACAGTAGTAGCAGACCGACTCACAAAACGGAATGTGCACGTACACCGACAGGGGCGCCGCAGCGCCGCCCACCGCACCGGCTCCACTGGCCCGCTGAGCCAGTGCCTGCAGATACTGTTCGGGGCCAAATGCCTCCACGAAGCGGTCTGCCGTGGGGTAGGAGGTGTAACGGGGGCCGGCCACGTCCAGACGCGTCAGCGTCTCCTGCGTGATTGCGGGTGGCTGGACCGTTTCGGACTGAGCAAGCGCCTGTGCGTTCATGGCATTGGACTTTGCCAAACCCCTCGACCGGTGGGTTGATCTGGCTCAATGGCCTGTGCTTCAAACCCGGAACATTGCGACTGAGTTGATCCAATCCATGCCAGACGGCCTGTGGTGATTCGATGAAATCACAGCCTTGAGCAGATGGCCATTGCACACCCCCCGACATTGCACCCTGCTAATATCGACGCTTCTGACACTGAGGCGATCAACCCACGCCCGCAGTGCCGTTGCACCCCAGACGCCGCAAGTCCCATGAAATTCGAAAGCTTCAAGGTCGCATGCTCCAGTTGCAACCTGCGTGAGTTGTGCCTGCCCGTTGGCTTGACGCACCCTCAACTGACCCAGCTTGACGAACTGGTGAGCAGCCGCAAGACGGTCAAGCGCGGAGATGCGCTCTTTCATGCCGGAGAGCCCTTCAAAGCCGTCTACGCCGTGCGGACCGGCTTTTTCAAGACACGCGTGTCGGCCGAAGACGGCCGAGATCAGGTGACCGGCTTTCAGATGGCTGGCGAGCTGCTCGGGCTTGACGGCATCAGCACGGACCACCATGCCTGCGATGCTGTCGCCCTGGAAGACTCACAGGTGTGCGTGATCCCCTACTCCCAGCTTGAAGAGCTGTCTCGGGAGTTCTCTGACTTGCAGCACCAGTTCCACAAGATCATGAGCCGCGAGATCGTTCGCGACCACGGCGTGATGCTGCTGCTGGGCAGCATGCGTGCTGAAGAGCGCCTGGCAGCCTTCTTGTTGAACCTGACACAGCGTCTGCATGCCCGAGGTTTCTCATCGACCGCCCTGGTGCTGCGCATGACCCGTGAGGAAATCGGCAGCTACCTGGGCCTCAAGCTGGAGACCGTCAGCCGGACCTTTTCTCGCTTCCAGGAAGAAGGCTTTCTGGAAGTCAAGCAGCGTGACATCCGCATCATTGACGAAGCGGGTCTCCGAGCCCTGGTCAACACCAGCCGTTGTTGAGCTCGGGCACACGTCCGAGCTCAGGCAGGGTCAATGCGCCAGGTGATGCGTGTTGTGCTCGGTGGACTGGCCTGACGCCAGCCACAAGCTGAGGTAGCTGGCACCCGCCACCAAGCCCCAGAACACGAAGAAGGCCAGGGTGTACACGGCATTGGCCCCAGGGGTCCAGCCGCCCAGGTGCAACGCACCGGGATCCACCACCGAGAAGACCACCATCTCGAGCACCCCGGCCACCAGAAAGGCCGGCCAGAGAATCTGTCCCCACTGAACCATGCGTTGCGCCATGTGCAACTCCTCGATCGTGCCAAACACACCCTCATAATCCTCCGAATGAGGGGGGTGCGGGCTAGGAACAACCCTTGGAAAAACCGCTGATTCAGCGCTCAGCTGGCTGGACGGCGGTTTGGGCCGCCCGGTTGCGCCCCTGAATCGCAGGCGCTTCTCCTGGATTGCTTGCCGGCTTGGAGATGTCCAGCACCGGATCAACATGGCGGTAGGCAATCACGGCGGTGGTGATACCGGCCACCACCACGATGGCCGGACCACCCACGATCAGCCAGACAAAGGGGTATTGCCACCAATGCTTGGGATGCTCGGAGGTCGGAGCAGTTTGACGGTCTGTGGATGTCATGAGTCGATTGTCCGGTGGGCCCTCAACGGGGCACCATGAAGGTTGTTTTTTCTCGCACGGCACGCTCGGCTTCGTCGCCTTGACGCTGACGCGTCACGACCATCTCGATGCCATGCACACCGGTGCCCATCGTCTGTGCAATCTCTGGTGGCACGCGAACCGCCACAGGCACCCACCGTCCTTCGGCCGGGCCCAGGATGATGTCGCCCTGCACCTGAACCTGCGCCTTGGTGAGGTTGTCCACAAACACCACGAAGCGTTGCTCGGTTTCGGTGGCATTCATGATCTGCACGCGGTAGACGTTCTCGACAAAGCCGTCGTCCACCACACGCCCCAGCACCCCACGGTCGCGCAACACATCGACCTTGAACGGCGAGCGCAGGTAGATGCTGCTGACAAAAGCCACCACCACCACGGCCAGGATGGCGGTGTAGACCATGACGCGGGGGCGAGCAATCCGACCCAACATCTGCTTGTTATCCCAACCTTTGTCCATCGAGTTCTGCGTGGCATAACGGATCAGACCGCGGGGCGAACCCATCTTGTCCATCACGGTGTCGCACACGTCAATGCAGGCCGCACAACCGATGCATTCGTACTGCAAGCCCTTGCGGATGTCGATGCCTGTCGGGCAGACCTGCACGCACAGGGTGCAATCAATGCAATCGCCCTGCCCCTTGGACTGGGCATCCGTCTTGCGCGAGCGAGAGCCCCGCGGCTCGCCCCGCTTCTCGTCGTAGCTGATGATCAGGGTGTCGCGGTCAAACATGACGCTCTGGAAGCGAGCGTAGGGACACATGTACTTGCAGACCTGCTCCCGCATGAAACCCGCGAAACCGTAGGTGGCAAAGCCGTAGAAGCCAACCCAGAAGATCTCCCAGGGTCCCATGGTCAGGGTCAGGGCGTCATGGCCCAGCAAGTGAATGGGCGTGAAGTAGCCCACAAACGTGAAACCCGTCCAAAGTGCAAACAGCACCCAGCTCAGGTGTTTGCCGCCCTTGCGCCAGAACTTTTCGAAACTGAAACCGGCCTTGTCCAGCTTCATGCGACGGACGCGGTCGCCCTCCCACTTGCGCTCGATCCACATGAAGATCTCGGTGTACACCGTCTGTGGACACGAGAAGCCGCACCACAAGCGCCCCGCCACCGCCGTGAACAGGAACAAGGCATACGCCGAAATGATCAACAAGCCCGTCAGGTAGATGAAGTCCTGCGGGTACAGGACCAGATCAAACAGATAGAACCGGCGGGTGCCCAGGTCAAACAAGACCGCCTGACGATCGTTCCACATCACCCACGGGATGCCATAGAAGACCAACTGCGTCAGGAACACCATGGCCCAGCGCCAGCGCATGAACAAGCCATGCACCTCGCGTGGGTAGATTTTCTCGGTGGCCTTGTACAAGGACACCGTCTCGACGCGGACGCCCTTTTCGGTCACCGCCTGAATGGGAATGATCTTCTTGGGCTTGGAAGAATCGCTGTCGGGCGTTTCGTTCATGGTGGGCACACAATCAAAAAAGCGGTGGCAGTCCGGAAGGCCATCAAGAGGCTACTCCAAACCGACCACCGCAGGGACGAAGCCACTTCAGACCAATGCTGAAGCTGCGGCTTCACCGTCCTTACTTCGTAGCCGTCGCGGGCTGAGCCAACGCTGCAGCGCCTGCTGTCTGCACCGCGTTGGACATGCCCCAGACATACGCTGCCAGCACCTTGATCTGCTCGGGGCTGTAGCGGTCCTTCTGGGCGGGCATGACATTGAGCTTGCCCTTGTTGATCATCTCCGTGATGGCGGCTTCGCCCCAACCGTGCAGCCAGACCTTGTCGGTCAGGTTGGGGGCACCCAGGGCCTGATTGCCCTTGCCATCTGCGCCGTGACAGGCAGCGCAAGCGCCAAACTTTTCGCGACCCAGTTCAGCCGCCAGCGAGTTGTGGGCGCTGCCCGACAGGCTCAGCACATAGTTGGCCAGGTTGCGAACGTCCTGAGGCGTCCCCACTGCAGCGGCCATCGGGGGCATTTGCCCTTGACGACCGAGGTTGAGGGTCTCGATGATCTTCTCGGGTGTGCCGCCATACAACCAGTCCTTGTCGGTCAGGTTGGGATAGCTCTTGCCACCCCTGGCGTCAGAGCCGTGGCAGGCCGCGCAGTTGTTCAGGAACAGACGCTCACCGATTTCACGGGCTTGCTTGTCGCGAGCCATGTCTTCGACGGTGGCCGTCTTGAAGCGCGCGTACACCAGATCCTCGGAGGCCTTGGCCTTCTTGATCTCATCACGCAGTTGCCCCTCCTGACTCCAGCCCAGAGAGCCGGGGTAGGAACCCATGCCGGGATACAGCACGAGGTACACCACCGAGAAAACGACGGTGATGACGAACAGGATCATCCACCAGCGCGGCAGCGGGTTGTTGAGCTCACGCAGGTCACCGTCCCACACGTGGCCCGTGTCCTCCAGTTCGTTGCCCTTTTCGTCCTTGATGACCTGGCGCTTGGAAGCGCCGATCAGCACGGCAATGCAGAAAAGCAATCCGCCTGCCGTGATGCCGGCCACAAACAGTGCCCAGCCTTCGGAAATGAAGTCGCTCATTGCGAGCCTCCGATCAATCGTCAGCGAGGGGCAGCTTTCCTGCCTCCTCGAAGTGGTCCTTGTTTTTGCGGGAATACACCCACAGCACAATGCCCACGAACATGCACAGAGACAGCACTGTCACTGCGCTGCGCCACAGACCAATGTCCATTGCCATCTCCTTGCGTCTTGTTGGATCACTTGACCGCGGTGCCAAGCACCTGCAGGTAAGCAATCACGGCTTCCATCTCGGTCTTGCCCTTGACTTCGTCCCCGGCGGCCTTGATCTCGGCTTCGGTGTAAGGCACACCGACGATCTTCAAGGCTTCCATGCGAGGCGCGACGTCAGCGGGGTTGACCATGGCGGTCTCCAGCCAGGGGTACGCGGGCATGTTGGACTCAGGCACCAGGTCGCGAGGGTTGACCAGGTGAGCACGGTGCCATTCGTCGCTGTACTTGCCGCCCACACGGTGCAGGTCAGGCCCCGTGCGCTTGGAGCCCCACTGGAAGGGGTGGTCGTAAACGAACTCACCGGCCATCGAGTAGTGACCATAGCGCAGGGTTTCTGCACGGAAGGGACGAATCATCTGCGAGTGACAGTTGTAGCAACCCTCACGCAGGTAGACATCGCGGCCCATCAGTTGCAGCGCCGTGTAGGGCTTGAGGCCCTGCACGGGCTCCGTGGTGCTGCGCTGGAAGAACAGCGGAACGATTTCAACCACCCCACCGATCAGGATGACCACCAGGGTCAGCGTGATCAGCAGGAAGTTGCTGGTTTCAATCCTCGCGTGCGAGAACGTGTCGGGTTTTTCTTGTTGGTTGGCCATGTTGATTTGTCCTTCACATCAAGCGTGAGCCGGCTGAGGCACGGACACGGTGGAAGCGCGACCCGCCATGGCGGTCATCACGACGTTCCAGAGCATCAGGATCATGCCGCCCAGGTAGAGCAAACCACCGGCAACGCGCAGCACGTAGAAGGGATAGGTGGCCTTGACGCTCTCGACGAAGCTGTAGACCAGCGTGCCGTC
>DAORJC010000043.1:0-19634 GCA_035438885.1 Aquabacterium sp. | reverse complement strand
CTGCTTTTGTGAAGCACCTCAAGACGGTGGCCAACGAGAAGACGCTGGTGGTGGTCACCCACCGTCCGGCCATCCTGGATGTGGTGGACCTGGTGGCCGTGGTGGAGGCGGGGCGCCTGATCGCCTTTGGCCCCAAGGCCCAGGTCATGGCTGCGCTGGCGGGTGCTCGCCCAGCACCCGTGCCAGGTGTGCCGCCGTCCTTGCCGGGTTCACCCATGCCTGCTCAAGGGGCTGCCCCGGTGGCCCCAGGCGGGACCCCGATGGCACCAGTCCATGCGCAGCCACAGCCGCCTGTGGCGGCAGCGGTGGCGCCCATGCGCGCGCCGCAGACACCGGCGACGCCTTCGGTGGCATCTCCGTACACCCCCCCACCCGAGCAGCGTCTGCTGGGTGATGGCATTCCTGACTTGTCGATGTGAGGCGCAAGGGACTCCAGATGCGTTGGTCGCTCAAATCCATCCTGAACACGAGCCGCAGCAGTTTGCTGGAGCCCGGGGATGAGCGCTTTCTGGACGGTGTGCGTGCGGCGCAGGTCACCGAGGCCACGCCGGGTGCCTCACTGGCCATCGT
This sequence comes from Aquabacterium sp., assembly GCA_035438885.1. Classification (GTDB taxonomy): domain Bacteria; phylum Pseudomonadota; class Gammaproteobacteria; order Burkholderiales; family Burkholderiaceae_C; genus Aquabacterium. Next base: position 19,064 of record DAORJC010000043.1, on the reverse strand, counting down.
GCTGATGATGGTGGTCGTGGTGGTGACCTTGCTGTGGGCTTCGGCGGCGCGTGTGGATCAGATCACCAAGGCTGAAGGGCGGGTGATCCCCGACGGCCGCGAGCAGGTGATCTCCAGCCTCGAAGGCGGCATCCTGCGCGAGATGATGGTGAAGGAGGGGGCCCTGGTGGAAGTGGGGCAGGCCCTGGTCAAGCTGGACCCCACCCGCGTGGAGGCCATGCAGAACGAAGGACAGGCCAAGCAACTGGCCTTGAAGGCCGCGATTGCACGCCTGACGGCAGAGTCCACGGGCCGGCCTTTGTACTTTCCGCCTGAGGTGGCAGCCGTGCCGGGCCTGGTGGCGGGTGAGACCGATGCATTCAATGCCCGCCGCCAACTGCTCAACGAGGCGGTGGCGGTGAACCGTCAGAGCCTGGGACTGTTGATGCGTGAGGTGGCCATGTCCGAGCGCATGGCCGACAAGGGCGTGCTCTCCAACGTGGAAGTGATGCGCCTGCGTCGTCAGGCCAACGAACTGGTGCTGCAGGTGCAGGACCGGGTCAACCGATTCCGTCAGGAAGCCAGCAGCGAGCTGGTGCGTGTGCAGACCGAGCTGGCCCAGTTGCAGGAGCAACTGGTGGTCAAGCAGGATGTGCTGACCCGCACCGTGATCAAGTCGCCCATCAAGGGTCTGGTCAAGAACATCCGCCTGGGCTCCCTGGGTGGTGTGGTTCAGCCCGGTGCGGCCATCATGGAAATTGTGCCCCTGACCACCCGGATTCTGATCGAGGCTCGCATCAAGCCGGCCGACATCGGCTTTGTGCGGGTGGGCCTGCCCACGCAGGTCAAGCTGAGCGCTTACGACTATTACACCTACGGTGGCCTCAAGGGCCAGATCGAATACATCAGCCCCGATGCGCTGAGTGACGACCCCCGCGGCAGTGGTGCTCAGGACAGCAGTTACTACCGCGCCCGGGTTCGCGCCGAGGTGTCCAACCTGCGCCGGGCGGGGCAGCCCCTGCCGGTGATCCCCGGGATGACCGCCACGGTCGAAATTCGCACTGGCGAGCAGACAGTGCTAAGTTATGTGATGCGTCCATTGATGCGTTCACGAGAAGCCTTCACGGAAAGGTGATGCCATGTTGAACCAAGCTTTCCTCCCCGTCCGCCGACTGACCCTGCTGGGTCTGGCGATCATGGGCGCGACACACTTCGCAGCCGTTCAGGCGGCGCCTTCCCAATGCACGGAGTCGGCGGTCAATCAGGCCGCGGCTGCGGGCAAGGGTCAGGACCGATCCCCGGGTGCACCGGTGGGTGTGGTGGGTTCGGGCGATCCGATCACGCAGTTGCAGGTGCTGGTGCGCGAGGCCTCTCGTCGCAGTGCAGAGGTCGGCGCTGCGCGCCTGCTGGCCGAAGCCTCCGACTTTGACGTGGAAGAGGTGCAGGCCGGTCGCCGTCCGCAGGTGAACCTGTCGGGCAATGTGGGCGTGGGCCAGAACTCCAGCACGGGCCGCGATTCCAAGACGGGTCTGCAGGCCAACCTGGGCGTGAATGTGAGCGCGCCGCTGTACGACGGTGGCCGTCTCAAGTCACTGACCGAGTGGCGCACCCGCCTGGCCGATGCCGCCAAACAAGGGCAGGGCGCGACCGAAGAGCGCGTGGCGCTGGAGGCCGTGAACACGGCCCTGGAACGCCATCGCTATCGCATGCAGGCCCAGGTCTATCACCAGTACGTGCGCAAGATGGGCTGCCTGGTCGAAGCGCTGGAGCAGATCGTGGCCGAAGACAAGGGGCGCGCCAGCGAGCTGGTGCAAGCCCGCAAGTCTCAGCAACAGGCCGAGCTGCAGCGTGAAGTGGCCTTGTCCACGACCCGCCAGTTCGACATCCGCCTGCGCAAGCTGGTGGGCGATCAGTTGTTGCTGGGAGAGAGTTTTTCCACGCCTTTGATGAGCACGCCCAATCTGGACGAGGTTCAGCGCCTGATCGAGCGCAGCCAGGAGCTGCAACAGATCCGCCTGCAGGTCGATGCGCAGGAGAGCTACGCGCAGGCGGTGGCCACGGGCAACAAGCCCCAGGTCAACTGGACGTTTGGCAAGTCGGCTTCGCACCAGCCGGGCGTCAACACCTCGTCGTGGGCGGCCGGTGTGCAGGTGAACTGGGCCATCTACAACGGCGGCGGGCAGGAGGCGGCCACCAAGGCGGCGCTCAAGCGTGCCGATGCAGCCCGCCAGAGTTTTCAGGAAACGTTGAACACGCGCATGGCCCGGGTGGGCGAGATCCACGAGTCGGCCGTCTCGGCGATGGAGCGGGCCAAGCGCTACGTGGAAGTGCTGCGTGACAGTGACAGGGTTCGCAGCTTCACTTACCAGCAGTGGTCGCAACTGGGCCGTCGTTCGCTGTTCGACGTCATGTCGGCCGAGGCCGATCATTTTGCCCAGCGGGTGGCCTATGTGAATGCCCTGGTGGACGGGGCACAGGCCAACGCGTCCCTGCGCTCGCAGGGCATCGGCCTGCTGAGCTGGATGCAAGTCACCCCCTGATCGGAGCACACCATGGCCTTTGACCTGTCGGTGATCATCACCACCCACCGTCGCCCCCTCTTGCTGTCTCGTGCGGTGCAATCCATCAAGCAACAAGGGCTGGACCGGGTCCAGCTGATCGTGGTGTCCGATGTGCATGAGCCGCAGTCCTATGCGGTGACCAATGCGCAGATGGGCGCGGGCGACATCTTTGTGCAGCGCCCTGGCGTGCCCGGCCCTTCGGCCAGCCGCAACATGGGGGTGCTGTTGGCCCAGGCGCCGCAGGTGATGTTCCTGGACGATGACGATTCACATGCGCCGGATTTTCTGGCGAAGTTGCTGCCTTTGATCCCTGCGGGCAGTCAGGATGTGATCGTGTGCGATGGGTATGTGGCACATGAGTCGCGTCAGCCCGATGGGGTGGAGGTGGAGTCGATGGCGCTGGTGTCGCTGGCGGGGGTGACCCATGCCGACCTGGCCGTCAAGAACCGCATCCCCAACAACTGCCTGATCTTTCCGCGCGAGCTGTTGCTGGCCCATCCTTTTGACGAGCACCTGGTGATCCTGGAGGACTGGGAGCACCTGCTGCACGCCTTGTCGGTGGCACCGCTGCGCCATGTGCCGGTGGCGGGGCCGATCACGCACCACAATGCCCAGGGTGAGCTGACACGCAACAACAGCAACCCGGATCGATTGATCGACACGATCCTGACGGTGTACCGCCGTTGGCCGGCGCCTTCGGAAGCGGTGCGTCAGGCTCGGATGGAATACTTCAAGGCGGCGGGGGTGGAGTTGCCGTTGGCGGTGTTCTGATCCTGGTGCCGCGGGGCTGACGTTTTAGCGCGGGAGCGCGGGGCGGGGCGGAGCCGAGGCGGCCTTTGGCCGGGCTTCATGTGGGCGGTCCCGCGTTGCGGGACTGCTCTTCGGCGCTGGTTGCCCCGCTGGTGGTTGGTGAGCCCATTCCCATGAAAAACGGGGCCCTCGGGCCCCGTTTGGCTGTCACCTCTCGGTGATCAGATCAGGATCTGCTTGTACGGGTCGTCCAGGTTGACCAGGCTGCCCACCGAGGCCAGCATGGTGGCATCGAAGGATGCCTCGGTCGGCGTGGCTGTGGCAGTCACCGTGGGTGCGGCAGACGCGGTGTCCGATGCGCCCAGGGTGTTGGCGGCCACGCTGGAGAGCAGGGCCGAGGAGGCATCGGCGGTGGGGCCAGCCAGGACTTCATCGACACCCAGGCTGCTGACGGCCAGCTGTCCGGTGTTGTCGCGCTGGAACCAGACGTCGGCCATGGCGTGGGTGCTGCCGTCGGTGCTGGTGTAGTTGGACACCAGGGCCAGCAGGTTGCCGTTGTCCATCTCCGTGCCGGTTTGGGCGGCCAGGTTCAGGGAGGCCACACCGCGCTCGGCCAGGCTTTGCAGCTCGCCGCCGTCGGTGATGCCGTTGCTGTTGGCGTCCACCCACAGGCGCAGGTTCTGGTAGCCGCTGTCAGACTGGTTGATCAGGCCGTCACCGTTGCTGTCCAGGTCGGCCAGGGCGGCGTAGCCGTTGCTGGCGCGGGCCCCGGAGGCCAGGGTGGTGGCCGAGCCGAACAACTCCCGACCGTCGTTGATCAGGCCGTCGTTGTTGCGGTCCATCACCAGGAGACCGTCGTTGGCAGAGGCCCAGCCCACGGTGGTCTGGCGGCCGGTGCCGTTCAGGTCGAACTGCACGCCGGCGTTCAGGCCCACGGTGCTGACACCGTTGCCGTCCAGGTCCAGCACGATCGGGGAGGTCGACAGCAGGGCGTCGATCTGCTCGGCACTCATGGCAGCGAGTTGACCACCGGTCAGTGACGAGGTCTGGGTCATGGTCAGCGCGGCCAGGTCGGCTGTTTCAAAGGCCATGACCTGATCGGAGGTGAAGGCTTGCAGGCCAGTGGCCGTGAAGGCTTTCATTTGCACGGAGGTCAGGGCAGCAATGTCTGCCGTTTCCAGGGCCACGATCTGATCGGTGGTCAGGCTGGCGATGTGGGCCGTGTTCAGCGCCGCGATCTGGGTGGTGGTCAGTGCCACGATGGCATCGGTCTGCAGGGCCGCAAACTGCGCGCCTGTGAAGCCCTTGAGGTCGGTGGCTTCGACAGCACTGATCTGATCGGAGGTCAGTGCTGCCACCTGATCGGTCGTGAAGGACAGCATCTGGGCGGTGGTCAGGGCGGTGATCTGATCGCTGCCCAGGGCCGCCACTTCGGTGGCGCTGATGGCCCGGATCGACGAGGTGTCCAGCGCCGCCACTTGAGTGGTGCTCAACGAAGGCAACTGGTCGCTGGTCAAGGCCTGGAACTGGGCGCTGGTGAAGGCGCGGATGCCCGGGGTGCCCAAGGCCAGCAACTGGTCGGTGGTCAGGGCGGCCATTTGCGTGTTGGTCAGCGAACGCAGGTCCAGCGTGTCGATGGCGGCCATCTGGGTGGTGGTCAGGCTGCTGATCTGTTCGGTGTTCAAACCGGCCAGTTGTGCGCCCGTCAAGGCCTTGATGTCTGCTGTCTCCAAGGCTTGCAACTGGGCCGTGTCCAGCGCGGCCACTTGTGCGGTGGTCAGCGCAGTCACCTGAGTAGCGGTCAGCGCCACGATCTGCGCGGTGCTCAACTGGGCCATGTTGGTGGATGACAGTGCCACGATCTGGGCCGCTGTCAGGGCGGCCAGGTCGGCGGTCTCCAGGAACGTGATCTGCTCGGTCGTGAAGGCCGCAATCTGCGCGGTCGTCAGGTTGGCCGCCTGGCCTGCGGTCAGGGCGCCGATCTGATCCGAGGTCAGGGCCGCAAAGCTGGCGGTGGTCATCGACTTCAGGTCGAGCGTCTCGATCGCTGCGATCTGGGTGGCCTTGAGCGAGGCGGCTTGCTCGGTGGTCAGCGCGCCGATCTGGGCTGCCGTCATGGCCTTGATGTCGATGGTCTCGAAGGCGGAGATCTGATCAGAACTCAAGGCCTGGATCTGGGCTGTCGTCATGAAGGCGGTCTGGGCCGTGGTCAGTGCCACGATCTGGTCGGTCGTCAGGGCCGCAGCACGTGTGGCGCCCATGGCCTGGATCTGCGCCGTGCTCATGGCTGCCAGGTCATTGGTCTCAATGAACGTGATCTGGTCGGTCGTCATGGCCGCGATCTGCGTCACGCCGAGGTTGGCGGCCTGCTGGGTGGTCAGTGCCGCAATCTGCCCGCTGGTCATGGCCGCGATGGCCAGGGTCGAGATGGCTCGCAGGTCGAGCGTCTCGATGGCCGCGATCTGCGTGGAGGTCAGGGCTTCGACCTGTTCGCTCTTGAGCGCAGCAAACTGGTTGGTGGCCATGGCCTTGATGTCGGCCGTCTCAAGGGCCACCACCTGGTCGGTGGTCAGGTTGTTGACCTGGGCTGTGGTCAGCGCAGCCACGTGGTCGGAGGTCATGGCGCGGATCTGATCGCTGCTCAGGTTGGCCAACGCGGTGGGCGTCATGGCTTTCATGTCGGCAACCTCAATGGCCGCCACCTGGGTGGTGGTGAGTGCGGCCACCTGATCGCTGTTGAGGGCGGCAAACTGAGCGGTGGTCAGGGCGCGGATGTTGGTCGTGCTCAGAACCTCGATCTGCTCGGTGCCCAGGGCCTGGATCTGCGCATTCTGCAGGCCGGCCACTTGTGCCGCGGTCAGGGCCGCGATGCGGTCGGTGGCCAGGGCGGCAATGCCTTCGGTGTTCAGGACGCGCAGGTCGGCTGTTTCCAGTGCTGCCACCTGCGTGGCGGTCAGCGACGTGATCTGCTCGCTGGTCATGGCGGCGAACTGGCCGGTGGTCATGGCCCGCAGGTCAGCGGTCTGGAACGCGGCGATCTGGTCCGAGTTCAGCGCCTGGACTTGAGCGGTGGTCAGGCTGGCCACTTGCAGCGTGGTCAGGGCGACGATCTGATCGGTCGTCAGCACCGCAGCCTTGGTCGCGCCCAGGGCCACGATCTGAGCGGCCGACATGGCAGCCAGATCGGTGGTTTCCAGGGACTCGACCTGTTCGGTGGTGAGGGCTGCGACCTGGGTGACGGTCAGGGCGGCAACCTGAGCGGCGGTCAGGGCTGCGATCTGGCTGGAGTCCAGGACGATCAGGGCATCGGTCGTCAGGGACTTGATGTCGAGGGCATCGATGGCGGCGATCTGGCTGGCCTTGAGGGCGGGGGCCTGGACGGAGTCCAGGGCGCCGACTTGCTGGGCCGTCAGGGCCTTGATGTCGGCCGTTTCAATCGCGGCGATCTGTTCGGTGCCCAGCGCCCGAATCTGGTCGGTGCTCAAGGTGGCGAACTGCAGCGTGTTGAGTGCCACGATCTGATCGGAGGTCAGGGCGGTGACGCTGGCGTCGGGCAGTGCCTTGATCTGGGCTGTGTTGAGGGCGGCCAGGTTCGCTGTCGGGATGGCGGCGATCTGCGTGGTGCTCAAGGCAGCGACCTGAGTGGTCGTCATGGCCGCCAGTTGGGCGGAGGTCATCGCTCCCATGTGGCTTGTGCTCAGGCCGGCCAGGCTGGCGGGTGCCACGGCGCGCAGGTCCACGGTCTCCAGCGCAGCGAATTGCGTGCTGCTGAGCGACTCGATCTGCTCAGAGGTCAGCACCGAAGCCTGCAGTGTGGTCAATGAGCGCAGGTCATTGGTTTCCAGAGCAGCAATCTGCGTGGTGGTCAGGTTGAAGACCTGGGCGGTGGTCAGGCTCGCTACTTGCGCACCTGTCATGGCCACGATCTGGTCGGAGGTCAGGGCCGCCACCTGATCGGTGGTCAGAGTGATCAGTTGCGCCGTGGTCAGCGCAGCCACATCGGCGTTGTCCAGTTGGGTGATCTGCTCCGTGCTCAGTGCGCGTAGCTGTCCGGTGGTCAACCCGGCCGTCTGAGCGGTGGTGAGGGCGGCCAACTGCTCTGAGCTGAAGGTGCCGAAGGCGCTGGTGCTCAGGGCCCGCAGGTCGGCCGTTTCCAAGGCGGCCACCTGGGCGGCCGTGAGGGCTTGCGCCTGTTCCGTGGTCAGTGCGGCCACCTGGGCAGAGGTCAAGGCGCGGATGTCCAGGGTTTCGATGGCGGCGATCTGGTGGGTTTCCAGCGCAGCGATCTGGGCCGTGGTCATGCCGGCCACCTGTGCGCTGGTCAGGGCCACGATCTGCTGGGTTTCCAGCGCCGTGATCTTGCCCACGGCAATCGAGGCGATCTGAGCAGCCGACATGGCGGCCAGATCGGGATTCTGCAGGGCCACCAGCTGTTCGGTGGTCAGCGCGGCGACCTGAGTCACCAGCAGAGAAGCCGATTGCAGGGTGGTCAGCGCAGGAATCTGATCGGACGTGAAGGCGGTCACCTGGGCGGTGGACATGGCTCGCAGGTCCAGCGTCTCAATGGCAGCGACCTGGGTGGTGGTCAATGCGGCGACCTGTTCGGTGGTCAGCGCGGCGACCTGGGCCGAGGTCATGGCCACGATGTGTGCCGTGGTGAGCGTGCGGAGCTGGTCCGTGCCCATGGAGGCGATCTGTGCGGTCGACAGACTCTGGATCTGCACGGCAGCCAGTGCGGCGACCTGATCCGAGCTCATGGCCGCGATGTTGGCCGAGCCCAGGGCAATCACCTGGGGCAGGGTCAGTGCGGCGACGTCTGCCACTTCCATGGCAGCGGTCTGCTCGGTGGTGAAGGCGGCGACCTGTGCGGTGGTCAGGGCCACCACTTGTGCGGTGGTCAGGGCCTGGATCTGATCGGTGGCCAGGACTGCGATGTTGGCCGTGGTCATGGCCTTGATGTCAACCGCTTCGATGGCGGCGACCTGAGCGTTGCCCAGGGCTTGCACCTGGTCCGAGGTCAGGGCGGCCACTTGCGAACTGGTCATGGCCTTGACGTCCAGCGTCTCCAGCGCGGCAATCTGGTCGGTGCTGAGCGCTGCAACCTGTGCGGTCGTCAGACCGGCCACTTGCGCCGAGGTCAGGCCCACGATCTGATCGGTGGTCAGTGCGCCAATGCGACCTGCCGAAATGTTCACCAACTGAGCCGAACTCATGGCGGCCAGGTCACCCACGTCAAGGGCTTCCAGTTGGCCGGTGGTCAGGGCGGCCACTTGTGCTGCCGTCAGCGATGCAGCCTGCACGCTGTTCAGGGCCACGATCTGGTCCGTGCCCATGGCGGCAATGGCTGCGGTGGTCAAGGCCTTGAGGTCGACCGTCTCCAGCGCAGCGATCTGCGAAGTGGTCAGGGCAGCCACCTGGTCAGAGCCCAGTGCGGCGGCTTGCAGAGCCGTCAGGGCCTTGATGTCGGCCGTCTCGATGGCGCTGATCTGGTCGGAGGTCAGTGCCGCGATCTGGGGGGCCTTGAGGGTGCTGATCTGCAGCGTCGTCAGGGCCTGCAATTGATCGGAGGTCAGGGATGCCACCTGCTCGGTGGTCAGCACCATGGTCTGGGCTGTGGTCAGCGCGGTCACATTGGCCGTGTCCATTGCAGCGACCTGCTCGGTGGTCAGGGCCTGAATCTGTGCAGTGGTCATGTTGGCCACCTGTGCGGTGGTCAGCGCCTGGATCTGATCGGTGCCCAACTTGGCAACGTTCACACTCGTCATGGCGCGCAGGTCCAGGGCCTCCATGGCCGCCACCTGGTCGGTGGTCAGGGCCTGAACCTGGTCGCTGGTCATGGCGGCGACCTGTCCTGTGGTCAGGTACCGAATGTCGGCTGTCTCGATGGCGGCGATCTGGTCACTCGACAGCGAGGCCACCTGAGCATTGGTCAGGTTGGCGATCTGCACGCTGGTCAGCGCGGCGATCTGCTCTGAATTCAGAGCCGACAGGGCCAGGGTGCTGATGCTGCGCAGGTCCACGGCTTCGATGGCCTGAATCTGGGCGGAGGTCAGTGCGCTCAGTTGATCAGAGTTCAGGATGGCGGCTTGCGCCGTGGTCAGCGCGGCCAGGTCGGCGTTCTGCATGACCGCCATCTGCTCTGACGTCAAGGCGGCGATCTGCACGGTGCTCATGGCGGCAAACTGCGCGCTGGTCATGGCCTGGATCTGATCCGAGGTCAGTGCAGCCACGCGTGTGGCGTTCAGGCCGACCAGTTGGGCCGAGGTCAGCACGGCCAGGTCGGTGGGCGCAATCGACTGGATCTGGCTGGTGTCCATGGCGGCCAGTTGTTGCGTCAGCAAGGCCGTCATCTGCTGGGTGGTCAGCGCATCAATCTGATCAGAAGCCAGTGCCGAGATGGCCTGTGTGCTCAGCGCCCGGATGTTGGCCGAGGTCATCGCGGCAATCTGATCTGGGGTCAAGGCAGCAGCCTGGAGCGAGGTCAGGGCTGCGGCTTGAGCAGCGGTCAGGGCCTTGATGTCTGCGGTCTGGATCGATGCGATCTGCTCGGACGTCAGCGAGGCGACCTGAGTCACCGTCAGCGAAGCCACCTGGGCAGTGGTCAGGGCCACGATCTGATCGGTGCCCATGGCGGTCAGTGCCGTGGTGCTGAGGGCGCGCAGGTCGCCAGTCTCCAGCGCCTGGATCTGGGTACTGGTCAGGGCAGCAGCCTGGGTGCTCGACAAGGCGGCGGCCTGCGCGGTGGTCAGTGCCTTGATGTCCGCCACTTCTATGGCTTCGATCTGCTCGGTGCTCAGTGCACCCAGTTGGGTGGTCGTGATGGCCGCGATCTGGGTCACGGTCAAGGCAGCGACCTGGCCGGGTGTCAGGCCTGCCAGGGCGTCGGTGCTCAGGGCTGTGACTTGTGCCGTGGTCAGCACGGCCAGGTCGGCTGTGGGCAGGGCACCGACCTGGGCACTGGTCAACACGCCGATCTGAGCCGCACTCAGGCCAGGCATCTGGACGTTGGTCAGGGCACCGATCTGGTCGGTGTCCAGTGCGCCCAGTTGGGCGTTTGACAGGGCGCGAATGGTGGCCGTGTTCAAGGCCGCCACCTGGTTCAGTGTCAACGAGCTGATTTGCTCGGTGCCCAGGCCTGCCACCTGGGTGGCGACCAGGGATCGGATGTCCTGGGTCTCGATGGCCTGCAACTGGCCGCTGGTCAGCGCGCCAAGTTGCGTGGAGGTCAGGGAGGCGACCTGAGCCGTGTTCAGCGCCACGATCTGGTCGGTGGTCAGGTTGCTGATGGCGGCCGTGCTCAGTGAACGCAGGTCACCGGTCTCCAGGGCGGCGACCTGAGTACCGGTCAGCGAAGCGGCCTGATCGGACGTCAGGGCGGCGACCTGGGCGGCCGACAGTGCGCGGATGTTCTGTGTGGTCAGTGCGGTGATCTGATCCGATTGCAAGGCGGCGATCTGATCGGTCTTGAGCGCGGCGATGTGCGTCACACTCAAGGCTTGCACGCCAGCGGTGCTGATGGCGGCCACCTGCTCGGTGCTCAGTGCCAGGATCTGGTGGGTGCCCAGGCCCAGCACCTGTGTGCTGGTGAGTGCGCTGACCTGCTCGGACGACAGGTTGGCCACGGAGGCCGTGGTGAGGGCTCGCAAGTCAGCGGTTTCCAGGGACTGGACCTGGTCGGTGGTCAGAGCAGCGGCTTGCTCACTGTTCAGTGCGGCGCTCTGGGCTGTGGTCAGTGCCCGGATGTCCTGAGTCTCGATGGCGGCGACCTGGGTGGTCGACAGGTTGGCGATCTGTGTGGTGGTCAGGGCAGCAATCTGGGCTGTACTCAATGCGGCGATCTGATCCGTGTTGAAGGCGCCAATGCCATCCGTGTTCAGGGCCACCACCTGCGCGGCGGTCAGCGCGCCGATGTCGGTGCTGTCGAAGGCCTCAAGCTGCTCGGATGTCAGGGCAGCGACCTGGTGCGTGCCCAGGGACTGCAGTTGCACCGTGTTGAGTGCGCCGATCTGTTCGGTCGTCAGTGCCGCCACGTTGGCTGTGCTGAGTACCTTCAGGCCGGTGGTCGTGATGACCGGAACCTGTATGGCGGTCAGCGCCGCGATTTGCGCCGTGTTGAATGCAAGCCAGTCTTCCGTGGTGAAACGAGAGATGGACAGTGTCGACAGGGCAGAGATCTGAGCGGTCGACAGTGAGGGGATCAACGTGGCCATGTGGCGTACTCCGGCAGGCGCAAAATGCACAGCGTGAAAGATCGCAACGCGAAACTCCCACTTCTGTCGGGGTTATCGACGGGCCGGCTCCCTGACTTGAGCGTTTGAAAAGACGAACAATCTGAGAAAACCGAGCATTTGGACGCTTTATTCGAGTCTGCTTACATTCAGACACAAAGCTCGGTTTCAAGGCCTCAAGGCTGTCGGCAGTGCGGCGCTGGGGGCGCGGATGCCCAGCCAGCGCTCGGTCACCTCGGACAGGTGGGCAGCGTCGCCGCTGGACCACAACTGCAGCCCTCCGGGGGGAGCCTGATGGGCTGACGAGAGCCGGGGCACCCGTGCCAGCCGACTCGCGGCGTGACGGGCCACGGCATCGGCCGTGTCCAGGATCAGCACATCGGGCCCCAGGGCCTGTGCAATCAGCGGGCGAACAAAAGGATAGTGGGTGCAGCCCAGCACCACGGTGTCAACTTGTGCAGCCCGCAAGGGCTCGCAGAACTCATGGACCAGGGCGCGCAGGGCAGGGGTGTCCAGCTCGCCCCGTTCAATCTCGCGTGCCAGACCCGGGCAGGCCTGCAGCACCAGCTCGGCACCTTGGGCATGGCTGCTGACCAGCTGGCGGAATTTTTCACTTTTGAGGGTGCCCGGTGTGGCCATCACCCCCACGCGCTGGTTGCGCGACTGGGCCACGGCCGGTTTGACGCCGGGCTCCACTCCCACGATGGGCACTTGTGGAAAGGCTTCACGCAACTCTTTGACTGCGGCCGCCGTGGCGGTGTTGCAGGCCACCACCAGGGCCTGGGCCCCCTGGGACAACAAAAATTGACTGATGTGCAGCGAGCGGTCGACGATGAAGGGCTCGTCGCGCTCCCCGTAGGGCGCAAAGCCGGAATCGGCCACATACAGAAGATGAGCCTGCGGCAGATGGGTCTGCATCGCCCTGAGCACCGACAGCCCGCCCAGGCCGGAATCGAACAGTCCCACCGTGACGTGCGGGGTGATTTCAGGCTCGACAGGTTTGGGGCTCATCTGGGTCAGTGATGGGAAAACGTTATTTTCATCGCATCTGTCGTCGATTGCTGCGCCACAGCCTCCAACTTCACGCTAGAATCGAACGATCGTGCTTTTTTTGGCGCGGCTCATTCTGATCAACTTACCTATTGCGCAGGAGAACAACGCATGAAGGTTCTGGTTCCAGTCAAACGTGTTGTTGACTACAACGTGAAAGTCCGCGTGAAATCTGACGGCACAGGCGTTGACATCGCCAACGTCAAGATGAGCATGAATCCCTTCGACGAAATCGCCGTCGAAGAGGCCACCCGCCTGAAGGAAAAGGGTGTGGTCACCGAGATCATCGCCGTGTCCGTGGGTGTGGCCCAGTGCCAGGAAACCCTGCGCACCGCCATGGCCATCGGTGCCGACCGTGGCATCCTGGTCGAGACCGACGGCGAGACGCAACCGCTGGCCGTGGCCAAGGTGCTCAAGGCGCTGATCGACAAGGAAAAGCCTGACCTGATCATCCTGGGCAAGCAAGCCATCGACGACGACAGCAACCAGGTCGGCCAGATGCTGGCTGCACTGGCCAACCTGCCCCAGGGCACGTTTGCCTCCAAGGTGGAAGTGGTTGACGGCAAGGTCTGCGTGACCCGCGAAGTCGACGGCGGTCTGGAAACGGTCAAGCTGTCGCTGCCTGCCGTGGTGACCACCGACCTGCGCCTGAACGAGCCCCGCTACGTCACGCTGCCCAACATCATGAAGGCCAAGAAGAAGCCCCTGGAAACCGTCAAGCCGGCGGACCTGGGTGTCGACGTGGCCCCCCGCATCAAGACCCTGAGCGTGGTCGAACCGGCCAAGCGTTCCGCTGGCATCAAGGTGGCCGACGTGGCCACCCTGGTCGACAAGCTGAAGAACGTCGCCAAAGTGATCTGAGGAGATAACCCATGACCGCTCTCGTTATTGCTGAACACGACAACAACAGCATCAAGGCTGCCACGCTGAACGTGGTCACCGCTGCCAAGGCCCTGGGTGGCGACGTGCACGTGCTCGTTGCTGGCGCCAATGCCGCCGCCGCCGCCGCCGCTGCTGGCCAGATCGCTGGTGTCTCCAAGGTCCTGCACGCTGACGGCGCGCAGTTCGCCGACGGCCTGGCCGAGAACCTGGCCGCTCAAGTGCTGGCCGTGGCTTCTGGCTACAGCCACCTGCTGTTCCCTGCCACCGCTTCGGGCAAGAACGTGTCGCCTCGCGTGGCCGCCTTGCTGGACGTGGCTCAAGTGTCGGAAATCACCAAGGTGATCTCGCCTGACACCTTCGAGCGCCCCATCTACGCCGGTAACGCCATTGCCACCGTGCAATCGGCCGACTCGGTCAAGGTGCTGACCGTTCGCGGTACCGCCTTTGACGCCGCGGCCACTTCCGGTGGTTCGGCTGCTGTGGAAACCGTGGCTGCCGTGGCTGATTCGGGCTCCTCGTCCTTCGTGGGCCGTGAAGTGACCAAGTCGGCTCGCCCTGAGTTGACCGCTGCCAAGATCATCGTCTCGGGTGGCCGTGCTCTGGGTTCGGCTGAGAAGTTCAACGAAGTCATGTCGCCCCTGGCCGACAAGCTCAACGCTGGCCTGGGTGCTTCCCGCGCTGCTGTGGATGCTGGTTACGCCCCGAACGACCTGCAGGTCGGTCAGACTGGCAAGATCGTGGCGCCTCAGCTGTACATCGCTTGCGGCATTTCCGGCGCCATCCAGCACTTGGCCGGCATGAAGGACTCCAAGGTCATCGTGGCCATCAACAAGGATCCTGAAGCCCCCATCTTCCAGGTGGCCGACTTCGGTCTGGAAGCCGATCTGTTCGTGGCCGTGCCCGAACTGATCAAGGCGCTCTGATTTGAGGGTGTCGATGGCAGATCTCGTGTCTGTCTGAATTGACCCTGATGGGGGCGTCTCTTGAGGCGCCCCCTTTGCCGTATACCGGAGAACATCGATGACATTCCGCGCCCCCATCAAAGACCAGCTGTTCTGCATGAAGGAGCTTGCTGGCATCGACAAGATTGCCCAGATCCCCGGCTTTGAAGACGCCGGCTATGAGACCGCTCAGGCAGTGCTGGAAGAATCCGCCAAGTTCAACGAAGGCGTTGTTGCGCCGCTGAACTGGTCGGGTGACCAGGATCACGGTTCGTGGGACAACGGCGTCGTGCGCGCCTCCAAGGGCTTCAAGGAAGCCTACGCTGCGCTGGCCGAAGGTGGTTGGCAAGGGCTGGGTCAACCCGTTGAATACGGTGGCCAGGGCCTGCCCAAGATCATCGGTGCGGCCTGCGTCGAGCAGACCATGGCCGCCAACCTGAGCTTCTCGCTGTGCTCCATCCTGACTGGTGGCGCCATCGAGGCCCTGCTGACCGCCGGCAGCGACGAGCTCAAGACCCGCTACATCCCCAACATGGTCTCCGGGAAGTGGACCGGCACCATGAACCTGACCGAGCCGCAAGCCGGCTCCGACCTGGCCCTGGTTCGCTCCAAGGCTGTCAAGCAGGCCGACGGCACCTACCGCATCAGCGGCCAGAAGATCTTCATCACCTACGGTGAGCACGACATGGTGGAGAACATCGTCCACCTGGTGCTGGCGCGCACCCCCGACGCGCCCGAAGGCGTCAAGGGCATTTCGCTGTTCGTGGTGCCCAAGTTCATGGTCAATGCGGACGGCTCGCTGGGCAAGCGCAACGACGTGTACTGCGCCTCCATTGAAGAAAAGCTCGGCATCAAGGCCTCACCCACGGCCGTGCTGGTCTACGGCGACGACAAGGGCGAAGTCGGCCCTGGCGCCATCGGCTACCTGGTCGGCGAAGAAAACCGCGGCCTGGAGTACATGTTCATCATGATGAACGCCGCCCGCTACGACGTGGGCGTGCAGGGCATCGCCGTCTCCGAGCGCGCTTACCAGCACGCCGTGGCCTATGCACGCGATCGCGTGCAGTCGCGCCCGGTGGATGGTTCGGCCAAGGAATCGGTGGCCATCATCCATCACCCCGACGTCAAGCGCATGTTGCTGACCATGCGTGGGCTGGTCGAAGGCGCACGTGCCATGGCCATGGTGGGCGCTGCCGCCTACGACACCGCGCACAACCACCCCGATGCCGCTGTGGCCCAGCAAGCCCAGGCCTTCTATGAGTTCCTGGTGCCCCTGATCAAGGGCTTCAGCACCGAGAACTCGGTTGAAGTGACCTCGCTGGGTGTGCAGGTGCACGGTGGCATGGGCTTCATCGAAGAAACCGGCGCAGCCCAGTACTACCGCGATTCCCGCATCCTGCCGATTTACGAAGGCACGACGGCCATTCAGGCCAACGACCTGGTGGGCCGCAAGACCTTGCGTGACAAGGGTGCCATGGCCAAGGCCATCGCCGCTCAGATCGCCGATGTGGAAGGCCAACTGGCAGCCCGCAACAGCGCCGCTGGCAAGAAGCTGGGTCTGCAACTGAAGGCCGCCCGCGAAGCTTTCCTGCAAGCGGTGGACTTTGTGCTGGCCAACGCCAAGACCGATCCGAACGCCGTGTTCTCGGGTTCGGTGCCTTACCTGATGCTGACAGCCAACCTGGTCTCCGGCTGGCAGATGGCCCGTGCCCTGATCGTGGCCGAAGACAAGCTGGCGGCCGGTGAAGACGCCGACTTCATGACCGCCAAGATCGCCACCGCTCGTTTCTATGGCGATCACATCCTGGCCCGCATTGCCTCGTTGCGTGACTCCATCCTGACGGGTGGCGAGACCGTGACGGCCATGCCGGTGGAACTGTTCTGATCCACCAGACGGTTGTCTGACCTTGCATCGGCCGCTTCAAGCGGCCGATGTTGTCTCTGTGCTTCATTTTTTGACGAGAAGGTTGAAATCCATGTTGCCTCCCGTGTTGCAGAAAGTTCGCTTTCCGGTCATTGCCTCGCCCATGTTCATCGTGAGCACACCCAAGCTGGTCATTGCCCAGTGCAAGGCCGGGGTGGTGGGTTCCATGCCGGCGCTCAATGCGCGTCCGGCCTCGCAACTGGACGACTGGCTGGCCGAGATCACCGAATCGCTGGCGGCCCATGACGCAGCCCACCCGGACAGCCCGGCTGCGCCGTTTGCCATCAACCAGATCGTTCACAAAAGCAACAACCGGCTGGACGAAGACATGGCCCTGTGCGCAAAGTACAAGGTGCCACTGATCATCACTTCGCTGGGCGCGAGGGTGGACGTGAACGACGCGGTGCACGCCTGGGGCGGCATCGTGATGCACGATGTGATCAACAACAAGTTTGCTCACAAGGCGGTTGAAAAAGGCGCCGATGGCCTGATCGCCGTGGCGGCCGGGGCAGGGGGCCATGCCGGCACGACCAGCCCCTTCGCGCTGATCCAGGAAATCCGGGAGTGGTTCAGCGGCCCGCTGGCCTTGTCAGGCTCGATCGCCAACGGCCGCGCCATCCTGGCGGCCCGGGCCATGGGGGCTGATTTTGCCTACATCGGCTCGGCCTTCATCGCGACCGAAGAGGCCCGCGCGGTGGAGGGCTACAAGCAGATGATCGTCGACAGCAGCAGTCAGGACGTGATCTACACGAACTACTTCTCCGGCGTGCACGGCAACTACCTCAAGGGCTCGATTGCCAATGCCGGCATGGACCCCGATCACCTGCCCGAGGCCGATCCCAGCAAGATGGACTTCGGCACGTCGGACGATGGCGGCAACACTGGCGCCAGCAAGAAGGTCTGGAAGGACATCTGGGGCTGCGGCCAGGGCATTGGCGCCATCAAGCAGGTGCTGCCCACGGCGGACCTGGTGGCACGCCTGAAGTCAGAGTACGCCCAGGCTCGCCAGGCGCTCTTGCAGGATTGAATCCCGCAGCACGGGACTCAGCGACGCACGGGCTGCCAGGCTGAGAAACCGCCTGGCGAGCTGGTGCCCTGCACCTGCAGCATCTGGCTGACGGCAATGACGGCCTGGGTGCGTGAGCTCACGTTCAGGGCGCGCAGCACGGCGGCCACGTGGTCCTTGACGGTCTCGACCGACAGGCCCAGTTCACGGGCGATCAGCTTGTTGGGCTGGCCTTTGAGCAGCAGGGCCAGCACATCGGTCTGGCGGGGCGTCAGGCCCAGTTGAGACAGCGAAGGCGTGGTCTGGAAGCCCGAGTCCACGGCCTCGACCTGCACGCGCTGCGCGGCCGTCTGAGGGGTGCCGATCACCTCACTGCTCATGCTCATGGGGGGCACATAGACGCCGCCGGAGATGACTTGCTGCAGGGCCTCGACCAGGGTCTCGTTGCTGGCACGCTTGGGCACAAAGCCCATGGCTCCCATGTCGATGGAGCGGATCACATCGCTGGTGCGGTCTGAGGCCGAGATCACCACCACCGGCAGGGCTGGGTAGCTGGCACGGAATTCAGTCAACAGGTCAAAACCATCGGCATCGCCCAGGTGCAGGTCCAGCAGGACCAGCTCGAAGGAGCTGTCGGCCTTGAGCATTTCGCGTGCGGTGCGGCCGCTGGAGGCTGCCGAGACCACCACGTTGTCACCCAGACCTTGAATGACGGACTGCAGCGCTGCCAGGATCAGCGGGTGGTCGTCGATCAGCAGGACTTTCATGAAATCTCCTTGACTTGAGGTGCCCTTTTTGAGGGGCTTTTTCGTGCTTATTGGGCGTTTGCCCTGCCACGCAGCGGAGATGATAGGGCAAGCCCCGGTTCATCCTGCGGATTGCTGTACGTTTGACGCATTTGGCGTCCCTTTGAGCCCACTGACATGACCGTTGTCACCAACAGACCCGAGCCTGTTCCGCCTGTGGCGGCGCCTGACGCCGATCCCGGTCAGGAGCCCTTGTCTCCGGCGGTTCGGCAGGCGGTGGAGGCGGATGCTCAACTGGCCCTGCTGGCCGGCTTGAGGGCAGGCCTGGCGGCGCCCGACTGGCGCAGCAGCGCCGCCGAGGTCGTGGCCGACATCTGCCACCGCCTGAGCTGCCTGCGTGTCTCCCTGGGCTGGATCGTCGCCGGAGAGCTGCAGGTGATTGCCCTGTCCGATGGTGTGGTGCTGGAGGAGGGCGCGGCCATCCCTGAATTGCAGCAGGCCATGCTGGAGGCGCTGCATCAGCACGCCACACTGACCTGGCCCCCGAACGCCCGATGCGCCTCCCGCATCACTTTGGCGCATCAGTTCCTGTACAAGGCACAAGGCCTGGCCGGCGTGGTCAGTGTGCCCATGGCCTACGGTGGCCGCGTGGCCGGGGTGATCAGCTGTGAGCGCTCCGTGGCATTCGATCCTTTGCGCCCCAGTCCGCGCAACGATCTGGAGCGCGCTGCGTTTTCGGCCGATGAGGTGCACTGGCTCTCGATCGTGGCCGAAGGGCTGGCGCCCATGATGGCCATGCGGTACCGGCTGGACCGGTCCTGGTGGGAGCGCACCAGTGCCGGGTTTTTCACCCTGATCCGCCGCATCAAGGACCCGACCGAGCGTGGCTTGCGGTGGTCCGTGGGTGGGGCTGTGGCGGCCTTGTTGGCAGGGTTGCTCGTTCCGCTGCCGTACCACGTCACCGCCTCGGCGCGGCTGGAGGGGGCGGGTCAACGGG
>DAORJC010000042.1:0-19636 GCA_035438885.1 Aquabacterium sp. | reverse complement strand
CACGACCCCTTGGTTCGTAGCCAAGTACTCTATCCAACTGAGCTACAGCCGCCGAAGAGAACGAAACTATAGCATGGTTTGGGCGCTTGCGCCGGGCATCGTGCAGATCTTTGCGGCTTGCCGCGCTCAAATTCGGTGATCAAACACCTGATTCGACCAGGGCGGCCTGGCGCCAGAAGCTTTGCGCATCGTCCAGGCGCTGCTCTTTTTCAGCCAGACGAGCCAGCATCACGTAGGCCTGACGGCGACGGCGGCCTTGAAGTTGGTTGTCTTTGGCAGCAGACAGCAGCAGAACACGTGCTTTTCCCCACAGTTGACGCTCGGCCAGGGCCAGGCCCACCGCCAGGCCCAGCGCGGGCGCACGAAGGGCTTCCTGACTGACCTTGTCCAGGCGGGCCAGCCATTCGGTCTCGAGGCCCTCGACGGTCTCGCACAGGGCAAAGGCCAGGGCCTCCACCCCTTCGGGCGAGTGTTGCGTGAGCTGATCCCAGGATGGGGCCAGCCAGGTCCGCGCCTCGACGCTGCCACCCAACTGGGCCATGCGGGTGACGGCCCGTGCGACGATCAGGGGGTCCTTGCGCTCGTTGGCGTCCAGCAGCAGCCAGGACTGGCGGAGCTGGTCCAGGTCACGGGCCGTGCTCAGGGCCTCGCTGGCCAGGGAGCGCAGCAGCCCCTCGGCGGCGGCGGCGGGGAAGCCCTGGTGCTTGGCCAGCAAGCGGGCGGTGCGCAGGGCTTCCATGGGCTGGCGAGCCAGTCGTGTGGCGCTGAGTTTGAGTCGCAGCGCCTGGGTGCGGCGCGACAGGCCAGGAGGCAGGTCGGCCAGCTCCTTGAGCGCCCGGGGGGCATCGTGGTCGTCGATGGCGCATTCGGCCATCATCAGGCGGGCGCCTTCTTCCAGCACCCGTGGTTTGCGGGTCAGGCGGCCGATGTCCAGCGCACGTTTGAGGTGCTCGTCCCGCCGTTTGCGGTCTTGCAGGCGGTGCAGGCTGCCGGCCGACAGGAGGTGGGCCAGGGCGGAGAATTCTTCATCGGGTGCCAGGTCGGGGGTGTCGGCCTGAATGGCCACGGCGCGCTGTGCGGCCCGGTGGGCGCGCGAGTAGCGCCCGCCCAGGTACATGCCCAGGGCTTCGCGCAGGGCGGCCTGGGCCGAGCGGTCACGCTGGCTGGTGCGCCAGCGCCGGGCGCGCTCAGGCAGGCCGATCAGGCCATCCAGGCCCCGCACGAGCGAGTAGACCGCCAGGCTGGTGACCAGCACGGCCAGCACGAACAGGTTGAGGGAGACGTCTGTGCGCCACCCCAACCAGTAGATGCTGACCAGCCCATCGTTGTTGCCCAGGGCGGTGGCGGCCACGACCGCGACCACGGCCAGGATCAGCAACCAGACGATTGTGCGCATGGGTGGATGTCCTGGATGTCAGCGGAGGGCAGCCTGCGCGGTCAGGGCCGCCAGGGTGTCGTCTGGTCGGGGCGTCTGCGTCTGGGGGCCTTGAGCGAGCACTTCGTTCAACAGGCCCACGGTGAGTTGCACCCGGCGTGAACGCGTGTCAAAGAAGCGATTCATCATGTCCTGGGCGGCCTGCACGTCGGACAGCGCGGTGGTGGTCTGGCGACTGAGCAAGGCCAGGCGGGCATTGAGCAGGCGCAGCTTGAGGTTCTCGCGCAGGAAAAAGGCCTGATCGGGTGCCAGCAGCATGCTTTCAGGGCGCTCGATGCGGGTCACGCGGACCAGAGAGCGGGCTTCCTGCCAGACCAGGGTGCCAGCGGTTTGCCCCCAGCGCCAGAGTCGGTTACTCCAGCCCTGTTCGGGGGCATCGGTGGTGGGCGTGGCACTGGCTGGGGGGGCCGCGCGCTCGGCCCGCTCGGATCGCGCCTTCTGGGGCGTGGCGCGCTCGCTGATCAGGGGCATCTCGTCGACCATGCGAATGGCCTCGTCGAGCCGAATCGCCAGCGTGGGCAGGTCAGCCACCCGGGTGGACTTGATGCGGTCCAGGTCCTTGGCCAGCGCACGACGGACGCCCGCGAGCCGCGGCTGTTGAGCGCGCGCGAGCCGTTCGTCGGCCGTCTGCAGGGCGGCCACCAGGGCTTCGGCGCTGCCGGTCAGGGCCGTTTGCTGGGCGGCCACGCGCAGGGAGGCTTCGATGTCGACCAGCAGGTTCTCGTCTCGCGAGCGGGACATGGACTTGATCAGGTCTTCGACCTGGGTGCGTTGCAGGGCGACTTCGGCCAGGCGGGTTTCGAGCAGCGTGGCGCGGGCTGCGGCCTCGCGAGCGACTTCCTGGGCCTGTTTGGACAGCACCTGGGCCTCCTGGGCGAGGACCTGACTGTCTTGCTGGCGCTTGACCAGTTCGGATTCAAGTTGGGCCACGCGCTGCTGGGCCGACCAGCCCGACCAGGCGCCCACGGCGGCCAGGCCCGCCAGCGCGATCAGGCTCCAGCGCAGCCATCGGGCCGGACGCGGGGGCGCCGCCGACGGTCGCGGATCAGGGGCGGGGAGGGTGGCTTGGAGTTCGTTCACGATGCGATTGATTGTATCGACCGTCCGTGATCACGGGGTGACCAGGGATCGGCAGGCTTGCGCCACGTCGTCCGCCTGTGGTCTGGTGTCGACAATCCGATCAAAGCCCAGCGCCCGGGCGGTGTCGGCCACTTTGGGGTGGGTGCACACGGCGATGGCGCCACGGGGGGGCGCACCCAGCAGGTGGCGCAGGTTGTCCAGGGCTTGCGAGCTGCTGAACAGCCAGGCGTGATCTGCGGGGGCTGCATAGGCTTGTCGGGCCTGCTGCCACTGTGCCTCGGTCCATGCAGGTGCGTGGCGCTGGTAGGTCAGCAGGGTGCCGACGGTGGCACCAGCGCTTTGCCATTGTCGGGTCAGCCACTGGCGGCCTCGGACCTCGCCTTGTTCACCTCCACTGATCACCAGGACGCCCTGGTGGGCCCAGTCCAGGGGGCTCAGGACGGGCCAGAGGTGTTCGGAGTCGAACTGTTCACTGTCTGACGGCGGGCTGATGAGCTGATCGTCCTGCAGGCCCAGGGGCCCAAACAGGTCACGAGCCACCTGAGCGGTGCCGGGGCCCGGGGCGGCCAGCAGGGTGTGGGCGGGCCAGCGTGTCAGGTCAGGCCGCAGTTGTGCAAACCAGTGCGCTGCATTGGGGCTGACGATCATGACGCAGCGCCAGCGGTCCAATTGTTGCCACGCGTGGTGCACGCTGGCTGGATCGGGGGGCGGGCCAATGGCCATCAGGGGCAGGCTGGCGGCGGGCACCCCTTGGCGCTGGAGGTCCAGAGCCCAGGCACTGGCCTGGGGCTCGGGACGGGTGACCAGGGTCAGCATGTGGCCAGGAGCCACTCGCCAGCGCCCTGATCTTTCAGGCCTTGGGCTACGGACTGGCCGAGGGCGTCGGCCTCGAGGTCGGAGGTGGGGCGGCCTTGCACCGTGGCCTGGAGCAGGCCAGGGCGCTCGGGGTGCCCCAGGCGGGCCTGAAGGCGCATGACGCCGGCATCGTCCCACCAGGCGTGGGCGGCCAGGGGCATGGAGCAACTGCCGCCCAGGGCGCGCGAGACGGCGCGTTCGGCCAGCGTGGCCCGCCGCGTGGGGGCGTGGTCCAGCGGGGCCAGCAGTTGCGCCAGTTCGTGGTCGTGGGTGCGGATCTCGATGCCCAGGGCGCCTTGTCCGGCCGATGGCAACATGTCTTCAATGGACAAGGTCTGGCGGATGCGATCGGCCAGGCCCAGGCGCTTGAGGCCGGCGGCGGCCAGGATGATGGCGTCGTACTGGCCCTCGTCGAGCTTGCGCAGGCGGGTGTCGAGGTTGCCGCGCAGGGGCTCGATCCGCAGGTCAGGGCGGCGGGCCTTGAGCTGCACCAGGCGGCGCAGGCTGGAGGTGCCCACCACAGCACCTTGAGGCAGCGCCTCCAGGCTGGCATGGTGCGGCGAGACCAGGGCATCACGGGGGTCTTCGCGTGCCATGACGGTGCTCAGCACAAAGCCCTCGGGCAACTCCATGGGGACGTCCTTGAGCGAGTGCACGGCCAGGTGGGCACGGCCTTCTTCCAGGGCGACTTCCAGTTCCTTGACGAAGAGGCCCTTGCCGCCCACCTTGGAGAGCGAGCGATCCAGGATCTGGTCGCCCTTGGT
This sequence comes from Aquabacterium sp., assembly GCA_035438885.1. Taxonomy (GTDB): domain Bacteria; phylum Pseudomonadota; class Gammaproteobacteria; order Burkholderiales; family Burkholderiaceae_C; genus Aquabacterium. The sequence continues at coordinate 15,502 of DAORJC010000042.1, read as the reverse complement.
GGTCATGCCGAGCAGTTCGACCGGGCGGTCGGACCGCTGGCGCAGCAGGTCTCTGACGTGTTCGGCCTGCCAAAGGGCCAGGCGGCTTTCTCGGGTGGCGATGACCCAGGGCGCAGTCGTGTTCATGCGCCGATGCTAACAGCGCCAGCCCACCGACGCGTCAGCGGGCCAGGGCGTGGCGCCGCTTCTGGGTCTGGTTGACGTAGTGTTGCAGGGCGCGCTCGTCCATGCCGTGCAGGTTGAGCAACTGGCAGCCCAGCCGCGCACCCTGGGTGTCCGGGTTCATCACGGAGATGTGGTGGACCACGACATCGACGTCCAGTTGGGTCTCCTCATCGAGGATCAACTGGCAATGCCTGAGGGTGACCCCCGCGGCCAGCATGGGCACATCGGCGGGCAGGAACAAGGCCACACCTCCCAGGCTGATGTCCAGCACGCGCAGGTTCAGTTGCTTGTCCGGAAAGTCCGGGTGGCGAAACTGCGCCACGGGCTGATGCGCGCCCAGCGGCTTGACCCGAAACGACGAGCGGCGCTGGTAGCGCATCATCGACTGGGGGTAGCTGGCGTTGATGGCGGTCATGCCGCCGTGGACCAGGAGGGCCCCCTCCACATCAAACTGAAGCTTGATGCTGTCGAGGTAGGCCACGGCCACCAGTTCCCCGCCCTCCAGCAGTTGCTGCAGGCGTTGGTCATTGGATTCGGCGCTGAAGCTGATCACACCACGGGTGGAGTCCACCGCCCAGAGCAAGGTGGTGTAGGAGCCACCACCCGGTCCGGTCAGGGTGATCAAGGTGTTGCTCTCAAGCAATTGCTTGAGCAAGGCCTTGATCTCCACTTCCGACGTGATTCGATAGTCTTCGAGCGCGGTGGTTTCGCCTGACATGGGATGGAGTGTTTGATCAGTGCAGGTGGCCGCCGTCGGGGTGACCGTTCATGCGGCTGAGGTCGTTGATCCAGGGCTCGGCCAGGTTGCGGATCTCGGCATCGTTGAGCAGGATGCGATGCATGATGCGACCCTTGAGGGCTGATTCTTCAGCACCCATGGGCGCTTCTGCGGCAGCCTGCTTCAGGCGTGCGATCAGGACGGCGCAAGCGCCTTCCAGACGCACCACCGTGTCCCAGTCACCAGCGCGGGCGGCATCGAGCATGTCCTGGCTGGCGTGTTCGATGGCTTCGTAGTAGCTCAGCAGGCCCTGGTCGCGGACATCTTCCTCGGGGGCGCTGATCAGTAGTTCGGGGGCGTTCATGCTTTGATTCCCTTGAGGTAGTTGACACGCTCGTGCTCGACGTTCTGGACGCTGATCCCGCCCCATGCTTCACGCAGGGGTTGCAGGAGGGCCGTGCATTCGGTCAGGGCCGCCTCGTCCGAGTGCAGGTTGGCATACGTCAGTCGAGTCGTCACATACGCATAGAGGTTGCTCAGGTTCAGCGCCAGCTCGCCGCCCTCTTCCAGGTTGAGGCAGCTTTTGAGGCCCTCGTCGACAATGGCTACAGCCTTTCGGATGGCCTTGCCCTTGGCTTCAATGTCCTTGGCCTGAATGGCGCCGCGGGCGCGGTTGATGGCGTCCAGCGCGCCGTCCAGCAGCATGACCACCAGTTGATGGGGCGAGGCCGTGCTGACGCCGGTCTCGATGCCAATCTGTCGGTACATGTTGTTGGGCTGGCGAGCCCCAAATGGGTTGGCAACAGGGGATGTCATGGTGGCGTACATCTGGAGCGTCTCTTGAGGAATGCTGTCTTCAGCGTTGTAGTGTTTATCGACCACTTCCCCAATAGCTTGAACGACTCCAGGTTTCAGAATGTCATGATTTGAGGCGGCAATGGCAGCCTGTTCGGCGCATGTCACTGCGCCTGATCGGGACGTGTGACGGGTCGCCCGTTGTCAGCGTCTAGGTTCATGCCTTCGATCAATGTGGCAAGCCCTTGTGCCAGCGGTTCGGCACCCTCGCCCTCCAGAGCGGCGGTGAGCCGCGGGTGGTTGATGTCCAGGCGACCGTTGTCCATGACCATGACGCCTGCCTGCCCCAGTGTCTGTTGCACCGAGCGCGGCAAAGCCTCCGGCGAGAAGGGGCGGGCCTGGCTCAGTTCGAGAACGCTGTTGCTGGCGTACGCAAAGTCGCTGATCGCCTTGGCAATGCCTTGGGCATCCAGGCCGACCGAGACCGTCACCGGCTCATCGCTGACCTGGTTGAATTTCAGGGTCAGGCCCGAGGGGGCGTCTTCGATCAGGTTCTGGCTGGATCGGACGGCTCGCCCATTGATGGTGCCGGTCGCGTCGCTGGCGAAGGTTTGCTCGACCGGCATCAGGGACGGGTCGCCGTCCGTGCTGACCTTGAAACCGTTGCTTTCACCGGTGTCGCGGGCCTTGAGGATCAGGCGAGAGCCGCTGCCCCCAGAGATGACGGTGGCCACCACCCCCATGCCGGATTGGTTGATCTTGTCGCGAACATCGTTCAGCGAGGTGTCACCAGGGCCGACCACCAGCGAAGAGCGAGGCCAGATCGGGTTGCTGGTGAAGGCCGGCGGGTTGGCGCTCCAGGTGCCAACCTGGATCTGAACGGTGTTGATCGAGAGTTGCTCTTCTGCGCTGATCACCGGGCCGGAGACGCTCTCTTGCGCGGTGGCCAGGCTGTTGACGGAGATGGTGTGGGTGCCCGGCGTGGCCTCCTGGCTCACCGCGGTCAGCACGTCTGGATGGGATGACGTGGCGTGATTGCGGGCCCAGGTCTCGGGTGCGAGCAGCTTCCGGGCCGATTCGATCAGGCTGGACTGGGCACTTTGGCTCAAGCCCTGGTCGGACAGACGGGTGGGCGCTGAGGGCGCCAGTGCCGTGTCGGCGCGCGCCTGACCCCGCGGTGACGGTGTTGGAGCGGCCATGGGAGCCACGCCAAAACGCGGCTCATTTGCAATAGGTGAAATAGTGGTCATCTCGCGACCCCCGAAGTTGTGCCCTTGTCAGGCCTATCGACGAGTGGGGCGCGAACTTGAGTGGCCGGGCGCCGATCGCGTCAATTCTTCTTGTAATTGAATGAATTGATCATTTGCGAAACGTAATCGCCCTGGGAGTTCAGGCCTGCGACCTTGAGGTCCAGTGCGCCATATTGAGCGCGAAGCATCTTTTCGTAGGCGCTGGCGCGGTCCTTCAGAACACTCTGTTGCATTTCGTTGTTCTTGACCGATTGCTTGAGGCCTTCCGTGCGAGTGGCAAACACGCCGCCGATGCCCAGCATCGACGAGGTCAGCGTGTTGATCCGAACGGCCATGCCGCTGAGCGAGGCGTTGCCAACGTCGGTGTTGGCAAACAGCTTCTTGACCTCGGCAGCGTTGCTCTTGAGGGCGTTGTTCAGCTTGTCGTTGTTGACGCGCAGACCGCCACCCGACTGGGTTTCCAGGCCGATGGCAGACAGGGTCGAGAAGACGCTGGAGGCACCGCTCTCGGCGCCCATGAGCGAGCGAAATTGATTGAGGATGCTCAAGGCGGTGCTGTCGCCCTGAAGAACGCCGGCGGACTTGCTGCCCGCGTCGTACTTGGTGTTCTCCTGCAAAAGGGTGGCCAGGCTGGTGTAGGCCGTCGCGAAATCGCTGATGGACTTGGCAATCGCTTCCGTGTCCTGGGCGACCGAGACCGTCACCGGGCTGGTCGTGACCTTGTTGAGGGTGAAAGACAGGCCTGAGACGACTTCGTTGAGGTTGTTCTCGCTGGACTCCACGGCGACCCCATTGATGGTCGCCAGGGCGTTGGCGGCCGACTGTGTCCGTGTGGTCCCCAGTGTGGCGGGCGGGTTGTATGCCAGTGACGACAAGCCGGTCGCATCGTTGTCCAGGGTGTCGTCATCGTCAGCTGTGACCTGAAAGCCATTGGTCGCACCGGTGCTGGTCGATTGCATCACCAGTCGGGCGCCATTGGCGTCGGTGATGATGGATGCCGTCACGCCTGCTCCGGCCGCGTTGATCTTGTCCCGGATGGTGCCCAGGCTGTCGCTGGCCGCGATGTTGATGGTGGCCGGTAGGGTGCCACTCTTGGGTGTGAAGACGCTGCCGCTCCATGAACCCGCTTGGAGGGTCAGGGTGCCCGAACCCACGGTGGCATTGCTGTTGGCACGCGCCGCATTGGTCACGATCGACTGCGTGGCAGCCAACTGGTTGACCTGGACGTTGTAGTTGCCGCCTGCCGCGTTGGAACCCGTGGCGACACTGAGTGCCGCGCTGTCTGACGACGTCGCCTTGGTGGAGGTCCAGTTGGACGGGTTGGTCAGCTTTTGTGCAGCCGTTTGCAGTGCAGAAACCGCAGACTGAATTTTTCCGTAGGTGGAAATTTTCGTCTGAATGGTGCTGGCCTTGGTCGCCAGGGCATTGATGGGCTCCTTCTTGAGGGCCACCAGTTGGGTGACGATGCTCTCGCTGTCCAGACCGCTGCCGATGCCGAGTGATGTGATGGCCATGTGGCGCTCCTAGCTGGGTTGGACGTGACCGAGCGATGCGCTCGCAGCCCTGTCCAGCAGAGGCTGGACACCAGGACTATCGACCATCTGCACAGGAACTTGAATCAACCCTGCAGCAGACTGAGCACTTGTTGTGGCAACTGGTTCGCTTGAGCGACCATGGCATTGCCTGCTTGTTGCAGGATCTGCGAGCGCGACATGGCTGCCGTTTCTGCCGCGAAATCGGCGTCCATGATCCGGCTGCGAGCGGCCGTCTGATTTTCAACGGACACCTGCAGGTTGGCAATCACCGAATCAAAGCGATTCTGGATGGCACCGAAGGTGGCGCGGTTGGAGTTGACGACGTCGATGGCCGAGTCGATGGCCGAGATCGCCGAACCGATGGCTGTGGCGTCGCCGGTGATGGCGATGGTGTTGGCGGCGACCGTGGCAACCGAGCCGGTGGACAGGTCCACGCCCGCGGCGGAGATGGTGTCTTCCGTGCCTGTGTTGGCGCCCACCTGGAAGGTCAGGGGCATGCTGGAGTTCAAGACGCCCATGCCGTTGAACTTGGTGCCGTCGGTGATGCGGGAGATTTCGCCCTGCAACTGTTTGAACTCTTCGTTCAGCGACACCTTGTCTTGCGTGGTGTTGGTCGAGTTGCGAGCCTGCACGGCCAGCTCCCGCATGCGCTGCAGGGCATTGCCGATCTGGCCCAGTGCGCCTTCTGCAGTCTGTGCCATGGAGATGCCGTCATTGGCGTTGCGAATCGCAACGTTCATGCCGCGCACCTGGCTGTTCATTCGTTCTGCAATCGCGAGCCCTGCGGCGTCGTCCTTGGCAGAGTTGACCCGCATGCCTGAGGACAGGCGCTGCATGGATGTTGCGAGAGAACTCTGTGAGGAGCTCAGATTGCGCTGAGCTGTCAACGAATTCAGGTTCGTGTTGATGACTTGGGGCATGTCGAGCTCCTTGAGAAACCGGCCATTGATAGTGGTTTCATTGTCAGGACCTTGAGGCCTTTCAATCGCCGGATGTGCGCCGACTTCCGGGGACATTTCCAAATGGAAAAGCCGCCCGAAGGCGGCTCTCTGAAGGGGCCTGGGCCCCCACTTGGGCTGCTTACTGCAGCAGGCTCAGGACCTGCTGGGGCAACTGGTTGGCCTGGGCGATCATGGCGTTACCAGCTTGTTGCAGGATCTGCGAGCGAGACAGGTTGGCCGTTTCCGTGGCGAAGTCGGCATCCATGATGCGGCTGCGGGCAGCGCTCTGGTTTTCGACCGAGACCTGCAGGTTGGCGATCACCGAGTCGAAGCGGTTTTGCAGGGCACCGAACTTGGCGCGGTTCGAGTTGACCGAGTCGATGGCGCTGTCAATCGCGCTGATGGCCGAGCCGATGGCCGTGGCATCGCCGGTGATGGTGACGCCGGTGGCGGCAGCGCTGGCCACCACGCCAGTTGCGATGTCGACGCCTGTTGCGGTGATGGTGTCTTCGCTGGCGGTGCCTGCACCCACCTGGAAGGTCAGTGTGGCGCTGGAGTTCAGCACCCCGGAGCCGTTGAACTTGGTGCCGCCGCTGATGCGGGTGATTTCAGACTGCAGTTGCTTGAACTCTTCGCTCAGCGACGTCTTGTCTGCCGTGGTGTTGGTCGAGTTACGGGCTTGAACAGCCAGTTCTCGCATCCGCTGCAGGGCGTCACCGACCTTGCCCAGGGCGCCTTCAGCGGTCTGAGCCAGCGAGATGCCGTCGTTGGCGTTGCGAACAGCGACGTTCATGCCACGAACCTGGGCGTTCATGCGTTCGGCGATGGCCAGACCGGCGGCGTCGTCCTTGGCAGAGTTCACACGCAGGCCAGAAGACAGGCGCTGCATGGAGGTGGCCAGAGAACTCTGGGAAGAGCTGGTGTTGCGTTGAGCAGTCAGCGAGTTGATGTTCGTATTGATGACGGAAGGCATGATGAACTCCTTAAGTACAGATCCCGGCGATGAATGCCGACAAACCAGGTTGGCGTGACTGCTTGTCGAGCCGTCTCGCAGCTTGTCCGTCACTAAGGCATTTGACTTTGGTGAACCTTTTTCACCTCGGTATTTGGTGCCTTAACCGGACCACGTTCCTGTTTAGCAGGCCGATGCTTTGGTTATCGACGACGGTCGACGGCACTTTAGAAATTCTTTTCAAGTCGTTTGTCAAGTGGGGCGCGCTGAATAGACCCTGTCTGGGGCTGTTTCTTGTTCGCTTGTGCCTGGGGTGGCGTCATAGACTGCCCTTCATGACCAAACATCCCTCCACACCCGACGGCGGTGCATCCGGGTTGCCAGCTTCGGCGCGCAAGGCGTCCCCCCGATTGCTGGGCTCTGCCGAGTGGCAAAAGGCCATGCGTGCGACCCAGGCCAAGGCATGGCCTCTGGCTCTGACCAGCATCCGGGCCTGCGCGAAAGCCCATCCGCGCGATCCCTGGCTGGCACTGAACATGGCTCGCACCCTGGTGGAGCTTGACGAGTGCTCGTCCGCGGTCACCTGGGCGCAGATCACCCTGGATGCCTGCCCGGACGATGTGCTGGCGCAGGAGTTGATGTGGCACTGCCTGATCAAACTTCAGAATTACGATGCCGCCCTTGATTTCGTGGCTCATCAAGAGGCGGATGTGGAGCAGGCGGTCGAGAAGCTCAACACCCTGGCTTACAAGCAGCTCCTGGCGGGGCGTGCAGATCAGAGCATGGCCATCTCGATGAAGGCCCTGTCCCTGAAAATGGACCATGGCCCCAGCCATTTTTTGCTGGGCGTCTCCTTCATGGACCGCAACGAGATGCGCGAGGCCCTGGAGTGTTTCCAGACGGCCAACCTGATGGGGGCGGATCGGTATCAGTTGGCGTCCGATGCGCACACGGTGTACCTGGCCCGTCAACTGCTGAAGTGGGACATTGCCGAGCCAGGGCTGGTCACGCTCACCGAACGGGTTCGCGGCATGTCGGATGACGATCGGATGTGGTCGGCGGTCTTTGCGTCAGCCACCTTGCTGAGTGAACCTGCGCTGCAGTTGAAGGTCGCGCGGGTCAGTGCCGACCTGATGGCCGCCCAGTTGCCACGGCTGCACCCCAGCGACCGGCCCAAGGTGCCCCGGCCCGCCGGCGCGCCTTTGAAGGTCGGCTTCCTGTCGTGCGACTTTCATCAGCACGCGACGGCCTTCCTGATCATGGAGCTGTTCGAGCACCTTCAGTCCCAGGGCGTGGCGCTGTACCTCTACTCGCATGGACGCGACGACGGGTCGGCCGAGCGCCGGCGCCTGCAGGCGACAGCGGCCCGGTTCATCGACCTGCAGAATGTGTCGGATGCCGAGGCTGCGCAGCGAATCGCCGATGATCAGCTCGATGTGCTGGTGGACCTCAAGGGCTTCACCCACGGCTCGCGCCTTCAGATCATGGCGTACCGACCTGCGCCACTTCAGGTCAGTTATCTAGGGCACCCCGGCACGACGGGGGCCAGCTTCATCGACTACTTCATCGGGGATGAGGTCGTCACGCCCCTGGATCATCAGCCTTTCTATGCAGAGAAGCTGGCGCTCATGCCCCATTGTTATCAGCCCAACGATCGGCAGCGCCCCTTGCCCAAGCCCATGAGCCGCTCCGAGGTGGGCTTGCCCCCCGATGCGCTGGTGCTGTGCGGCTTCAACCAGCCCTACAAGATCTCTCCGGAAGTGTTCAACGTCTGGTGTGACCTGCTTCAGTCGGTGCCCCACGCGGTGCTGTGGCTGCTGGACTGGGTGGCCGGCACGGTCGATCAGTTCAAGGTGGAAGCGGCCAGGCGCGGCATTGCGCCCGAGCGCATCATCTCGGCGCCACGCCTGCCGCTGGATCGCCACCTCTCCCGGTTTGCGCTGGCCGACATCTTCCTGGACTCCTGGCCCTGCAATGGGCACACCACGGTCAGCGATGCCCTGTGGGCCGGCGTGCCGGTGGTGACGCTGTGTGGCGAGACCTTTGCGTCCCGCGTGGCGGCCAGCCTGCTCCACGCCACTGGTCTGCCGGAGCTGGTGTCCCATGACGTGGCCAGCTATCGCGACCTGGTGCTGTCCCTGGCGGCCGATCCTGAGCGCCGGCAAGCGCTGCGTGAGCGCCTGAGTCAGGCGCGTGGCCATTGCCCCTTGTTTGACAGCGCGCGGTACGCCCTGGACTTCCAGGCCTTGCTGACGCGCATGGTGGACCGGCAGGAAGCCGGACTGCCCGTGGCACCTTTGCCCATCGGAGCTTGACCATGAATCACCTGATTGTGGGTGCCGGATTCTCGGGCGCGACCTGCGCCCGGATGCTGGCGGACGCGGGGCACCACTGCGTGGTCATTGACCGGCGCGCCCACCTGGCCGGCAACGCCTACGACCACCTGGATGACCATGGCGTGCTGGTGCATGCCTATGGGCCTCACATCTTTCACACCAACAGCGATCGCATCGTTCAGTGGTTGTCCCGGTTCACCGAGTGGCGGCCCTATGAACACCGGGTGCGCGCTCGTGTGCGGGGCGGCACCTGGCCCATCCCGATCAACCGAACCACCATCAACGGGCTCTATGGCCTGTCGCTGGATGAGGCCGGTGTGGCCGACTTCCTGGCGAAGGTTCGCGTTCCCTGCGAGCATCCGCAAACCTCGGAGGACGCGGTGCTGGCCGCCGTGGGCCCGGAGCTGTGTGACCTGTTTTTCAGGGGCTACACCCGCAAACAGTGGGGGCTGGATCTGTCGGAGCTCAATGCCTCGGTGGCCGCCCGCATCCCGACCCGAACCAACGATGACGACCGCTACTTCACGGACCGCTTTCAGGCGATGCCGGCCGAGGGCTACACGCGGATGTTCGAGCGCATGCTGGATCACCCCTTGATCGAGCTGCGCACCGGCTGTGAGTTCGACGATGCACGTCAGCAGATCGACCACGACCGCCTGATCTACACCGGCCCCGTGGACGCCTACTTCCAGCACGTCCATGGTGTGCTGCCCTACCGTTCGCTGCGCTTTGAACACCTGCACCTGGCCGACACCGAGGTGTACCAGGAGGTGGCCACGGTCAACGACCCGAACGAGAACGACTGGACCCGCATCACCGAGTTCAAGCACCTCACGGGGCAGTCCCATCGCGGCACCTCCATCGTGCGCGAGTACCCCAGCGCCGAGGGCGATCCGTACTACCCCATCCTGACCGAGGCCAACCAGGCCCTGTCCCAGCGCTATCAGGCACTGGCCGAGCAGGAAGAGGCGCGGGGCGTGTACTTTGTGGGCCGCCTGGCCCAGTACCGCTACTACAACATGGATCAGGCCGTGGGCGCTGCGATGGCCCTGGTGCAGAGCCTGTTGTCCGGCCAGGACGCCTGAGTCACGCGGGCGTCAGGTGTGGACGTCAAGCGCGGCGGGCATCCAGCTCGCGCGCAAAAGCCTTGGCGGCCTCCAGGTCCTGGCGGGTGTCGATCTCGGCGGCCCGCAAGGTGAAGGCAGGCGCCGGCAGGATGCGCTCGATGCACTGGAACACGTACTCGCCCTGCCCATTGAACAGCTGGGGTGGCAGCTTGGCCACGCCGCACCACTCATGGGCCCAGCGGTCCTTGCGAGAAAAGCGCTGCAGCATGCCTTGTGCGTCCACATCGGCGTAGACCGCGTCCTCGCTGGCCGATGGGGTGACGCCAATGAGGGCCTCGGTTTTTTCTGCGGCCCGGCGGAAGTCTTGGAACGACTCGGGGTCGATCAGCATGTCGCCATCGATGAACAGGCAGGACTGGCTCACGTGCCGGGAGGCCAGCCAGAAGCTGTGGCGAACCCCGGTGTCGCGAAACGCCGGGTTGCGGACAAAGACCAGGTCGTTGCGCACGGAGCGGGCATGGGCCATGACCTCATCGGCCCGAAAGCCCACGACCAGGCGCACATCGGCCACATCGTGCAGGCACTCGGTCAACAGACGTTCCAGAACGGTTCGCCCGTTGATTTCCACCAGAGACTTGGGCAGGTTCATGCCCAGGCGGCTGCCGATGCCGGCAGCGGCAATCACAACTGTGAAATCAGACGACATAGGGATTGGGGGTCATAGACCACATAGTGTGCCGATTGAACGGCGCCAAGGCATGGCTCGTGCACGCCACCATAGGCAATGGCCACATCGGCTCGCTCGAGCATGCCGACGTCGTTCATGCCATCGCCCACACAGACCAGTTGGTCCCAGCCCAGGCGTTCGCGCAGGTCCATGACGGCCAGGCCTTTGTCCAGCACGTCCTGCACGCTGGTCAGGGCGTCATCGGTGACCAGGCCCTTGGAGCTGGCCAGGTGGCAGCCCAGGTGTTCGGCCACGAACGCGCCAATCCAGCAGTCCAGGTTGCCAGTCACGATCGCGCACTGCGAGCGATGGCTGCGGATGAACTGCGCAATGGTGGGCTCCAGCTGGATGTCGCCCACCAGCTTGTTCACCACCGACACGGGGATGGACGACAGCAGGCGGCAGCGCAGCTTGAAGGACTTGCGAAAATCCAGGTGCCCGTCCATCGTCGCCTTGGTGAGCACGCCGATTTCATCGGCCAGGTCCACCGCCTCGGCCAGGTAGGGCAGCAGCTCACGGTCCGTGATGGTGCCGTCAAAGTCAAAGCAGAAACCGACGGTCATGACTCGCTCTTGGTCAGCAGGAAGTAGAACTGCCGCGTCTCTGCCCGGTTGTCCAGGTCCGACGGGTACAGGGCATCCGAGGCCTGCAGCGAGAGCCGGTGCGGGGCGCTCACCGCCTGGAGCAACTGCTTGAACTCCGCCAGCGAGCGATAGACCGAGGAATACGTGGTGGCCAGGTCGTTGGAGAAGTGCTCTTTCAGGGTCAGCCGTTGGGTCACGCCCAGCGGCTCGCGGATGTAGATCACGCCCTTGGGTGCCAGCACCCGGGCGATGTCCAGGAGCAGTCGTGCGGCATCCACGTCGTTGAGGTACAGCAGCACGCCCGCGACGATGACGGTGTCAAACGATTCATCAGCCAGGTCCTTGGGCAGCCCCTTGGACAGATCGGCATGGGCGTAGCGGATCCGATCGCCCAGGTCAAAGGCCTGCGCGGCGCGGCGCGCCTCGGTCAGGAAGTCTTCGCAAAAGTCCAGGCCCAGGTAGTCGTCCACCACATCGGCCATGGCTGCGGTCCAGCGGCCCGTTCCGCACCCCAGGTCCAGGATGCGCCGGGGTCGTCCGTCGGTTCGCAGTTTGGGGGCGATCAGCTCGATCTCGTGGGCGGAGCGGCGCTGAGCAAGGTCGGGCTGATGATCCTGGTACAGGACCGCGCTGAGGGGCCCCACCTCGGCCAGACGCTCCCCGCGCTGTTCAAAAAAGCGCTGGGTGGCGGTGTAGTCAAGTTCGACCAGTTCGTCATAGACACGCATGTGTGATCCCTCTCAGGCCATGGTCCATTCATGGCGGATTGACTCGACGATGCGACGAGCCGCATCGCCCGGGAATGGCCGCAGGGCGCTGGCGATCTGACGCCGCGCGGTGGCCACTTCGGTTGGTTCCTGCCCCTGCACCAGCTCGCCCAGCAGTTGGGTCAGCTCATCCATGGAGTGGATGCGGTGCATGCCGGGCAGCAGCTTCTCGCCAGCGAGGTTGAAGCCGGCATGGTCATGGCGCTCAAAGAACACCAGGGGTTTGTCAAAGAGCTGGTATTCCGAGAAGAACGACAGACCGTCCGTCACCATCGCATCGGAGGCGGCAAACAGGTCGGCATATTCCTGCTCGGTGGAAAAGCCTGTGTTGCCCAAGGCTTGCCAGCGCATCGTGAAGTTCCACAGCGCCGATCCGGTGGGCGCGGCCTGCATGGCCTCGCGCAGCGCGGGATGGGGGCGCATCACGATCTCCAGGCCGGGGTTGTGGGAGGCCAGGGTCAGCATGTCTTCGGCGATGGCATCGAAGACGCCGAACTTCAACCAGTCACCCTGGTAGGCAAAGTGAGGCGCCCAGAGCAGGCGGAAACGCCGCTGGGTGGCGGGTGTGTCGATGGGCCAGGTGCCCTCGGTGCCGATGTGGCGTGCCAGGTGGTCAAACTTGGGGTAACCCGTCACGCGGCAGTTCAGGCCGGTCAGCAGGTTGTGCGTCATGAACAGTTCGCGGTGCACGTCATCGGGGCAGAAGATCCGCCAGGCCAGTCGGTGCAGCAACTGGTCGAACTGGTGGCTCTCGATCTTGGCCGTGAGGTAACCGTAGGGCACGTAGCACAGGCGCGAAAAGGCCAGGCGTTCGGCGCTCAGGCAAGCGGGCAGGTCGTGGTCCCACGGCGCCTGCCGGAAGATGACGGCGGGGCCGAGTGCGCGGACCTGATCCAGCGCGGTCTCGGCCGCGGCATCGCGGATGCGGATGTGGGGGTAGCCTTGCGCGGCCAGCATGGTGTGGACCTCGTCCTCACCGGCCATTTGCTGCAGCAGCGGGAAGCGGTGGGGCAGGGACATCACCACGGGTTCAAAGTCTTCGCACGTGCGCATCACGTCCACGATCTCGCGCATGGCGGGCCAGGCGGTCGGGTGATGGATCAGGAACAGGCAGCGGATGCGCCTGGCTTGCGTGCCGGCGGCATGGCGCGTGGTCACCTGCAGGGTTTTCTCGATCCGGTCCAGGCGGGCCATGACCTCCTGCAGCGCGGCGGGCGTGACCGACGGCGAGGCCACCTCTGGCTCTGCCCGGTTGGCGACATCGGACAACATCTGGGCCATGGCCAGCAGCAGTTCGGATTGCCGATTCTGGTGGTCGATGACCTCATCCAGCGTGGCAGGACGCTCACCGACCTGTGAGGGTGAGGTCAGGTCCGGGGATTCAAAGCCCTGAGCGATGGTTCCGAGGTGTGTCATGCCAGCGTGTCCTCATGGGGTCTGAGGGTGATTCGTTCCGTCTTTCAGTCTATGAGACGGGCGCCTGGGTGAACGCCTGATATCGACCCCTTCAGGGACGCAGTTCTGGTCAGGCGTGTCCTGCCGCCCTGGGGGGCAGTGTCGGCATGGCCGCCAGCCAAGGGGTGACCCGCTGGGCCCAACTGTGAGCGAGCAGCACCTCGGTGTTGGGCTCAACGGGTTCGGGCGCGGTGTTCAGCAGCCCCGAGGACTCCAGCAGCGCCGACAGGTTGGGTTTTTGCGCCGGGTAGGGCAGCACCAGATCGCCTGGCAGTTTCATGTCCTGCAGTGCCGTGTTCTCGTTGGTGATCACGGTCGTGCCCATGGCGCAGGCCGTGTAGACCCGGTCGTGAACGCCATGTTGCCAGTTGGGGTCGAAATTGACCAGACCTCGGTAGTGACGCAGCAGCGTGGCGATGTCCTGGTGCTTGATGTTGCCCACGTAGCGGAAGTCGGGCACATCGCCCAGCAATTCACGCCAGCCGGTGCCAAAGAAGTCCACGGGCACGCCCTGCAGGCTGCGCACGGCGGCCAGGCGACGGTGACGCTTGATCCACGAGTCCGCAGCAATCAGCGCGGGCAACTGGTTGAGCGCGGTCTCGGGGCTCCACCCCAGGAGGTCGCTGACGGTGCGCGCAGGCATGGCATCGGCATCGGAGGCCAGCAGCGCATCCTGCACCCGTGTTCTCAGCAGCGGGTCGTTCACCCCGACACGTTCGAGCAGGCCGGGCAGGCTCTCGTGAGCCGGGCTGTTGCCCAGCTCCTGACCGATGGTGCCGATCACGCACAGGCGAGCCTGCGGCACCACGGCTGCTTCACCTGGTTTGATCTTGGCAAAGTGGCCAAAGGGCAGGTGGTCCCAGCGCACGCCGACGGCCTCCTGCAGCCATTGCGCGTAGCCCGCCTCGGGAGAGGCCAGGCTCAGCCGAGGGTCCTGCCGCGCAGCGGCCAGGAAGTGACGCAGAACCGGCACGCGTGCCAGGTCGTACAGGATGGCATCGAGCAGGTAGACCGTCACAGGGCAGGCAAAGTGTTCCCACAGCCAGCGCCCCCCCAGGCGATGGCTCAGCGGCACACTGCCCATGGACAGGATGCCGGTGACCTTGTCGGGTGGGATGGACGCCAGTTGTTCGGCGTCTCGGGGCAGGGAGCAGGCCGCAGCATTGACGCCTTGGCAGCACAGGGCTGTCGCGATGCGGTCGGCGACGCTCTCCACGGCCTGAAGGGGGTGGTCAAAGGCGACGACCAGGAACACATCGTTTTGAGACATGGTGGCTTGCTTTCTGCGAAAGGCGGGCGTGGTGCTTCAGGCTTGGTGGCGTCAAGTGTGGCTGCTGTAGCGAACGGGGGTGGCCAGGCCACCAAAATCGGCCTGCATGCTGCGAGCGGTCATGCGCTCGGCCAGGCTGGTGGCCACCTTTTCCAGGGTGACGCGCATGAAGTGCGCCTGAGGCTCCTCGCACGGGCGCAGTTGCCCGTCCAGGAAGGCGAAGCGGGTGACCTTGAATCGGTACTCCAGCCAGCCCAGGTACCAGAACCAGTCGGTGTAGTAGATCCAGGACTTGGTGTTGAAGGCGCGCACGTGCGTGGGGTCCTGCCACGCACTGGGGGCTTTCTCGTAAGGCACTTCGATGTCGAAGGTGCCCGACTCCTGGAGCAGGTCCAGGCAATTGGTCATCAAGGTGGGCAGGTCGTGCACATGCTCCAGCACGTTGTTGGCGTAGACCCGCTGCAGCGTGCCGGCTTCCAGTCGAACGGGGCCCTGGATGGGGGAGTCCAGCTCCAGCGGCCATTGCTGTGGTTGGCTCAGGTCCAGGATGGCATCCGGCACCGAACGAGGCAGGATGTCCACGTTGAACCAGCCAGCCTGGTAGTCCTTGCCGGAGCCAATGTGCAGTCGCTCCACCCGTTGACGCGACAGTGGCAGCGTGGCCACCCGCTGGTTGAAGACCTTGCGTGCGTAGACCAGCAGGTCGGCATAGGCTTGAAGCGGGTCTACCTGCGTGAAGGCGAACAGCTGATCGATCATCTGCGCCTGATGGGCTTCGGTGTGGAAAGTGTGGCCAAAGAAGTCCGACAGGTCTTCGTCCCTCAGCCAGGTCACGCAGGGCGCATAGGCTTCGGGTGGGCGGGTGTTGGGGCCCAGCTCGGTGATCATGGGCGTGCCCAGCGACAGGCACTGGAAGGCCCGCACCTGCTCGAAGCGAGAG
>DAORJC010000041.1:0-19989 GCA_035438885.1 Aquabacterium sp. | reverse complement strand
ACGCCCCAGCACCGGAATCAGGCCCGGATGACGCCCTGCGCCCAGGCTGGCCGCCATCTCGCTGTGGGGCCAGCCATCGCTGGTGACCTCGCCCTTGAACAACTTGACGGCCACGGGCTGCACCCGCCCCTCGTGCCGCCAGTCCGCGCGGTGAATCACGCCAGAGGCGCCCTGCCCCAACACCTCGTGCAGGCTCAAGGCATTCCACTCGATGCCTGACAAGGCCGATGCACCTGGCGCTGTGGTCGGTGGTGGCTCCGGCAAGGCCGGGTTGCCAGCCAGGGCCAGCCAGGTCAGCCGGGGCAGCGTGAACAACCAATCGGGAAAAGACTCGAACGCATTGGCCGACAAGCGCGCCAAAGCCAGATGTCGGCACGCGGCCATGGTGTCGGGCAGCGCCCGCAAGCGATTGCCGGCCAGCGCGAGCTTTTCCAGCGCCGTGCAGTGGCCCAGCGTGTCCGGCAGGCGCTCGATGCGGTTGTCCGTCAGGATCAGCCAACGCAAACTCATCGGCAGGCTGTTGGCTGGCACCTGATCGATCTGGTTGGTCTTGAAACCCACCATGCTCAGCGTGGGGCACTGTCCCAGCACCTCCGGCAAGGTGGTAAAGCGATTGCCTGAGGCAAACACCACCTTGAGTCGATGCAGGCGCGGCAGGTCATCGGGCAGGTCGCTCAGGGCATTGCCGCTGAGGTTGAGCACCTCCAGCGTGTCAGCCAGCTCAAAAATCTCACGCGGGAACTCGGTCAAGCCTGCGGACAGGTCCAGACGTGTGGCACCGGCCAACTGACCGGCACGCAATTGGGCAAGGGTGTGCATGCACCGCATTGTCATCCCTTGACGTGGCGCAAATCCCTCACGCCACCCCTGCCCACAATCACGAAGTTGCCAGCAGTTGGAGAGTTGACCATGTCCGCCCTGAACCTTGCCACCCCCATCACACCCTCGCCCTTTGAGGCGCTGGATCTGGACCACCAGCAAATCATGCGCATGCTGGCCGACATGAGCAGGCTTGCCGTCCACCTGGAGAGCCACCCTGTGGACGCACAGGCTCAGGAAACCGCCCGGCGTATTTTTGAGTTTTTCAACGGCGCTGCCCGGCAGCACCATGCCGACGAAGAGCAACACGTCTTCCCTGCCCTGATCCGCAAGGGCGAGGACCCTCTGGTCCAGCAGATCCTGCGCCTGCAGGAAGACCACGGCTGGATCGAGGCAGACTGGCTGGAACTGGCCCCCCAGTTCGAATCCATCGCGGCGGGCTACCACTGGCACAACCCGGATGTGCTGGCCGCTTCCGTGCCCGTGTTCACCGCCCTGTATCGCGACCACATTGCGCTGGAAGAGTCCCTGATCTACCCACAGGCCAAAGCCCGCATGTCGCCCCGCGAGCTGGCGGGCATCGGGCGCGAAATGGCCCATCGCCGACGCATGGCCAGCCCCTGACCTGAGGTCCCTGCCCGGGGCGGGCGCTGGCGAATGGGGTCAGGGTGTACCCTTGCCCGGTCCACCACGCGGAGTGGTCCTGCGTTGAACCCTGACCCCCAGCCTCCAGGACGAACATCATGGCCTTTGATCGCTTGTTTGGAACGTCCCTGTCATTTCTCACACCCCGGGTACTCCGGCTGACCACGGGCGCCGTCCTGGTCGTGCTGGCATCGGCCTGCAGCGTGGTGCAGGTGGTCTACAACCAGGCACCCAACTACGTCTACTGGCGCATGAACACCGCCTTGAACCTGGAAGACCCCCAGCAAGACGTGCTCAAGTCGGCCGCCCATGGCTGGTTTGCCTGGAACCGCTCGACACAGTTGCCCGTGATGGCGCGCTTTCTGGTGCAGGCGCAGCAAGACGCCCTGGGCGACATCACCCCCGAGCTGGCCTGCAAGCGCCGCGACGAAATGGATGCCTGGGCGCGCGCCGCCATGGGGCGTGCCTCCGTGCAGTTTGCGCGCCTGGCTGTGTCCTTGAGCGTCGATCAGATCGATCACTTGCAGGAACATTTCCGGGACACCAATGAGGACTTTGTCGACGACTACCTGCCCGAGGACCCCAAGGAGCGCCGGGAAGCCACCGACGAGTTCGCGCTGCGCTGGATCGAGATGTTCTATGACGACCTGGATGGCCCTCAGCGCCGCCAACTGTCAGACGACATCGCCCGCATGCCGTTTGATGCCCGCGTGATCCATCAACAGCAGGTGTACTTTCAGACCCGACTGGTGGCCCTGTTGCGGCAACTGCAAGCCCAGCGCGCCACGGCCAGCCAGGCCGAACCCCTGATCAAGGCGCTGCTCATGGACATGGTCGCCCCCACCGACGCGGCCCGCAAGGCCGACATGGCCCGCTGGATCGCGGGGGGGTGCCAACTGGCAGCCTCGGTTCACAACCGCAGCACACCAGCCCAGCGCCGTCACGCCAGCGAGCGCTTCAAGACCTGGCAGGGCGACCTGCTGGCGCTGTCAGGCAGCATCTGAAGCGGGGGCCACGCCCCGCTCACTTGCGCAGCGCGATGGTGACCAGGGCGGAGGCATTCTCCAGGGCCACCACGCCGTGCATCAGGTGGCCCGACAGAAAGAGCAACTGACCGGGGTCGAGCACATGACTGCGGCCCTCGACCGTGACATCAAGCCGGCCCTCAAGGCACTGAATCGTGATCTCTCCGGCCACCTTGTGCGGCGGCATGGACTTGCCTGCCAGCAGCACCAGTCGAATGACTTCCAAGTCTTCAGACTTGAACAGCGCAACCGTCTTCGCCTCTGGCAACTGATCGCCAAAAGGACGCACGTCGATCTGCTCGCCAGAAATTGCATGATTGATGGCCATGCGCCAGTATGCGCCCACTGCCCACGCACCACAACCACCTCACAGCGGCAACGCCATGTGATGACAGTTCAACTGAAAACCCTTGCGCAGATACGCGCGATGGGCCGCGTGCCGGGTGTATCCAGTGTCCAGATGAACCGCCGAGCAATGGTGGTCCTTGGCATGCTGAATGAGCCAATCCAGCACGGCGCCCGCAAAGCCCTTGCCTCGGTGCTCTTCCAGGGTCGTGAGGTCGTCGATGTACAAGACCTTGCCCCAGGCCAGGAACTCGGCCAACCGATAGCCCGCCGCACTTTTGACCACGCCATCCTGGCGCAGCGCCACGATCTGGTACGACTGCGCTTGTTGACGCCGCACTTGAGGCACAAACGCGTCCTGGGTCAGGTGAGGCCTGAGGACCTGAAACGCCGAGAAGCAGGCGTCAAGCTCAGCATCCGTGGATGCAATGAACAGTTCATAGGTCATGGGTGATCCTTGGTCGCGGCAGCATGGCTGCATCCTTCGGGGTTGAACACACGCGTCGTTGACGCTGGAGAGGTGAGCAGTTGGGGCGAAGGTCACGCATGGTGAAGCTCCCGATTTTTTGATCGACCTGATTCTCGCAGACCACAGCAGCACCAGCAAAGCGCTCATGTGGGTTTGCCCACACTTTGGCTGATGCCAGAAGTGGTAGCTTCACGAGATACGCCATGTCTCAAAAAGGATCCCCACGTGCAAAGTGATGCAATCTCTGGTGTGCTGCTTCCCCTGGTCCTGGCCTTCATCATGTTTTCGCTGGGGCTGGGCCTGAGCGTCAATGATTTCCGCAACATCCTGCGCCAGCCCAAGGCCCTGATCGTCGGGGTGGTGTGCCACTTCATCCTGCTGCCCTTGGTTGCGTTTGGCCTGGTCACCGCATGGGGCATCGGCGGGGCCTTTGCGGTGGGCTTCATCCTCGTGGCCGCGAGCCCCACGGGCTCCACCTCCAACTTGCTGACCTACATCGCACGGGGGGATGTCGCGCTGGCCGTCAGCTTCACGGCCATTGCCAGCGTGCTCACCATCTTCACCCTGCCTGTGGTCGTCACCTGGGCGCTGGCGCACTTTGCCACCAGCACCTCCGTGGCGGTCGAAGTGCCCGTCACCAAGGTGATGGCCAACGTGTTCTTGCTGCTGGGCCTGCCCGTGGGCCTGGGCATGCTCTGGCGTGGCCTGGCACCGGCAAAGGCACTCAAGTTCGAACCTTTGGCGACCAAGGTCTCCACCGTGCTGTTCTTGATCATCGTCGCACTGGCCGTGATCAAGAACTGGTCACTGGTGTCCAGCAGCCTGATTCTGCTCGTGCCCGTTGCCCTGACCTTGAACGTGACGATGCTGCTGATCGGCTTCGGTCTGGCCTGGCTGGTCAGGCTCTCACGTCGCCAGTCTGTCACGCTGGGCATTGAAAGCTCGGTGCAGAACGCCACGCTGGCGCTGGTGATTGCCAGCTCCGTGCTCAAGGACGAGGCCATGGCCATTCCCGGCGCCGTGTACGGCGTGACGATGTACGTAGGCGGACTGGCCTTTGCCTACGGGATGCGGCGGTTCACGGCGCAGGAACAGGTCACTTGAGCACACGCGGGCCCCACCATGGCGCGATCCTTCAAAGCGCGAGTTTCATTTTTGCCTGCAAAGCCACCTTGACCTCAGGCCACTGCGCGGCCACCACGCTGTACATGACCGAGTTGCGAATGAACCCGTCACGCATGACCATGTGAGCGCGCAAGATGCCCTCCTCCAATGCCCCGATGCGTTGAATGGCCGCTCGACTTTTGGTGTTGCGCTCGTCCGTGAGCAGCTCGATGCGGTTGCACCCCCACACCTCGAACGCGTGGCGCAGCATGAGGTACTTGGCCTCGGTGTTGACATGCGTTCGCTGACTGCTGGCTGCCAGGAATGTGAAGCCGATTTCTGCGCGACGGTGGCTGGCCTCAATGCAGCGAAACCTCGTGCTGCCCACCACCCGGCCTGAACCTGCGTCCAGCGTGGCAAATGCGAGCTCTTTGCCGGCATCGAAGGCGCTCTCAGCATCCTCGAAGAACTTGTCCAGGCCTTCCGGGCGCGGAACAAAGGTGACTGGTATCTCCCAGAGATGGCCGTCTTCAATGGCCTCCTTGATGCCTGGCAAGTGCTGCCTTGACAGCGGCTCCAGCCGGACACGCTGGCCTTCCAAGGTGACTTTTTCTACTTTCACAGCGATCCCTGTTGATGGTTGTGGGCAGTGTGATGGAAACTTGCTCACAAAGGACGGCCCTTGGGAGACAAGATGATCGAGCTCACCGGATGAGCGCGGTTGTAGCAAATGATGGCCTCATCGCCCGGGGCATAAGGGGCCCACACGCTCGCGATGCAATGCCCGTCCACCGGCTCACTGCTGCCTTCTGGGATGAACCGATACCGAAGGATCATGGGCATGCCCGCCTGCTGGCTCTCTCGCCCGAGGGAGATGACTTTTCCTTTGGTGCGCGCGCCGTTCTTGAGCAGATGCCGCTGCTCCGAGCGGCGGGCGGACTGGGCGAGGCCCAGCAACACAACACCCACCACAAGCGTGGTCACGGCCAGGATGGCCTTTGCGGCTGGCGTCATCCCATCATTCCTTCATGACCTCGATGGCACCGCAGGTCTTGCAACGGCGCGACCTGGGGATAGGGAACACCGTCCCCGTTGAAAGCCAGACGGCCAACCCCGTGAAAATGGCCATCCACGAACGGGTGTTCGTGAAGCTCTCGCCCCCGCACACGCCACACTTGGGTGCCGCGGCCAGGTCTTGCTCAAAAAGCACCGCCTCGAACTCCCCGTTGTCACGACGGGACAAGACCTCACGTGCCTGGTTGACCATCAGCGCCGGAACCAGCACCCGCACCCCGCCCAGTGCCTGGGACATTTGCCAGTTGGCCCACACGTGATGCTCACTCTCCAGCCGCGCAGGGATGCCCTCGGACTCCATCAGGCCACGGCTGATGTGAGCCTCGACGGGGTTGTTGTAGGTGGCAACCGTGACGTACATCTGAGCCCTTTTGAACGGGAGGGGTTCAATCAGGACGACCCTCGTCCGGCGCTCACCGCGCCCAGGTGCTGTCTGGCTGGCAGAACACCATGGAGACAGAACCCGGCTGCAGCGTGCCACTGGACTCGACGACCTGGTTCCTTTCATTGACCCACTCCGTGGTGCAAGAGGGGAGCGCATAAGGCTTGTTCACGCTGGTGGCGCCATTGAACAACAGCACAGTCTTGCTGAGCGGATCATAGAGATTGCTGGCCGTGATCGCGGTGGGCACCTTGAACAGTCGAACCTGATCCAGGTAGATCGACTGGTTTTGCCGACCTTCCACCACGACCCCTGTACCGCCACTGACCGGGGCCTGGAAGAAGCCCTCGAACCAGCGCGTCTCGCGGGCGTTCGACGCTTTGCCCAGTTCGTGCGAGCGCACGCCGTCCTTCACTGGCCACACCCATTGGGTCCAGCCCGAGTGCTGCAGGTTCACATTGGCAACCGCACCGCTGGCGCCCTGCACCTGGTACTCCATGTAGTAGAGGTCCGAGGCGGCCGGGAAGGACAGGTCACCACTGTAGAGCGACGCGCCCAAGCCATTGTTGAGGTAGTTCACCAGCGCGCATTGGCCCACACAGCCAGCCTCAGCGCTGAGCGTGATGGCGCCATTGGCCGCGCCGCCTTGAATGAACCAGGGGCTGGTGCTGGAGTCGAAGTTCGAATCCAGCAGCCTGGTGGCCGGCGTGGCGAGGTTCACCAGCTTGGGGCGGGCCAGCTCCGTCAGTGCCTCGAAACTGCTGTTCGTGATCTGTTGCCACGTCCACTGGCCCACATCGTGGGTGTAGTAGCTGTCGTCTCCGGCACCGGTCATGACGCGCCACTGCGTGGTCTTGCTGCCCGCATCGACGGCCGTGTTGCTGCTGACCACATTGGGCAGGCGGCGCATGGCGCATTCCGCGTCGGTCACACAGGCATTGGGCGCGCTGAGAGTCCGGAACAGTGCGGCAGGATCGGCGCTGAAGTTCATCCATGCCTGAGACACGCCCGCCGACTGGCGGGGGCGCGGCTGGCCGTTGTCCAGCACAAAATGGTTGAAGGCATGAAAGTAGTTGCCGCTCAAGCTGTTGCCCCGCAGGTAACCGCCACCGTGGCCACCATCGGCACCCAGGAAACCCGTCCTTCGGGCGCCGTGCACCCAGTTCCTGGTCAGTGCATTGCCATAGGCGCTGTTCAGGTAGATCCCGATGCCCGCCAGATCAATCACGTTGGCTTCCACCGTCGTGTTGTTGGTGAACTCGTCCAGATAGATGCCCGCCACCAGGTGGCTGCTGCTGGGCAAGTTCTGGCCGGTGTAGTCGCCCTGGCCGTTCTTGATGAAGTTGCCCTTGATGCTGTGCTTGCCACCCACTGGAGATTTGGGCGTCGAGTTGTTGAAGCCCCCATTGAAGGTGTAGATGCCGCCGCAATCGGCATGGCGAACGCAGTAGGTGTCGATCACATTGCCGCTGACCGTCACCACGCCACCGTTGTCGCTGTTGAAGGAGATCGCGTGGTAGCCGACCGAGGCAAAGGTGTTGCCTGACGCCAAGGCTTTCGCGCTGGACGTGGACGCGCTGAGCTGCAATGCGGCCAGGACCGTGCTGGCGTAGCCGACCAAGCCCGTGGCACCGAAGGTGTTGTTGGAGACGGTGGAGTTTGGCGTGTCCACCCACAGATCCGATTTGCCATTGGTCAGGAAACGGGAGTTCTGGACGGTCGCGCTTGAACTGAGCAAGTAGGACGACGTGGGCGCGCATCCCGCAATGACGCTCACTGGCCTGCGAGGACCGATGTACACGCCGGCCATGGTGCACAGGTTCGTGTCTTTGCCGACGGCGGTGTAAGAGACGGACAGCGCATCCAGCTTGATCTGATTGGTGTCAATCGCCTGGATACCATGAACGACACCATGCCTGACATCAATGTTGCGCATGGTGAAGTTGTTCAGGCCATTCAAGGTGACCACGCTGGCGGCGGTGGTGAGCTCCGCGGTGGCTGGCGGCGTGCCGCCGTTCTTGGGCTTGAGGTAAAGCACGCCGGTGGTCGGGTTGTAGTACCACTCGCCAGGCACATCCAGCATCCAGCGCTTGTTCTCCAGGATGTAGCCGCTGCCAGCACCAAACCCTGGCCCCGTGGACGCAGGCAGGTAGCCGTCAGAGTTCTTGAGTTGCTGGTTGATGACCAGCGTGCCTGCACTGTAGTCGGCGTCAATCGTGCCCTGCAGCGTCAGCCAGGCCTGGGGCCGCACATAGATGGTGGCGCCTTTGACATCCGCTGCGTTGGCATCCAGCAGTTGCCGCTCGGTGGTGTTGGGCTTGACCTGAATGGTGTTGCCGCTGGCACCGTTGGCCAGGGCGTAGTTGTTCGGCTCTTCGAAGGCATTGTTGGCATTGGGCATCCGAGCGAGCGTGTAATGCACGCCGCCGAAGAAAGCCTGGGCGGGCGAGAGGCCCGCGGGGATGCTGGTCCGATACACGCCTGCGCCGTCCGAGGTCCAGCTCAGGTTCGTGAGCTTCACCGAGCCGCGGATGCTGGGTTTGGCCTTGGCAACACAGTCCTCGCTTCTGAGCACATACTTGCCCGTGCCGTTGGCACTGGCGCTGAGGGTCAGGGTTTCGTGCCAGACATCCCCACAGCGCAAAGCGATCTCGTCACCATCGGCCAGCTTGAGTGTCTGCAGCTTGGCCAGGGTTAGCCAGGGCGTGCTCTGGGAGTTATTCGCGGTGGTGTCGTTGCCCGCGCTGGACGAGAAATACCAGGTTCGTGCAGTGGCCGAGGATGAGGCCAGCACGGCCATGACGCAGGTGACCAGCACCCTGAGTTGAGGGTTGACTGACATTGGAAGCCTCCAGTGTTTGTAATGTCGGCTGCAACTCATCTGGGCGTTGCATTCCAGGGGCTGGATCTTGCCACAGCCACCTGATGACACCGACGCACCTAGGCCACACCAGCCACCCTCAAGAACCAGGGGTGATGTCCATGCATCTCACCTCGTGACGCAACCACCCTTGGAACACACCAGCTTTGCGTCATGCTTGAGCGCCAATGCGAACGCTGGGATCATGGATTCGATCCTGGCCCGACGCGGCCCATCCAATTGCCGCAAGTAGTCCGCATATTGATCAAACCAGATCCCCTGGTACTTCTCCATCTCACCGATGGCGGCTTCGGCACTCACGCCCTCCTCCAGAATCCTGTACGCCGCCACCATGACGCCGGTTCGGTTCTGACCCGACCGGCAGTGCACGTAGATCGGTTTGGCTTGCGTGCGCACAATG
Source organism: Aquabacterium sp. (assembly GCA_035438885.1). GTDB lineage: Bacteria > Pseudomonadota > Gammaproteobacteria > Burkholderiales > Burkholderiaceae_C > Aquabacterium. The sequence goes on along the minus strand of DAORJC010000041.1, from coordinate 10,845 downwards.
GCCAGAAACTCCGCGATGTGCGAGTCGAGCAGTGCTGGTGCGATGAGCACATTGGGCTCCCAGGCCCGTATGCGGAAATAGCCGACTTGTTGAGGTGCACTCAGTGCCGGCCGGGCTTGGGCCAGAGCGTCCAGGTCGTCATGCAGCATCTCCAGGTTGACGATGCTCTTGACCCCGCTGGCGATGAGCGCTGAGGCACCCTCGGCGTTCGGTTTGCCGCCTCGCCAAAGCACATCCTTGGTCACGACACAGGCATTGAGCACCGTGTCCGTCAGAGGAGACGCACAGGCATCATCCTGAGCAGACGGCCCGGCACAACCGGTGATGAAAGCGAGCGCGATGCCGCAGGTTGCGATGATTCCGAGGTGACTCATGGTGACAGCGCCCCTGGCCTCATTCGTAGTGCGACCACATGCGCAGCACCTTCACGATCTTCTGCTCTTGCAGCACTTCGTAAACAAGGCGATGCTGAATGTTGATTCGCCGGGAATAGGCGCCCAAAAGATCGCCGACCAGCTTCTCGTACGGAGGCGGGTTTTGGAAAGGATTCTCTTTGATGAGGGCCAGAAGCTCTTGGGCTTTGGCCTTCAGTCCACTTGCTGCAAGTTTCTGAGCGTCTTTTTGCGCGTGCTTGGCGTAAACGACGTCCCAACTCACCAGTCAAGCTCCTTGGCGCAAGCATCAACAGGTTCGGCCATCCCTTCCTTGATGGATTCACGCATGCCAGGCACAGAGAGCAAGTAAAGCGTCTCCTGAATGGCTTGCCAGTCCTCTGCAGACAAGAGCACAGCGTCATGGCGTTTGCCAGCAATGGTGATGGGCTGATGCGACTCAGCCGCCTGATCCATCAGGCGATAGAGGTTGGCGCGTGCTTCGCTGGCAGAGAGTATTTGCATGATGAACTCCTCAGCCATAAAGCGTACGCCAATAGGTACGCCTTGTCAAACTCCTGGCTTTCGGATTGCCGTGCCACGGGCGCGCAGCTTGGCCTGGAGCGTTGCAGGCAACACAGCAGATGCTGGTCGCATTTGCTTGATCTCAGCCATGGAGAGTTCTCGGACTTCTCCGTGTGGATCAATCAGCGGCTTGGACTTTGGCATAACGACTTGCCTCACGAGAGTTGGCCTTGCGGAAGCCGATGACTCGGATGCCGGGTGCAGTACTCCCGAAAGCCCGGGCCGACATCGATCTTTGGCTCGACGGATTCAAAATTGAGGTACCCCCCTCGGTTGCAATGAATCAGGTGTGCAACTCTTTCAAAACCTCTGGATGTGCTACGGCGACACGAAGCAGTGTCTTGGCTGCGCCGGTGGGTGACCTGCGCCCCTGCTCCCAGTCTTGCAGCGTTCTGGCTGAGACGCCCAAAAGCAAAGCAAATGCCTGCTGAGACAGGCCGGATTTTGCTCGAGCCTCTGCGGCCTCCGGCAGCTTGACCTGCGTGGTTCGCACGGCTTCACCACGTTTCATCTGCTTGACGGACTCAAGCAGGTCATTTTGGAATTTCTCGATTTCAGACGGCATCGTCGACTCCTTGCTTCAACTCCACCAGGAAGGAAGTGGGCAAGCTTTTGCAGGCAGACACTACGGCATTGCCGTATTTTTTACAAGCCCCCAGCCCGCACAGGCCATCTCACTTCCTGACGCAACCACCGCTGGAACACACCAGCTTTGCGTCTTGCTTCACCGCCGATGCAAACGCCGGGATCATGGATTCGATCCTGGCCCGACGCGGCCCATGGAGCTCCCGCAGGTAGTCCGCGTATTGATCAAACCAGATCCCCTGGTACTTCTCCATCTCGGAGATGGCGACCTCTGGGCTCACGCCCTCTTCCATGATTCTGTACGCCGCCACCATCACGCCGGTTCGGTTCTGCCCCGACCTGCAGTGCACGTAGATCGGCTTGGCTTGCGTGCGCGTGATGGCCAGAAACTCCGCAATGTGCGAATCGAGCAGCGCTGGAGCAATGAGCACATTGGGCTCCCAGGCCCGGATGCGGAAGTAGTCCACTGCTTGAGGCGCGCTCAGCGCCGGCCGGGCTTGGGTCAAAGCGTCCAGGTCGTCGTGCAGCATCTCCAGGTTGACGATGCTCCTGACACCGCCAGCAATGAGCGCCGATGCACCCTCGGCGCTGGGCTTGCCACCTCGCCACAGCGCGTCCTTGGTCACGACACAGGCGTTGAGCACCGTGTCAGTCAAAGGTGAGGTGCAAGCATCGTCCTGAGCGGCCGGTCCTGCACAACCGGTGATGAGGGCGAGCGCGGTGCCGCAGATTGCGAATAATCTGATGTATCTCATGGTGATCAGTGGCGGATTCAAAAATGAGCGACCCACCATTTTTTAATGGTCGGGCTTTTTGGATAAAGACAGGAATTCTTCACGGGCATTTTTCCTCCCTCGCCAGTCCTCTAGACAGAACGCTTGATGCCCGAAGCTGGCGGCAATTGCCAGCGCCTTTGTCCCCACCATCTTGTTCTGGCCACAGTCCATGGCTTGAAGCAGGGGAGACATGGTGAACAGAAAGCGGTGCCCACTTCCGCAGTTGAATTCCAGCACGGTTCCCTCCGTGCCTTTTCCATAGCCTGACGCCATGAACTGGCTGGTCATGTCCGTATCGCCTGTGCATTCAAACTCTTTAAAGCCATCAGATACCTTCTGGTCGACGGCAATGACCCTTCCCTTTTCCACCATGGGGTTGGGCTTCCGGGTCAGGTCCACTTGGGCTTCAAAGTACAAATAGAAGCTTCGTGCTCGCCCAGCCGCGACCAAGGTCACGAGTTCGCTCGCGGATGCGACATGAAGACTGGGCAAGACGCCAAGGAGGAAGGCGACTAGGAGGTGGCGGGGCATCGTCGCGTTTTGTCTCGTGGTCTGACGAGCAATGGCCGCGCCTCTGGCGACGACTGGCAGCCGCCCAAGGACAACCGCGCTCATGACCGCCCCCAGCGCACCATCACCGCCCCCACCAGCCACACCAACAAAGCCGGCACCAGAGCCACAAACTTGATGGACGCGGCCAGGGTGGCGGGCCATTGGTGATCGGCCACGGGGTGGCCCAGCAGCATCTGGAACAGGTGGTAGTTCTCGACCGCATCGGCAAAGCCGGCGACCCACACGACCCAAGCCAGCACAGTGGCCACGGTGCGCATCGAGCGGGGCAAGCGCGGCGCCAGCAACAGCAGGCCCAAGCAGATGGCCGCCGGGTAGGCCACCATGAACAGGTAATCCAGCCCCAGGCCCATGGACGCCATGAGCTGTGCCTGGGCGCTCCACGCCGAGATCGCGGCCGGGCAAGAGGCGTTGTAGGCGCACAGCTCAAAAGAGACGATGCCCAGCGGTGACGCCGCCGTTTTGAGCTGCTGGTCGATGATGCCCAGTGCGGCCAGGCTAGCGATGGCCAAGGCCAGGCTGACCCAGTAGGCGGTTTTCAGGTGCTTGTGCGACACGATGCGTCCTTGGATGGTGAGTGAGCCCACAACTCGATGTCCGGCAGGTTTTGAAGCACCTGATCGTGGGTGGTGTATTGGGTCAGCGCTGCAATGACCACCGGCAAAGGCTCGGCCCACACCTCGGGCAGGTCACGCTCGTGGGGATCCAGCACGGGAAAGGCCAGCGCCTCCAGCGGCGGCGCAAACTGGGCGTTCACGCCAGGCTTGTTGCCCCGTGCATCGATGCGATGCCAGCCCAGCTCAGGCAACCAGACGGCGTTCAGGCCGTGCAGGCAATAAGGCGCGCCCTGCCCCTGAACCGACAGCCGCTGGTAACAAAGCCCCGTGGGCACCCCGTTGGCCCGCAGCAGCGCCGCCAGCAAATGGCTTTTGGCGTAGCAATAGCCCGTGCCATGCCGCAAAACGTCAGACGCCTTGCAGGTGACCGGGTTGAACTTGAAGTCGGCGCTGTGTTTGATCTGGTCTCGCACAAATTCAAAGCAACGCTTGATCAGGTCGTGGGTGGTCGAGCTTTGGCCTGCCAGGTCATGCGCTTGCCGGGCGACGTCTGGGTGGTTGAAGTCGATGAATTCGCTGGGGGCCAAGTAGGGTTTCATGTTTGCGCGTGGAGGGCGGGCCAAGGTATTGCAATTTAGATGTCAATCCACTATTCTAAAATACGCCCCGCGTGATTATTTTGCGCAGACATCCTTGAAGGCCTCACGCTTTCCGAGAGAAAGAGATGAAGTGCAAAGCAACACAAAATTTGCATTGCCTCCAGACCTCGAAACCTTGACCTCGGCATAGAGCTCTTTTTTTGCCCCCCGTACTGATACGGTATATCGACTAGGCAACCTGAGCTGCTTATCCGTTGTGTAAGAAGCAACCCCCACGTACTTGATGGCCCCAACCATCCGCAGTATGTCCTTTTGCTTCTTTATGAACTCTGGTAGTGCATTTTCTTCCATTTTGATGGTTCTATTGTCGTACGCAGGGTCTGGCACGCCCGGCTGACAAGGTCCAGAACGCATGTACGCATACATCTGTTCAATCTGCACCGCCTCCGCTTTAGCCTTCTGCTCAAGGTCACCCCTTTCCGCAAGTAGCTTTAATCGAAGATCGCGAAAATCAGAATAAATTTTTTCGATCTGAGCGTCGATGTCTCCAGTACGCGCGCTTTCTCTTAAGGGGTTCGGTGTATTCCTATCCCATTCCAATACACGCGCCAGCTGGCGATCAAGATTGGCAACATCGTGGAAGGCGTAGTTGTTGATTGGCGGGCCGACTGTCATTAACATGATTTGCAGCAGTTGACCGCGGTCGCCATTTTGAAATGCAATTTGGTATCGGACACGAAGCTGCGCAGCATAGAACCAGAAGACTCCGTCATCCTTCTGGCCGCTCTGAAAAAGGATGAGTGCTGGCCAGAACATCTCAAAAGGGTCATGAAGCGCCTTAGGATCATTCAGGATTTCAATCGCTGCTGACTGAGCCACAGTCGGGTCGCAGGACTTCAAACGGTCTACAGCAGGGAGGCTGTCATCTGCTAAGGACGGCGAAAAGCAAGCAACAAGAAAAACCAACAGTGATGCGTTAAATAAGTTGCGAGGCATGACTATGAGGCCCAACGCCCAAGGTAAGCGGCGCCGGAAGGAGCGCAGCGAGTGCAGGGCACCGACATGGGCCATGAAGATGCCGAAGGCATGGCCCATGTTGGCGCCCGCTTGACCGTAATGTTAGGCCACGGATATTGTTTTTGGATGTGGCACTTCATGTGTGAAACAGCAGTTCATTGCAGACAAGAATGTCGCACGAGCTGCTAACGTGAGTGTCATAGCGCACGAAGCAAGGCAACACCAAATTTATCCGGAATGCCATTCGGCCTGAATACATCAAACGAGGTGACAAGCACCGTTTCCATTTTGACTTTTGTTGCATCGAGTCCGCCTTTTCTTTTGAAGCTTCGTTGAAGTTCAAGCAAAGGGTCAGCGCTCTTGGGAGGTTTGCGAATGAAAGCTAAGAACCAGTTTGATCCTTTTGGGTTAAGGCGCTTCAGCTTTGCCAAATCTCGATGAACTTTTCCGGGTGAGAAGTCTCCGGCTTCGATAAGTATCGGGTTTCCGCCGTTGTAGGGACGTAGCCAAAGATCAACTTGCTTTGGTGCCCCTCTCTTTCCCGGGTTTTTATAAGGTTCCTCATGGCGGATATCGTAGTTGCTGAGTACCGAACTCATCAGCATGGCCTCATAGAGCGACGTGACTATCCCGGTTTCGTAGAACGTTGCGACTGTTGGCTTTGCCTTCGCTGAGCCTTTTCGATCCGTGGTTAGGATCAAGAGGCGCGCCGCGAGGCTCCATACAGCCGGCTCAACAAGCCTAAAAATGGTTCTTGGAATTTTGCCAGCCAATGTGTCTCCTATGGTGTCCAATCGAATCTATATGAGTGTGTTATGCGCGGCCTAACGCCAACTTCAGCGGCGCCGGAGCGCAGCGTAGGGCTCCAACAGCGAAGCTGTTGGCGTCAGCTGCAACGCAATGTTAGGCTGGGGCGCGAAGGCAAGGTAAGGCAAGTTCACTCCTGATGCTTTAGGTTCGAGTGTCTACAAAAGCCGGGCAAGCGCCCAAGGCCCGTTAGGCCAAGTTTTGTCATGCTAGTTTCCTAAGTTCTACCGCGACCAAAGATTGGATGTGACTAGACACGTTTTGGAACTGCTCCCATGCTTCCTCACTTGACATGTCTAAATCTGGCGATTTCGTTCTAGCATATGGGTCCATGATGTACCCAATCAACCGATCGAGCTCATGGAAGCTGCTCGTTGAATCTGGCAGATACGACATAGCGGGGAATCTCCAGTGTGCCTCTTGGAGTTCATGCGTTGCCTTCTGCCACTCAGCTACGCCAATGAGTTTTTTGGCTATCCCTTCGGTGTCTTGATCTCGTGAAGCCAAATTGATTTGTTGTTCGAAGAACAGGGCAATACGACTGAAACGATTGATTTCTGCCACAACCTGTCGGAGGCCTTCAATCTTTCTGCTGGCTCTATCCCGTCGTTGGGATAAATGATGACCAAGAAAAACTCCACCAATGCCTCCCATTAGCCCTATCGCACCTCCGGTAATTACACTTGCTAGATCAACTGCCATTACGTCTCCTGCTGGTTCTTATGCTGTGAGGCCTAACGCACGCGGTAAGCCGCACCGGAGTGCGAAGCACGGAGGGTATCCGCAAGCGGAGCTTGTGGGCATCGACTTGACCAACCTGTTAGGTTGGAGAGCGTAGGCGGGGTGTTGCATTTCACGTGTGAATCTGCGCCGCCTTCTAAAAGAAATTGCCTTCATATCTCTGCGGGGCTTGTGGGTTCATTTTAGATCTTTTTCTATTCTCATGGCGCGACTTTTGGATTTTTTTGATTCCAGGGCCTCAAGTGCATCTTCTAATTCCGATCTAATCTTGGTTTCTTCTAGGAGGATGGTGTTGGTTGCGTCGGTTGGGTAGCACATATAGGTAACCCAAGAATCACGGCCCCTCCATTGTGCAATGAATGTTCTTGATATGAAATCCTTCTGAACCCATTGCATCGATATCCCATTGGTTTCTTCGAGTGCCATTTTTATTTCGTCCATCTCCAAGCAGGAGCCGGGGCGCCTTGATTCTAAATTTATTTTTACCTGGTAGAGGCGATTTTTGTAATATTGATAAACAACGTTTTCGACGTTTGATTGGCCAAGTTTGTGAACTTCGTTATATTTGACATACCCGTCGGATAGATCATCAATTGCCACATCAATGTCTGGGTTGAATTTTTCAAGCTTGCGCATGCCTGTTGATGGTAGCGAACCAAGATGCTCTCCGCGGAAGGAAATTTCTGCTGATCTCTGCAAGGTTGAACATCCAGCAAGCGCTGCAGAGACAATGAAAATAATTAGCAACTTGTACACGAGTTGAATCTGTTGGTTGAGAGTGGCAGCCCAATCTGAGCGACGGGAAAATGAAGCGCCTAACGCCCGCGGTAAGCCGCACCGGAGCACGAATTGCGGAGGACACCAACAAGCGGAGCTTGTTGGTGTCGGCTTGACCAACCAGTTTGGCTGCGGATAGATGTTTGGCTTCTCATTCAGAAAACACACTCAAAAAATACGGCCAAAGCCTTCTTTCAAGGCCGCCCTGAAAGCCTCTTTGGCTATGAACTTTGCAGAACTGACGACTATTTTTAGCGCCTTGAAATCGCTAGGTATTTTGATTTCTGGATTTTTTATGTAGTTATCTATAGCTGTGTACAACTCTTGAAATGCGTGAACTGGATTTCTGGAGTTGAGTTCAGCCACCTGAACATCTTTGATGCCTTGTTCCGTGTGATTGAAGAAAACAACACATGGTAGCTCGACCCCGGATTGAAGCTCTAGTTTTTCAAGAAATTCTGTATTGAACCTGCCGGCAGTTCGTCTGTCCGCGCTATGCAGATAGAAAACGCTGAGATTTCGGCCTGACAAACGATCTAGCTTTGTGAACACATCATGCTCCTTGAGCAAGGTCCTAAAAGCCATATCTCGGAAGTCGTAAAGAATGAATGCAAAGGATCGCGCTCGCCCATCAGCTAGATGTTTTTGACATATCTCGTCAAAGCGCTCAATAAACCCATCAAAAATATGGCCTATTCCTCTTCCTTCGCCCTGTTCAAATATTGGGAACATGGATTTTCTCTCATTGGTTAAGGGCGCTCAGCCAAGAAGCCTAACGCCAAGTTCAGCGGCGCCGGAGCGCAGCGCAGGGCACCAACAGCGAAGCTGTTGGCGTCAGCTGCAACGCAATGTTAGGCGGAGGCGCGAAGGCAGGGATGGGCAAATTCACTCCAGGGTCGTATGGTTCGAGTGTCCAAAAAAGTCGGGCAAGCGGCCAAACGCCTTTTTCTGGTACAGGCTAACCACCATGTTTGCGCATGAACAAGTTCACGCCGTCTAGCATTATGGCAGCGCGCTGCTTTTCCGAGACTTCGGCCCACTCCCCATGCGCAGCATGATTGCGTAACCCCCCCCAAGCTGTTATGTCTTTCATATCTTGCTTACTAATCAAATCTGCTGCCAGTAGAACTTGCGCGTAGGTATCCAAGCAGGGCTTTTTCTGACCTAGCGACAGATCTGTTCCTTCGATCCAATTGCGAAGGAATTCTTCGAGGGTTGCACCAATAAGGACGATTGGGGCTGCCGGATGTACGCCCTTGCCATTTAACAGATGCTGTGCCTGCTCTAAGAAATCAGATACAACATCGATCTGAACTTTTCGTTGGGGACTGATTCGCGAATGAAGACCTGATTCAATGTATTCCTTGAAGCTGTCAAGTGCGGCAACAAGTCGAAAACCCAAATGTGGCATTGAGGTAGGCGCAGTTTGCACGAGCTGCAGGAAAGAGCTTTTTGGTCCTGCAGTCAGGGAGAGAAACTCGGTGATTTGCGCTTTCACTCCCTGAGTGCGCGGATAGTCGCCTTGAGCCCCCTCAACTGCTAGCTTGAGTCGATCAATATGCTTGAATATCTCTAGGTTTTCCATGATTGCTTTTCAAATGATGGGCGCACCCCAACTTTTAAGGCCTAACGCAAGGCGCGCCCACTTGGACTACGGCTTTGGCTACACATCTTCCAGATGCCTTCCAACAAACTCCATGGAGCTGTTCCAAGCCAACTTGATCTCGCCTGAGTCAGGATCTTTGTACCAAGCGTCGTTCCAAATGGTGCCGCTGCCCCATTCCCAAGCAACCCGCCTTCCGGTTTGGAAGTGGGCGCGTGTTGTAGGAAATATCCGGAAGAAGCGCTGCGTGCCGCCTGGGGTTTCTGTTTCCAGGATCACGCCTTTGGTGTTCTGCCAAGGTATGCTGCAACCGGGGTCTTTAAAAACCTCAACACCTGGGTGATAGACGTAATTTGTTTCTCGTGGAAATGCTCGAAGAGCTTTGAGAATTGTGATTCCGGAGTCGATTGCTCGAAGAATCTCTTCGTCGTCTGCTTGCCCCCCGTGTACGAGGCGGTTTCGAACCTCCCAGAAGAGCTTGAGCGAACTTGGAATGTGCCCGGGCAAGCCACCAAACTGTTTTTGAAGAACCTCAAGTGCCTGCGACAGCGGCACGAATTTTTGGCCTTTGAGATGGCCAACGCTTGCCAGTAGCTGCCGCGCCTGACGTTCTAGCTCAGACGCCAGCAATAAAAGCGCAGCTTTAGGAGATCGACTTGCCTCGCGCAGGATGGCGCCGCTTGGGTCATCGGTGGGATCTATGGGGCCGTCATTCGTTACTGACGCCGGAAGTGCAGCAACTTCTTCAGCCACAGCTGTAGCGGATTGCTCCAGCTTGTTCAGCGACTCGTCCAGTTCGAACTCTTGACCTAGCAGCTTCCCCTTTCGAAAGCGAGCGATGAGGTCGCCAAGCTGTTTTCTATAAAGTGCCAATACTGCGAACGCGAAAAGCGGCCACAGAAGTGACGCAATGGCAGAAATGAGTGCTGCGATGTCGTTCATGTCTCTTCTCTGAGGCCTAACGTTGGAGGTAACCGGACTGCCGCTTGCGGCAGGTCCGGTTGACCGAAAGGTTAGATATCATCAGTTGAGCCATAGAGATTTCCATTAACTTCCGGCAATTCTGGTTCTGCCGTACCTGTAGAAACTCCCACAAGCAGTAGTGTTCTTGCTCCTCCGTGCTTCAGCGCATTCCCTTTTGCAGCTGCTACGGTTTTAGGGTCAAGCTCAAGGTCAAAACCTCTGAAATATCGACCAACTAATTGGTAGGGCAATGGGACTCCGAACTTGTGTAAGTCCGTTGTGAACTTCCCTTGTTGAATCGCAATTCCAACAGGGAGGCAGGTGCAGTGTGTATATGGCTGAACCAGGCCATATCTACGGCGGTAATGATGGTCTTCAAACTGAATGGACCAATTGTCCATGCAAGAGGATACATTCTCGTAGTCATACAACATCAGGCGAGCGGATGGTGCTTTGGATGAAATGTGCTTTAACTGGCTCAGCTTTGTAGCAGAAAATGTGTTTTTCCCAGCATCGCGTCGTTTCGCTTCAAGCAATCCAACACCCTCAATTGTTTCTCCCGCCCACGTGGTCAAACGCACAATAACGGCAATATCCCCAAAGTCCGTTTCCGCCGGTTTTCGTAGCTTTCTTGCATCCCACAAAATTTTGAACGGGCGATCGAGGCCGTCCAGCGAAACCTTTTGGTTCTTTTTGAAGAGTGCGTTCGTAATTGAAAAAGAAATATGATTTTCCTCCCAGTCGTACGGGAAGCAATCCCTTATCGCCTCTGCAATAGCCTGCTCTAGATAGTGAAAATAATCGGAATAGTTCATGGAGTGCATGTGATATCTAACGTTCGTTGAACTAAACCGCTGACGCGGTGGTTCAACGCAACGAGTATGGCGCGGCTGG
>DAORJC010000040.1:0-20067 GCA_035438885.1 Aquabacterium sp. | reverse complement strand
GTGGCCATGCACATTGCTGCCATGAAGCCTGTGTCCTTGTCGTCGGCTGATGTGCCAGCCGAGCTGATCGAAGTCGAACGCAGCGTGGCCACGGCCAAGGCTGCCGAGTCGGGCAAGCCCGCTGACATCGCTGCCAAGATGATCGAAGGCGCCGTTCAGAAGTACCTCAAGGAAGTCTCGCTGTTCAACCAGGTCTTCGTGAAGGCCGCTGACGGCAAGCAAACCGTCGAGCAATACCTGAAGGCAGCCAACACGGTTGTCAAGGGCTTCACGATGTTCACCGTGGGTGAAGGCATCGAGAAGAAGCAGGAAGACTTCGCCGCAGAAGTGGCAGCCACGCTGGCCGCTGCCAAGGGTCAGTAACCCGGCACCAAACAAGGGGGCTGATCGGCCCCCTTGTTGCATCGAAAGGCCGGGGAACCCTCTGGCCAGGTTTTCACTCCAAAGTGAAGCTCGCTCGCCAGGCAACCGTCTGCCGAGACCTGCTTCCCACCGACAAAAAGGACGATTGCATGGCAGCCTACAAGCGCATCCTTCTGAAGCTCTCCGGCGAGGCCCTGATGGGCGACGATGCCTACGGCATCAATCGCGCGACCATCGTTCGCATGGTCAAGGAAATTCAGGAGGTCACGTCGCTGGGTTGTGAAGTGGCGGTCGTCATCGGCGGCGGCAACATCTTCCGCGGCGTGGCCGGTGGTTCGGTCGGCATGGACCGGGCCACGGCAGACTACATGGGCATGCTGGCCACGGTGATGAATTCACTCGCCCTGGCCGACACCATGCGCCAGGAAGGCATGACCGCTCGCGTCATGTCCGCCATCAGCATTGACCAGGTGGTCGAGCCTTACGTGCGTCCCAAGGCCTTGCAGTACCTCGAAGAGGGCAAGGTGGTGGTGTTCGCTGCAGGCACCGGCAACCCGTTCTTCACCACCGACACGGCGGCTGCCTTGCGGGGGGCCGAGATCGGCGCCGAGATCATGCTCAAGGCCACCAAGGTCGATGGCGTGTACACCGCCGATCCCAAAAAGGACCCGACGGCCACCCGTTACACCAGCATCACCTTTGATGAGGCGCTGATCAAGAACCTGCAAGTGCTGGACGCCACGGCGTTTGCGCTGTGCCGGGATCAGAATCTGCCCCTGAAGGTTTTTTCGATTTTCAAGCCCGGCGCACTCAAGCGCGTGGTGATGGGCGAAGACGAAGGCACCCTGGTGCACGTCTGAGTCCGTTTGTTCAGCCAGCGCGGCCTGTGTCGCGTTGGTCGTGACAGTTCATCGCGTCTCGACGCATCCGAATGGAGCATCCCATGAGCATTGCAGACATCAAGAAAAACGCAGAGCAAAAGATGGCCCGGTCCATCGATGCCTTCAAGAATGAATTGGCCAAGATTCGCACTGGCCGTGCCCACCCCGGCATCCTGGACCAGGTTCAGCTGGACTATTACGGCTCGATGGTGCCCATCAGCCAGGTGGCCAACGTCAGCCTGATCGATGCCCGCACCATTGGCGTTCAGCCCTGGGAAAAGGGCATGGGCGCCAAGATCGAAAAAGCCATCCGTGAGTCCGACCTGGGGCTCAACCCCGCCACTGTGGGCGAGCTGATCCGTGTGCCGATGCCCGCCTTGACCGAAGAGCGCCGCAAGGAGCTCACCAAGGTCGTCAAATCGGCCGGTGAAGATGCCAAGATCGCTGTGCGCAACCTGCGCCGCGAGGCCAATGAGCAAGCCAAGAAGCTGCTCAAGGACAAGGCCATCACCGAAGACGAAGACCGTCGCTCGCAAGACGAAGTGCAGAAGCTGACCGACAAGACCATCGTCGACATCGACAAGCTGGTGCAGGCCAAAGAGGCCGAAATCATGGCGGTCTGACCGATGCCGCATCCGGGCTTTGTCCCTGAAGCCTGAGGCGGCCTGGCCGCCTTTTGCCATTCATGAACCGGCCTTTGCGGCCCTCACGTCCTGATCACCACTTCGTGCATGACCACCATGACCCAGCCTGAGCCCTCCAGCATTCCTCGCCATGTGGCCATCGTCATGGATGGCAATGGCCGGTGGGCGCGCAAGCGCCTGATGCCTCGCGGCATGGGGCACAAGGCCGGCGTGGACGCACTGGTCAAGGTGGTGCAGGCCAGTGCAGACCGAGGCATCGCTTACCTGACGGTGTTTGCGTTCTCGTCGGAGAACTGGAAGCGCCCCGAGGAAGAGGTCTCCGGCCTCATGAGCCTGTTGCTGGTTGCGCTGTCCAAGCACCTGACCCGGCTGAGCGCCGACGGTGTGCGCATCCGCATTGCCGGGGACCTGACCACGGTGGCGCCCAAAGTGCGAGACGCCTTGCTGGATGCGGCCACCAAGACGGCGCACAACGAGCGCCTGGTCCTGACGGTGGCTTTCAACTACGGTGGTCGCTGGGACATCATCCAGGCCTGCCAGCAGGCCATGAAGGCAGGCGTCTTGCCCGACCAGATGGACGAGCAGACCTTGTCGCGCTACATGGCCATGAGCTATGCGCCCGACCCGGATCTGTTCATCCGCACGGGTGGCGAGGTCCGCCTGTCCAATTTCCTGCTCTGGCAGAGTGCCTACGCCGAGCTGGTGTTCACCGACTGCCTCTGGCCCGATTTTGACGCGACAGAGCTGGATCGTTGCCTGGCGGCTTACGCCGGACGTGAGCGTCGATTTGGCGATGTCGGTGCCGACGTGGCCCCCCCCAACAACGAAGCCTGAGGAGAACCGTTTGCTCAAACAACGCGTCATCACCGCATTGCTCCTCATGGCGATCCTGCTGCCCACCTTGTGGGCCGATGCCCTGTGGCCCTTTGCCTTGCTCAGCCTGATCTTCATTGGCGCAGCGGGCTGGGAATGGGCACGTCTGAATGAGGCGCCTGGCCCCAAGGCCTGGATCCTGGGGTTCGGCGTGGTCGGTGGCTGCCTGGTGCTGGCACAACGCTGGCAGTTGCCCGTGCTTGCCGAGGCCCCGGGCTCAGCGGTCGCCACCATGGCGCCGCATGTCCACCAACTGGGCGAGCCGCTGGTGGGCTTTTTGATCCCGGCGACGATCTGGTGGGCCGCAGCCGTGCTCTGGGTGGTTGGGGGCGCGCTGGCGCTTCGCTACGGGCCGACCCACTGGCGCGAGGTGCCCATGGCCTTGCGCGCCGTCCTGGGGCTGGTTTTGCTGGTGATGGCGTGGTTGGCTCTGAGCGAGGCCAAGCTCCACGGCTTGAACTTCCTGCTGTCCACCCTGTGTCTGGTCTGGGCCGCCGACATCGGCGCCTACTTTGGTGGCCGAGCCTTCGGGCGGCGCAAGCTGGCGCCCGGCATCAGCCCCGGCAAGAGCTGGGAGGGCGTGGTCGCCGGCATGCTGGCCACCCTGTTGCTCAGCGCCCTGTGGATCACGTTTGACCGTGAGGTGGGGGGTGACTCCCCCAGCCTTTACAGCCATTTGCTCATGGGCATGGGCCCCGTGGGGCTGGTGCTGTCGGTTCTGGCTTTGACGGGCTTGAGCGTGGTGGGCGACCTGTTCGAATCCCTGGTCAAGCGCCAGGCGGGGGCCAAGGACAGCAGCCAGTTGCTGCCCGGGCATGGTGGTGTGCTCGATCGCATCGATGCCTTGCTGCCGGTGCTGCCGGTGTCATTGGCCCTCATGACCTTGTGTCATGGTTGAACCACAGGAGCGACACGCCATGACCACACGCCAGAAGGTCTGTGTGCTGGGCTCGACCGGATCGATCGGCACCAACACGCTGGACGTGATGGCGCGCCACCCCGATCGCTACGAGGTGTTCGCCTTGGCGGGCGGTCAGCGGGTGGACGCCTTGCTGGCGCAGTGCCTGACCTGGCGCCCTCGTCTGGTGGTCATGTCCGATGCGGCGGCGGCCGGTCGCTTGCGTGACGAGGTCCGCGCTGCCGGGCTGAGCACCGAGGTGCTGTCGGGTGAGCAGGCGCTGTGCGACATCGCCTCACACCCCGAGGTGGATGTGGTCATGGGGGCCATCGTGGGCGCAGCAGGTCTGGCGCCATGCCTGGCCGCCGCCCGTGCCGGCAAACGACTGTTGCTGGCCAACAAGGAGGCCCTGGTGGTCGGTGGGGCCCTGTTCATGCAGGCCGTGCGCGATGGCGGAGCCACCTTGCTGCCCATTGACAGCGAACACTCGGCCATCTTTCAGTGCCTGCCTGAAGACGCCGCCACCTGGGGCCAGCGCATCGACCACATCGTGCTGACCGCCTCGGGCGGACCGTTCCGCGATCGCGATCCGCTCACGTTTGCGCAGATCACGCCAGACCAGGCCTGTGCCCATCCCAATTGGGTGATGGGGCGCAAGATCTCGGTCGATTCGGCCACCATGATGAACAAGGCGCTGGAAGTCATCGAGGCCCGCTGGCTGTTCAACCTGCGTCCGGAGCAGATCAAGGTGGTCCTGCACCCCCAGAGCATCATCCACTCGATGGTGGTCTGCCGCGATCGCTCCGTGCTGGCCCAACTGGGCACGCCCGACATGCGGGTGCCGATCGCCTATGGGCTGTCCTGGCCCGAGCGCATTGAATCAGGCGCCGAGATGCTTGATTTCCTGACGCTCAAGGCGCTGACCTTTGCCCCGCCTGATGCTGTCCGTTACCCGGGGCTGCAACTGGCCTGGGAAACCTTGAGAGGGCCGGAGGGCTCGACCTGTGTGCTCAATGCGGCCAACGAGGTGGCTGTGGAGGCCTTTTTGCAAGGGCGTCTGCGGTTTGACCGCATCCACGCCGTCAATGCCGAGACCCTGTCCCGCATCAGCCTGAGCCAGGACATGACCGGCTCGCTGGAGGCCTTGCTGGCCCTGGATGCCCAGGCCCGTGTTCAGGCCCAGTCCGTGGTCGGGCAGTGGACTTGACGGGCGTGCAGTACCATCACGGCGCTGACGCTCTGCGTCGAACCCGAGGAGCAGGACCATGTTGATGACCGCGCTGGCTTTTCTGGTCACCATCGCCATTCTGGTGGTGATCCACGAATACGGGCATTACCGCGCCGCGGTGGCCTGTGACGTGAAGGTGCTGCGCTTTTCTGTCGGCTTTGGCCAGGTGCTCTGGCGCCGCCAGCGGGGCGAGACCGAGTTCGTGATCTCTGCCTTGCCGCTGGGCGGCTACGTCAAGATGCTGGACGAGCGCGAGGGCGGCGTGACGCCTGCCGAGCAGTCCCGCGCCTTCAATCGCAAGCCCTTGCCCCAGCGGGCTTTCATCGTGGCGGCAGGCCCTGCGGCCAATCTGTTGCTGGCCATCTTGCTGTACGCCCTGGTCAACTGGATGGGTGTCGAAGAAGTGCGTCCCCGCGTGGCCGAGCCCGTGGCGGCCTCATTGGCGGCGAAATCGGGCCTTCGCTCGGGCGACGAGATCGTCGCAGTCAGGCACCAGGCCGACTTTGGCGCGGTGGGGCAGGGCACAGACGCTGCAGCCGATGGCTGGTCGCCCCTGCGGTCGATGACCGATCTTCAGTTGCAACTGACCCAGGCCGTGATGGCCGGGGATGACCTTCAGATTCAAGTGCGCCGCCACGGTCAGGTCGGTGGTGAGCCCGAGGTGCTGATGCTCGCCACTTCTCAGGTGCCCGCCGCGGACGTGGATGCCAAGTTGATGGACCGTGTGGGCTTGACCGGCCCGTACACCCCCCCCCTGGTCGGCAAGGTGGTCGAGCAAGGGCCCGCAGAGGCGGCAGGACTCAAGGCGGGCGACCGCATCGTCTCCCTGGAGGGCCGCAAGGCCACGGACGCCGCCACGGTGCGCCAATGGATCATGGCCAGTGCCCCGCAAGGGCAGGCCAAGCCACTCCTGTTCGAGGTCGAGCGTGAAGGGCAGATCCTGGCCTTGACTGTCACGCCGGTCATCAAGGTGGAGGGCGATCAGTCACGCGCCCGCATCATGGCCGAAGTCGGCTCGCAACCGGACATGGTGGAGATCCATTACGGCCCTGTCGAGGGCCTGGTGCTGGCGGCGCAGCGCACCTGGCGCATGTCGGCCCTGACCCTGGACATGCTGGGCAAGATGGTGATCGGACAAGCGTCCCTGAAGAACCTGAGCGGCCCCCTGACCATTGCCGACTACGCCGGCAAGTCGGCGCAGATGGGGCTTGCCTACTACATCGGCTTCCTGGCGGTCGTCAGTGTCAGCCTGGGGGTGCTCAACCTGTTGCCGCTGCCGGTTCTGGATGGTGGCCACCTCATGTATTATCTTTTCGAAGGCGTGACTGGACGGCCCGTTTCCGAGGTGTGGCTTGAAAGGCTGCAACGAGGTGGCGTGGCCGTCATGTTTTTGATGATGTCACTGGCTCTGTACAACGATTTCGCCCGCTACCTGGGCATGCACTGAATCCCGATGCAATTCCCTTCGCTGAATCCCCATCGGCTCAAGCCGACCCTCGTTGCTGCGCTGGTGGCGACGCTGTCTCACTTGTCGGCCTGGGCCGTCGAGCCCTTCGTTCTCAAGGACATCCGCATCGAGGGTCTGCAGCGCGCCGACGCCGGCACGGTGTTCGGTGCCTTGCCGTTCCGGGTGGGCGATACCTACACGGACGACAAGGGTGCAGCCGGTCTGCGCTCCCTGTTCGGCACCGGCCTGTTCAAGGACGTGCGCATCCAGATCGACGGCAATGTGGCCGTGGTGGTGGTTGAAGAGCGCCCTGTGATTGCCCGGGTCGAGTTCACCGGCACCAAGGAGTTCGACAAGGACGTGCTGGTCAAGGCCCTGCGCGATGTGGGCATTGGCGAGGGCCTGCCCTTTGACCGTGCTCAGGCCGATCGCGCCGAGCAGGAGCTCAAGCGCCAGTACCTGGCTCGCAGCCTCTATGGCGCCGAGGTGGTCACCACGATCACCCCGACGGACCGCAACCGCATCAACGTGACGTTCTCGGTGGTCGAAGGCGACATCGCCAAGATCAAGAGCATCCGCGTCACGGGCAGCCAGGCTTTTCCTGAGAGCACACTGCGCTCGCAGATGGAACTGCAGACCGGTGGCTGGCTGAGCTGGTACACCAAGTCTGACCAGTACTCGCGCGCCAAGCTGAACGCCGACCTGGAAACCCTCAAGGCCTACTACCTGAACCGGGGTTACCTGGATTTCCGGATCGAGTCGACCCAGGTGTCGATCTCGGCCGACAAGCAGGACATCTCCATCGCCATCAACGTGGTGGAAGGCATCAAGTACACCGTCACGGCCGTCAAGCTGGAAGGCGATTACCTGGGCAAGGAAGAGCAGTTCCGCTCCCTGGTCACGATCACGCCGGGTGATCCCTACAAGGCCGAGGACGTCGCCAGCACCGTGCGCGCCTTCACCGACAAGTTCGCGGCCTTTGGTTATGCCTTTGCGCGTGTGGAATTCAGGCCCGAAGCCGACCGCGAGAAGGGCCACGTGGTGGCCGTGCTGCAGGCCCAACCCGCGCGCCGCGCCTACGTGCGGCGCGTGAACATCGCCGGCAACTCGCGCACCCGCGACGAGGTCGTGCGCCGCGAGTTCCGCCAGTTCGAATCGGCCTGGTACGACGGCCAGAAAATCAAGCTCTCGCGCGACCGCGTGGACCGCCTGGGTTACTTCAAGCAGGTCTCCATCGACACCACCGAGGTGCCTGGCACCCAGGACATGGTCGACCTGACCCTGACCGTGGAAGAAAAGCCCACCGGCAACCTGATGCTGGGCGCGGGTTTCTCCAGCGCGGACAAGCTCTCGCTGTCGGCCTCGATCAAGCAGGAAAACGTGTTCGGCTCGGGCAACTACCTGGGCGTGGAAATCAACACCAGCAAGTCCAACCGGACCCTGGTGCTGTCCACGGTGGACCCATATTTCACCGACATCGGCATCTCGCGCTCGCTGGACGTGTTCTACAAGACCAGCAAGCCCCTGAGCAGCCAGGGCGGCTCCTACGAGCTGATCACGCCCGGCGCGGCGGTCCGCTTTGGTGTGCCTTTCACCGAGCTGGACACCGTGTATTTTGGCCTGGGCGTTGAGCAGACCGAGATCAAGGGCGGTCTGGGCCTGCCCGTGAGCTACGACCGCTACCGCCAGCAGTTTGGTGACAAGAGCCTGAGCGTGCCGCTGACCCTGGGGTGGCAGCGCGACGGCCGCGACAGCTTGCTGGTGCCCACCGAAGGCCGCTACCAGCGCCTGAACGTGGACCTGGGCATTGCCGGCGACACCCGCTACATCCGCTCGAACTACCAGTACCAACAGTACTGGCCGCTGTCTCGCAACTACACGCTGGGTTTCAACGGTGAAATCGGCCTGGGCAAGGGCCTGTCGGGCAAGCCTTACCCCGTGTTCAAGAACTTCTTTGGTGGTGGTCTGGGCACGGTTCGTGGTTTTGACCAGAACTCGCTGGGCCCGGTCGACATCGAAGGCTCCTACATTGGTGGCACCAAGCGCATCAACCTGAACACCGAGCTGTACGTGCCGTTCCCGGGCACGGGCAACGACCGCACCTTGCGCCTGTTCGGTTATCTGGACGCCGGCAACGTGTGGGGCGAGGACGATCCCATCTCTCTGTCCGAGATGCGCGCTTCGGCGGGCATCGGCATCAGCTGGATCTCGCCCGTGGGCCCGCTCAAATTGAGCTACGGTGAGCCCGTGAAAAAGTTTGATCAGGATAAAATCCAGAAACTTCAGTTCCAGATCGGGACCGCCTTCTGACCATGAAATTGCTTGCCCAATCCCTGGTGTGTGCCGCAGCGTTGACCTGCAGCCTGATGACTCAGGCGCAGGAACTCAAGATCGGCTATGTCAACATCGACCGCGTCCTGCGTGATGCAGCGCCTGCCAAGGCGTCGCAGTCCAAGCTGGAGCAGGAGTTCAATCGGCGCGAGAAGGAATTGACCGAGGCTGCTCAGCGCCTGAAGTCGGCCTCCGACCGCTTCGAGAAGGACGCGCCCACGCTGGCCGAGTCCGAGCGCACCCGCCGTCAGCGTGACCTGGTCGAGCAGGACCGTGAACTCAAGCGCAAGAGCCGCGAGTTTCAGGAAGACCTGAACCAGCGCAAGAACGAAGAGCTGGCCGGCGTGCTGGATCGCGCCAACAAGGTCGTCAAGCAGATCTTTGACCAGGAAAAATATGACCTGATCCTGCAGGAGGCCGTGTTTGCCAGCCCCCGCGTCGACATCACCGACCGCGTCATCAAGGCGCTCGGTGCTTCTGCCAAGTGAGCGCCGCCACCGCGCAGCCCCAGGTCAGACTGGGTGAGCTGGTGGCAGCCCTGGGCGGCGAATTGCTGGGGCCACCCGACGGGCTGATCCACCGGATTGCCCCCCTCGATGCAGCCGACTCCGGCTGCATTTCGTTTCTGGCGCACCCCAAGTACAAATCTCAGTTGCTGACCACGCAGGCGGGCTGCGTCATTGCTGCGCCTGCCGTGCGTGCAGAGGCTGCCGCTCGCGGCGCTGCCATCATCGCGGACGACCCCTACCTGTACTTTGCCCGGCTGACCCAATGGTGGGCCCGACAGTTCAGGCCCCAGGGGCCGCGCGGCATCCATCCGTCGGCCGTGATCGATCCCAGCGCCGTGCTGGGGCAGGGTGTCACCATTGGTCCCTTGGCCGTGGTCGAGGCCGATGCCATGCTGGGCGATGGCGTTGAAATTGGCCCCCATGCCGTGGTCGGGGCTCGCGCCCGCATCGGTGCCGGCACACGCCTGTCGGCTCACGTCACCATTGGCTACGACTGCGTGCTGGGTGATCGCTGCATCCTGCACAGTGGCGTGGTCATTGGCGCCGACGGCTTTGGCTTTGCGCCCGTGGAGGGCCGCTGGGACAAGATCGAACAGCTCGGCGCGGTCCGCATCGGCAACGATGTGGAAATTGGCGCCAACTCCTGCGTGGACCGGGGCGCCTTGGGTGACACTGTCCTGGAAGATGGTGTCAAGCTCGACAACCTGGTTCAGATCGCGCACAACGTGCACGTCGGCGCCCATTCGGCCATGGCCGGGTGCGTGGGCGTGGCCGGCAGTGCGCACATCGGCCAACACTGCACCGTTGGCGGAGGCGCCATCGTGCTGGGCCACCTGACCCTGGCCGACCGTGTCAACATCTCCGCCGCGACGGTGGTGACACGCTCCATCCACCAAAGCGGCCATTACACCGGCATGTTCCCCATCGACGACAACGCGTCCTGGGAAAAGAACGCCGCCACCCTCAAGAACCTGCATGCGTTGCGTGATCGTTTGCGCGCGCTCGAAAAATCATGGCCCAAGAAAGATTGATGGACATCCACAAGATCCTCGAGATGCTGCCGCATCGCTACCCCTTCCTCCTGGTGGATCGGGTGATCGAGATCATCGATGGCAAGCGCATCCGCGCCCTCAAGAACGTCACCTTCAACGAGCCGTTCTTCACCGGTCACTTCCCGCATCGCCCCGTGATGCCGGGTGTGATGATGCTGGAGGCCCTGGCCCAGGCGGCGGCATTGCTGTCCTTTGAGACCCAGGGCATCAAGTCCGACAGCAACTCGGTGTACTACTTCGTGGGCATCGACAACGCGCGTTTCAAGCGCCCGGTCGAGCCCGGCGATCAGCTCATCCTGGATGTGACCCTGGAGCGTTCCAAGGCGGGCATCTACAAGTTCAAGGCCCTGGGCCTGGTGGACGATGAGATCGCGGTCGAGGCCAACCTGATGTGCACCATGCGTCGCATCGACGCTGCCTAAGGGAGGTCGAACCATGGCCCAGATCCATCCCAGCGCGCTGGTGGACCCCAAGGCTCAGTTGGGGCATGACGTCACGGTCGGTCCGTTCACGGTCATTGGCCCCGATGTCAGCATCGGCGAAGGCACGACGGTGGGTCCTCACTGCGTGATCGAAGGGCACACGACCATCGGTCGCGACAACAAGATCTTCCAGTTCTCGTCCATTGGGGCGGCGCCTCAGGACAAGAAATACGCGGGCGAGCCCACGCGGCTGGTCATCGGGGACCGCAACACGATCCGCGAGTTCTGCACCTTCAACACCGGCACCGTTCAGGATGGCGGCGTGACCACGGTGGGCAGCGACAACTGGGTCATGGCCTATGTGCACGTGGCCCACGACTGCCAGTTGGGCAACCACCTGATCCTGGCCAATGGCGCCACGCTGGCCGGCCATGTGCATGTGGGTGACTGGGTGATCGTGGGTGGGTTGACCGGCGTGCACCAGTTTGTGCGCATCGGGGCTCACGCCATGATCGGTTTTCAGACGCGGCTGTCGCAGGACGTGCCGCCTTTCATGCTGGCGCAGGGCAACCCGGCCACCTCGGGTGGGTTCAATGCTGAGGGCCTGCGCCGTCGTGGCTTCAGTGCCGAGCGCTTGGCCGCGGTCAAGCAGGTCTACAAGCTGCTGTACCGCCAGGGCCTGACGCTGGACAAGGCCAAGGAGGCCATCGCGGATGTGGCCCAGAGCCATCCTGAGGCACAGGGCGATGTGACCTTGGTGCTGGACTTCCTGGGGCAGGCCGCCCGAGGCATCGTCCGTTGAGCGAGCCCCTGGCCTCCGTCGGTCACGCGCCCCACCTGGCCATGGTGGCGGGCGAGACCTCTGGCGACCTGCTGGCCGGCCTGTTGCTGGGCGGCTTGCGTCAACGTTGGCCTGAGCTGCGTTCCAGCGGCATTGGCGGCCCTCGCATGGCCGCGCATGGCTTTGAGGCCTGGTGGCCCCACGAGAAGCTGGCGGTGCGCGGCTACATCGAGGTGCTGCGCCATTACCGGGAAATCTCCGGCATTCGCGATCAACTGGCGGACCGGCTGCTGCACCAGCGCCCCGACGTGTTCATCGGCGTCGATGCGCCCGACTTCAACCTGGGCCTGGAGGCCCGACTGAAGGCGGTGGGGATCAAGACGGTTCACTTTGTCAGCCCCTCCATCTGGGCCTGGCGCGGCAAGCGCATCGACAAGATCCATCAGTCGGTGGACCACATGCTGTGCCTGTTCCCTTTTGAGCCCGAGCTTTATCACCAGAAGGGCATTGCGGCCAGTTATGTGGGGCACCCGCTGGCTGATGCGATCCCGCTGGAGGTGCCCCGTGCCGCCGCTCGTGCCAAATTGGGCTTTGACGATTCGGTGCCCCTGCTGGCCGTGTTGCCGGGCAGCCGCCGCTCGGAGATCGAGTTCATTGCGCCCGTGTTCTTGCAAAGCGTGGCCTTGCTGGCCAGGCAGCGCCCTGACTTGCGCTTTGTGCTGCCGGTGGTGCCGGGGCTGCGCAGCCTGATCGAGCCCATGGTGGCCCGTTTGTGCCCGGATGCACCCCTGACCTTGCTGGATGGCCAGTCGCACGAGGCGCTGGCAGCCTGCGACGTCACCCTGATCGCCAGCGGCACCGCCACCCTGGAGGCGGCCTTGTTCAAGCGCCCCATGGTGATCGGCTACCGCATGAACTGGCTGAGCTGGCAGATGATGAAGCGCATGGGCTATCAGCCCTGGGTGGGCCTGCCCAACATCCTGGCGCGTGAGTTCCTGGTGCCCGAGCGCATCCAGGAGGCGGCCACGCCCGAGCAATTCAGCCGCGACGTGTCCGACTGGCTGGATCATCCCGCCAGGATGGATGCCGTGCGCCAGCGCTTTCTTGAAATGCACCAACTGTTGCGGCGCGATACCGCCCGCTGTGCCACCGATGTCATCGCGCAAGTCATCCAGAGCCGCTGAAGCTGCCGCACCCGTTCAGCTGGACCTGCTGTGGACCCCTGTGGGCCTGGTGGCGGGCGTGGACGAAGCGGGCCGCGGCCCCTTGTCCGGCCCGGTAGTCGCCGCCGCCGTGATCCTGGACGAGCTGCAGCCCATCGTCGGCCTCAACGATTCCAAAAAGCTGAGCCCGGCCCGGCGCGCCCGCCTGTACGACGAGATCCGGGCCAAGGCCTTGTGCTGCTGCATTGCCCAGGCCTCGGCCGCTGAAATCGACGAGCTCAACATCCTGCAGGCCACCATGCTGGCCATGAAGCGTGCGGTCGAGGGCCTGCGCCTCAAGCCGGCCCAAGTGCTGGTCGATGGCAACCGAATCCCGGTGCTGTCGATGCCCGCTGAGGCCATCGTCAAGGGCGATGCCAAGGTGGCCTCGATCGCGGCCGCTTCCATCCTGGCCAAGGTGCACCGCGACCGCCTGTGCGAGCAACTGCACGAGGCCTATCCCATGTATGGCTTTGCCACCCACAAGGGCTATCCCACGGCCGACCACCTGGCCATGCTGATGCAGTTTGGCCCTTGCCCCGAACACCGCCGCAGCTTTGGGCCGGTCCGCCTGGCCCTTCAGTCACAGGCCTGAGCCCCATGCCCCAGATCCAATCCATCATCTCTCGCGACAACCCCTTGCTGCAGCGCCTGCGCAAGCTGGCCGCCGACCCGTCGGCCTACCGCAAGCTGGGCGAGCTGTGGGTGGAGGGCGACCACCTGTGTTCGGCCTGCCTCCAGCGCCAGCAGGTCGTGCCGGTGGCCGTGATCACCGATACCGCCTGGAACGGTCTGGGCGGCCTGGCGCCGGCGCATGACAGGGTGGCGCACCAGTTGTCGCTGCTGGCGGTGCAGGCCGAGCGGGTGATCGTGGTGCCGGAGGCCCTGTTCAAGGGCTTTTCGGTGCTGGAGTCACCGGCCCGACTGGGTTTTCTGCTCAAGGCCCCGGGCGATGTCCGGATTGAGCCCTCGCTGCCCACGGTCGTGCTGGACCGCCTGCAGGATGCCGGCAATGTGGGCACCATCCTGCGTTCGGCCTCGGCCCTGGGGGTGCGGCAGGTGGTGGCGATCAAAGGCACCGCAGCTCTGTGGTCGGCCAAGGTGATGCGGGCCGGCATGGGCGCGCACTGGGCCTTGCGGCTGGTCGAACAAGCCTCGGTCGACGATCTGGCTCAGTTGCAGGTGCCCCTGGTGGCCACCAGCTCCCATGCCGACCACGAATTGCCCGATGCCCCCTTGCCGCATCCCTGCGCGTGGGTGATGGGCCACGAAGGGCAGGGCGTGAGCGACGCCCTCATGGCCCGTTGCGACATGACGGTCAGCATCCCGCAGCCGGGGGGCGAGGAGTCCCTCAATGTGGCGGTGGCTGCGTCCATCTGCCTGTATGAGTCGGCCCGGCGACAACATCGCCGTTGAACCACTTGTATTGCGAATCGTTCGCATTTAAGATGGCAGGATGTCCTCCCATGATCCCATCGCGCCGCTGCCTCCACCCGAAGCTCCTTCGTCTGAGGATGCCAACGGGCCAGTGGCTGCCACACGCTCACCGAGCCGGACAGGCGAAGCCGTCGAGGTGATCGACAGTGTGAGCCTCTTCAAGGGGCGACCGACAGTGCAGATCCTGCACCAGGGGGGCTTGTACCAGCTTCGGGCCACCCGACAGGGCAAGTTGATCCTGACCAAGTGAGCACTTCAGCAACGCCCTGCAAAGTTCTGCATTCGGTACTAAAATGAATGGAAGCTTGCAGCAGTTTGCTGGAGAGCATGGTTTGACTTACGCTGGGCGACCAGCACTCGGAGGACACATGGACCAGTCATTGAAACCCCTTGACGTTGCTTACGGCGGTGCGCTCAGTGCGCAACGCCAGCGCGTGTTGCGCAACACCTATGCCTTGCTGGCCTTGTCCATGGTGCCCACGGTGCTGGGTGCCTGGCTGGGTGTGCAAATGGGCTTCAGCTTCTTTGGCGGCAGCCCCCTGATCGGCTTTGTGGTCTTCATGGCTGTGGCGTTCGGGTTCTTCTATGCCATCGAGAAGTTCAAGAACTCCGGCGTGGGCGTGCTTTTGCTGCTGGGCTTTACCTTCTTCATGGGCCTCATGCTCTCGCGCATGATTGGCGCCGTGCTGGGTTTTTCCAACGGTGGTCAACTGATTGCGACCGCCTTTGGTGGCACCGCGCTGGTGTTCGTGGGCATGGCCACACTGGCCAGCACCATGAAGCGCGATGTGAGCAGCATGGGCAAGTGGCTGACCATGGGCGTCATCGTGTTGCTGTTGGCCGTCGTGGCTAACATCTTCCTGAAGATGCCTGCTCTGATGTTGACCATTTCGGCCCTGGCCGTCGTGATCTTCTCGGCCTTCATCCTGTATGACCTCAAGCGCATCATCGATGGTGGCGAGACCAACTACGTGACGGCCACCCTGGCGATCTACCTGGACGTCTACAACGTCTTCCAGTCGCTGTTGGCCATCCTGGGCTTCACCAGCGGCAGCGACGACTGAGCTTGTCAAACATCTGCCCTCGTTCGATGATGTCGATGCGAAGGGATGTCAACGGAGCCCCCAGGGGCTCCGTTTTGCTTTGAAGATTCAAAACAAGGACGCGGCGTGACGTTGATGAAAAAAGTGGCCCTGGCGGTGGGCGGCGTGGTGGTGCTGGCAGGTGCTGGTGCCGCGTATCTGGTCGTGACCTTCGATCCCAACCACCACAAGGGGATGCTGATCGACTGGGTCAAGTCCGAAAAACAACGCACCCTCACGCTGAATGGTCCGATCGAGCTGGGTGTCTGGCCCCGCCTGCATGTGCGACTGCAGGACGTGTCCCTGAGCGAGTTCCAGCGGGCCGATGTGTTCGCCTCGGTGCGCGAGGTCGACCTCGCGGTGCAACTCATGCCTTTGCTCCAGGGGCAATTGCGCGTGGGGCGTGTCACGGCCGATGGGCTGTCCATGCGCTACCTGCGTGATGCGCAAGGGCGCAGCAACCTCGACGACCTGCTGGCCAAGCCGGATCAGCCCACGACCGATGAGCCAGGGCAGCCTTTGAGCTTTGACGTGGAGGGCGTGGAGCTCAAGGACCTCTCGGCCGAGGTGGACGATGCCAAGGGTGGCGTCAAGGGGCGCATCACATTGGCGGCCTTCAAGAGCGGGCGTCTGGCCGATGGCGTGGCCACGGACATCGAACTCGATGCCAAAGCCGATCTGAAAGCCCCGCGCGAGTTGCAGGCCGGTGTGGTCGGCCGTCTGAGCCTCACGCCCAGCCTGGGCACGGGACGTTTTGACACGCGCAACGTGGACCTCCAGGTCACGGCCAGCCAGGCCGGTCAGGGCCAGGTAGAGAGCCAGATCACGGCCGCCCAGGCACTGTGGGATGGTGAGAAGGTCACCGCCCAGGTCAAGGACCTGGCCGTGGCCTTGTCGGGTGTGGTCGGGCAAGGTGCCTCGGCCATCACCGTCAAGCCCTCGAAGCTGGCGCTGAGCAGCTTTGAGTACGACCCGGCACAGCAGGCATTGAGCCTGGACCAACTGGATGTTCAGGCAGAGGCCTCCCAGGGCGGCCATGCGCGCTTGCTGAGCCTGAGCTGGCCCAGTCTGCAGGTCAAGGGATCCAGCCTGCAGGGCGGCCCTCTGGCGGGCACCTTCAAGGTGGAGGGGCCGGTGGCCGCGGAAGGTCAGTTCAAGAGCCAGGCGCCGTCTGGGTCCTTCCAGTCGGTGCGTTTGCCCGGGCTGAACCTGGACCTCAAGGCGCGCATGGCCGGGGCCAAGGGCGAGGCCTCGCGTGAGGTGGTGGCGCAGTTGTCCGGCCTGTTGCAGGTGCAGCCCTCGGCCATGACCGGAACGCTGGAGGGGCTCAAGCTCAGCGCCAAGGTGACCGAGCCTTCGCTGCAGCCGTTGAACATTCAGGCCAATGGCCGTGTGGCGGTCGCCATGCCCCTGAAGGCCGATTGGGGGCTGCAGGGCGACCTCAATGGCAACGCCTTCAACACCCAGGGCCAGTTCAAGGCCGGGGAGGGCGCGCCCAACGTGCAGGCCAAGGCCCGGTTTGCGCAACTGGACCTCAATCGCCTGCTGCCACCGCCCGCGCCAGCGGCAGGGCCTGCTGGCTCGGCCGCAGCCGACCAGGCGCCGGTGGACCTGAGCGGCCTGCGAGCCGTCAACGGGCGCTTTGATGTTCAGGTGGGGCAACTGGCCTGGCAACACTACCGGGTGGCCGATGCGTCGGTGCTGGCCACCTTGCAGGGCGGCACGCTGTCGCTGTCACAGTTGTCGGGTGCCGCCTGGGGCGGTCGCTTCCAGGCGCAAGGCCAGGCCAAGGCAGGCGCTGGCGCGGCTCAGCAGATCGCCTTGCAGGCCACGGCCAGCGATGTGAACCTGCTCGCCATGCTCAAGGATGTGATGGGCAAGGATCCCGTGGAGGGCACGGCACAGGTCAAGCTCAACGTGAGCACCAGCGGCGCCACGGTCGGCGCGCTGACGGCTGCGCTGAACGGCACGGCCTCCACGGTGGTTCGTGACGGTGCGGTGCGTGGCATCAACCTGGCCAAGTCCCTGCGAGAGGCCAAGGCCCGGATCTCCGGTCGCAGCGATGCGGTGCAAAAGGCCGCCGCCACGGAAAAAACCGACTTCACGGAGCTGACCGCCAGTTTTGTGATCAAGCAGGGCGTGGCGCACAACGAGGACCTGGAGGCCAAGAGCCCCTTCCTGCGCCTGGGGGGCGCTGGAGACATCCACCTGCCCCAGCGACGCCTGGATTACACGGTCAAGGCGACTGTCACGGGCACGGTCAAGGGTCAGGATGGTGCCGACATCGAGGCGCTCAAGGGCGTGACCATCCCGGTCAGGCTCAGTGGGCCCTTTGATGCGCTGGACTGGCGGATCAACTGGTCGGGCGTGGCCCTGGGCTCGCTGACCAACACGGTCAAGGGGCAACTGGACACCAAGCTCAAGGACGAGAAGACCAAGTTGCAGGATCAGCTCAAAAGCAAGCTCTTGGGCGGCGCTGCCAGCACCGATCCGGCCGCGAGTGGCGCCGCGGCGGTCAAGCCCGAGGACGCGGCCCGCCAGAAGCTGCAGGACAAGCTCAAGGGCTTGTTCCGCTGATCAGGCGTTGATCAATATTCGTCGCTGCCGTAGCTGCCCGGGGCGAGGTTCTCGAACCGGGTGTTGGACTTCAGGAAGGCCAGCTTGAGCGAACCCACCGGGCCGTTACGCTGTTTGCCGATGATGATCTCGGCCACGCCCGGCTCCTTGGATTCCTTGTTGTAGTACTCATCGCGGTAGATGAACATGATCACGTCGGCATCCTGCTCGATGGCGCCCGATTCGCGAAGGTCGGACATCATGGGGCGCTTGTCGGGCCGGGTCTCCACTGAGCGGTTCAACTGCGACAGCGCAATCACGGGGCACTGAAGCTCCTTGGCCAGGGCCTTGAGGCCCCGCGAGATTTCACCGATCACGGTGGCGCGGTTTTCTTCGTTGCCGCCTGAGCCACTCATCAGTTGCAGGTAGTCGATGATGATCAGGCCCAGGGTGCCGCCAAACTGGCGCGCCAGGCGGCGGGCGCGTGCGCGCAACTCGTTGGGTGAGAGGCCGGGCGTCTCGTCAATGAAGACGTTGGCCG
Source organism: Aquabacterium sp. (assembly GCA_035438885.1). GTDB lineage: Bacteria > Pseudomonadota > Gammaproteobacteria > Burkholderiales > Burkholderiaceae_C > Aquabacterium. The sequence goes on along the minus strand of DAORJC010000040.1, from coordinate 1,820 downwards.
TGCGCAGCTTTTCCACCGTCTCGCTCAGGCGGCTCCATTCATCGTCGCTCAGGCGACCGGTGCGCAGGTTCTGCTGGTTGATGCGGCCGATCGAGCCGACCATCCGCAGTGCCAGTTGCGAGGCGCCCATTTCCATGGAGAACACGGCCACGGGCAGGCCCTCGTTGACGGCCACGTTCTCCCCGATGTTCAGCGCAAACGCGGTCTTGCCCATCGAGGGGCGGGCCGCCAGGATGATCAGGTCGCCCTTTTGCAGGCCGGCCGTCATCTTGTCCATGTCGATGAAGCCGGTGCGCACGCCGGTCACGTCTTCGGCACCGTTGTCGGCCAGTTCGGTCACGCGGTCCAGCAGGTCGACCACCAGGCCGTCCATCGAGAAAAAGCCCTGCTTGTTGCGGCTGCCTTCCTCGCCGATCTTCATGATCTTGGCTTCGGCCTCGTCCAGCATGTCGGCCACCGACTTGCCCTGCGGGTCAAAGGCGTTGGTTGCGATCTCGTCGCTGGCGCTGACCAGTTTGCGCAAGATGGCGCGCTCGCGCACGATCTCGGCGTAGCGGCGCATGTTGGCCGCGCTGGGCACCGATTGGGCCAGGTCATTGAGGTACTTCAAGCCACCGATCTCGTCGGCCTTGCCGGCCATCTGCAGTTGCTCGTAGACCGTGATCACGTCGGCCGGACGCGAGGCATTGATCAATTGCTGCACGGCCGTGAAGATCAGCTGATGCTCGCGGCGATAGAAATCGCCCTCGTGCAGGATGTCCTGGGCGCGGTCCCAGGCCGAGTTGTCCAGCAACAGGCCCCCCAGCACGCTTTGCTCGGCTTCGATGGAGTGCGGTGGCACCCGAAGGCGCGCGATTTCAGCGCTGCCCATGGACGTGCCGGGCGTGGGAAGGGGAGAGGTGGGGAACACTGCAGACATCGGGCAATCATACGGGGCCTCACCCCCATGAGGAGGGCGGCCCTGTGGATAAGGTTGTGGATCTTCGGTGGATCTTCAGTGGATGAGCGGTGGATCTTGTGTGGACATGAAAAAAGCCGACCCGGGGGTCGGCTTTTGAATCCACAAGCGCCCGAAGGCGCCAGGATCATTCGGCGGCGGCAACGACCTGAACGGTCACGTCCACGACGACGTCGGTGTGCAGGGCGACGGCCACAGCGTGCTCGCCAACGATCTTCAGAGGACCGTTGGGCATGCGCACTTGAGCCTTGGCCACGACGAAACCGGCGGCGGTCAGGCCTTCGGCGACGTCAGCGTTGGTCACGGAGCCGAACAGACGGCCGTCAACGCCAGCCTTCTGGCTGACGGTCACGGTCTTGCCGGCGAGCTTTTCGCCCACGGCTTGAGCGGCGGCCAGCTTTTCAGCCGAGGCCTTTTCCAGTTCGGCGCGACGGGCTTCGAATTCGGCGATGGCCTTTTCGGTGGCACGACGTGCTTGGCGAGTGGGGATCAGGAAGTTACGGGCATAGCCGTCCTTGACCTTGACCACATCGCCCAGGTTGCCCAGGTTTGCAACTTTTTCAAGCAGGATGATTTGCATGAGATGGACTCCTTAGGCCTTGTGCTGGTCGCTGTACGGCAGCATGGCCAGGAAACGAGAGCGCTTGATGGCGGTTGTCAGTTGACGTTGGTAGATCGCGCGGGTGCCGGTCAGGCGTGCGGGGATGATCTTGCCGTTTTCGGCGATGAAATCGCGCAGGGTGTCCACGTCCTTGTAGTCGATCTCATCGACGTTGGCGACGGTGAAGCGGCAGAACCGCTTGCGACGGAACAGCAGGGATTGCGTGTTGCGCTTGCCCTTGCGGTCTTTGGAGAACTTGCC
>DAORJC010000039.1:0-20129 GCA_035438885.1 Aquabacterium sp. | reverse complement strand
TGCAAATACACGGACTGTGTGGACGTGTGCCCGGTGGACTGCTTCCGCGAAGGCCCCAACTTCCTCGTCATCGACCCCGATGAGTGCATAGACTGCGCCGTGTGCATCCCTGAATGCCCCGTCAACGCGATCCTTCCCGAAGAAGACGTGCCAGGCAACCAGCAGAAGTACATCCAGATCAACGCCGACCTGGCCAAGAACTGGCCCAGCATCACCAAGCGCAAAGCCGCCCTGCCCACCGCCGACGAGTGGAAAGACAAGACCGACAAGCTGGACCAGTTGATCCGCTGAGCCTCTGATCCCCTGACCCGTCAGGCTGAAAGGCCATGCCGATGATTCAAACCGACGCCGTCGTCATCGGCGCAGGTCCCGTGGGCCTGTTCCAGGTCTTTCAACTCGGCTTGCTCGGGTTGCAGGCCCATGTGGTGGACGTCTTGCCCGAAGCCGGGGGCCAGTGTGTGGCCCTCTACCCTGACAAGCCCATCTACGACATCCCCGGCGTGCCTGTGTGCACGGGGCGCCAGTTGACCGAGCAGTTGCTCGCACAGGCAGCGCCCTTCCTGCATGGGTCATCCAACCTCCACCTGAACCAACAGGTGGAGTCAATGCGCATTGACGAGGCCGACCCTGCGCAGCCCCAGTCTCAGGCTCGCATCCACGTCCACACCAGCCAGGGCATGCACCTGTTGACCAAGGCGGTGTTCATTGCAGCAGGTGCCGGTGCGTTTGTGCCGCGCGCCCTGCCCATCCCAGGGTTGGAGGCTGCCGATGCGCCCGTCAACCTGCACCACCATCTGCCCCCGCCCGAGCAAGCCGCGCCATGGGCGGGCCAGCACCTGGTGATCGCCGGGGGCGGTGACGAAGCCCTGCAATCGGTTCTGGATGTGCTGGCATCACCCCAGGCGCAGCGCCCGGCCCGCCTGAGCCTGCTGCACCGCCGCGACCAGTTCCAGGCTGACGCCGCCCTGGAGCAACAGGTCCGATCGCTGATCGAGCAAGGCCAGGTGCACCTGGTGCTGGGTGTGCCGCAAGGGGCCACGCAGCAGGGACCTGCCCTGACGGCGTTGAGCCTGCTTCATGCCGACGGCACCTCGACCCTCGATCTTGACCACCTGCTGGTGCGCCTGGGCCTGAGCCCCCGGCTGGGCCCCTTGACCGGCTGGGGACTGAACCTGGAGCGCAAGCAAGTCAGCGTGAACCCGGCCACCTTTGCCACCAACCTGCCAGGGGTGTACGCCGTGGGCGACATCAACACCTACCCCGGCAAGAAGCGGCTGCTGCTGTGCGGCTTTCATGAAGCCACGCTGGCCGCGCATGCGGCCGCACACGCCATCCACCCCGACGCACCGCAGCACCTGCTTTACACCACGACCAGCCCATTGCTACACGAGCGCCTGGGCCTGATCTGATCGATTTTCCTGCACTGAGCACCATGTCCACACGCTTTCATCCCCCACTGCGGCTCACCACCCTGGCAGCGTTGCTGCTCGCAAGCAGTGCCCCCCAGAGCTGGGCGCAAACACCCCCCAACGACGACCCCACCGTGCTGGAAACTCGCGTGGCCGCACCGCGCGCGCGCGACGCCAAGGCCAGCATCGCAGGCTTTGGCAACACCCCCGCCTGGAAGGCCCCCGCCCAGGCGGCCAGCTACAGCAAGGACACCCTGCGCGAAGCCCAGGTGAGGCAACTCTCCGACCTGACCACGCTGGACGCCAGCCTGAGCGATGCCTACAACGCCCCGGGTTACTGGAGCATCCTGGCCCTGCGCGGCTTTGAGCTGGACCTGACCCAGAACTACCTGCGCGAAGGCCTGCCCATCAGTGCCGAGACCTCGCTGCCCCTGGACAACAAGTCGGGCGTGGAAGTGTTCAAGGGCACCAGCGGCATCCAGTCGGGCATCAGCGCCCCCGGCGGTTTGATCAATCTGCTGGTCAAGCGGCCCGCGGGCAGTGTTCGCAGCGCCGAGCTGAGCTGGTCCTCAAGCAACAGCCTGCTGGGCTCGTTGGACCTGTCCGAACGGCTGGGCGCCGAACAGATGGTCGGCGTGCGCCTGAATGCGGCGCACGAAACCCTGCGCCCCAACCAGCACCCTTCAGACGGTCAGCGTCACCTGGTCGCACTGGCGGCTGACTGGCGCATCCAGCCAGGCACGCTGCTGGAAGTCGAAGTCGAGCACAGCCGCATTCAGCAAAACAGCATGCCGGGCCAGAGCCTGCATGGCGGCCAAGTGCCCGACGCCGACGACCTCGACCCTGACCTGAACCTCAACGGCCAGGCCTGGACGCGCCCGACCGTCATGGAAGGCAGCACCGGCAGCATTCGCCTGACTCAGGCCTTGGGGTCGCAATGGACCGCCGTGGGCATCTATGGTGAACAACACCTGCGGGCGGACGACCGTGCGGCCTTTCCGTTTGGGTGCGCGACCGAGACAGGCTTGGACGACCGCTACTGCTCGGACGGCACCTACGTCCTCTACAACTACCAGAGCGACAACGAGGCTCGCATCACCCGGGCGCTGGATGTGAGCGTCTCGGGGCCCTGGCAGACGGGCTCGGTCAAGCATGACCTGACACTGGGTCTGGCTCGCAGCACCCAGCGCATCGACGTGCCCACGGCCGTCTTTGACGTGATGGGCATCGGCGACTCGAGCGGCAACCTCGTTCAAGATTTCTTCATTCCAATTCAGGACCCTCAGAACCTGCGCCGCCAGACCACCACGGCGTTGTACGTGCGCGATGCCATCACCCTGGCGCCGGGCTGGACCGCCTGGGCTGGCATCCGCACCACACGCCTGGAGCGCCGCCAGAGCCTGAGCGATGGCTCTGTGCCCGAGGCCCGTCTGAGCGACACCATGACCACGCCGTGGCTGGCCCTGGGCCATGAGTTCGCTCCGCGCCAGCAGGTCTACATCAGTTGGGGCGAAGGGGTCGAGAACCTCCTGGCCCCGCTCAAAAGCACACAAAGCAACTACCTCAATGCCGGCGAGTACCTGCCTGCGGTCAAGAGCCGGCAGACCGAAATTGGCTACAAGGCACAGCTCGATCAGCTCTACCTGGGCCTGAACTGGTTTCGCATCAGCCGGCCGCAAGGCGCATATGTCACCAACGGCATTGGCGAGACCCGTTACCAGTTGGACGGCCGTGCCGTGCACCAGGGCATCGAGGGCGAAGCACGGGGCACCGTGGGCGCCTGGAGCTGGTCTGCCGCGGCCATGGTGCTCGATGCCAAGCGCAAAGGCAGCCAGACCCCCGGCGTCAACGGGCTCACCCCCACCAATGTGCCCTCGCACACCCTCAAGCTGGGTGGGCAATGGCGTGCTGCCAATGCGCTGGGCCTGACACTGGGTGGCGCGCTGGTGCATGAAGGCTCTCGCGAAGTCGACATCGGCAACACGATCGACATCCCGGCCTGGACGCGGCTGGACGCCTTTGCCTCGCTGGTTCAGCGCACCAGCGGCGGCGGTGCCGTGACCTGGCAACTGGGCGTCAAGAACCTGCTGGACACCCGCGCCTGGCGCGAGTCGCCCAACAAGTTCGGGCACATCTACCTGTCGCCACTGGCCTCGCGCACGGCCACGCTGACGGCGCGCTTTGACTTCTGAAACACATCCCGGGTGTTGGCAAGAAAATGGTGTTGAAAAACGGCGTCGACTTGCAAACACGCAAAAACCCATGCTATAGTTACGTTCTCGGTTGACGACAGCTGCGATTCAAATCAACGCTGAACACCAACCGAAATCCGACAATTCCTCGATAGCTCAGTCGGTAGAGCGCCGGACTGTTAATCCGTAGGTCCCTGGTTCGAGCCCAGGTCGAGGAGCCAAAATACGCAAAGCCCTGTACGCAAGTACGGGGCTTTTTGCTTTGGGCGCTGTGTGCTCTCAGGCAACCACCTTGGTGGGCCGTTCGCCAGGGCGACTCACGGCACGGCGGCTATTTCTACCCGGTTGCGGCCCAGACGTTTGGCCTGCAGCAGCGCCCCGTCGGCCAGCTCCGTCAAGCTGGCGGCTGTGTCGGGCATCGGATAGGACGACATGCCGGCGCTGAACGTGGCATGCAATGCACCGCCCGGGTGAGCGTGGGGCAAGGCTGCAAAATCGCGGCGAATGCGGTCGATGACGCTCCGGGCTTGCTCGGGGCTGACGCCATGCAGCGCAATCAGGAACTCCTCACCACCGTATCGTCCGATCAGATCGCTGGAGCGCAGTCGGCCTTTGAGCAACCATGCCAGCGCCCGAATCACCTGATCCCCCACCGGGTGCCCGTAGGTGTCATTGATGGATTTGAAGTGGTCGATGTCGATCATGGCCACGGTCAGCATGCCGTGCTGGGGCAACTGGCCTACCATGGCATGCAGGCGCGACTTGGCCGCGGTGTGGTTGAGCAAGCCGGTCAGGCCATCCAGGCGCGTCGAGCGCAGCGTTTCTCGGAACCGCTCGATCTTGGTTTTGACAACGGCCGCCAGCAGCACAGGGTTGAACGGCTTGGTCAGGAACTGATCGCCGCCCAGGCGCAAGGCTTCCACCTGCATGGCCACGTCGGACGCTCCCGACAGGTAAACAATCGGCAAGGTGGTGTAAGCCGACATCTGACGCAGCACCCGGGTGGCCTCCACGCCACTGAAACGGGGCATGTGCATGTCCATCAGGACCAGGTCAGGTCGGTAGGACTCCAGCGCATGGAGCAAGGTGCCAGGGTCGCGGATCACATGACTGTCGATGCCATGCTGGGCCAGCGTTCGCTGGATCAAGGCCGCCGCCACCCGGGAGTCTTCCACCACCAGCACCCGGTGCTTGTCCTGCTCGAAGTTCTGCACCAGATCGAGGATGCGATCGAGCACCATCGCCGATTGATCCTCGACCGGGATGGCCACATCGATGCCTGCACGCATGAGCGTGACGATGGGCTCGATGGCCGACGGCACGCCCAGGTAAAAGAGCTGGCTGGCCGGACGCGTGGCACGCACGGTCGAGATGAAGTCGAAGTCTTTGGGTGCCATCTCGCCCTGCGAGGGAATGAACAGCACCGCCAGGGGCATGTCGCCTTCAGGTGGCTTGGCGCCCCAGGGCATTTCCGCGACTTGAAAACCGAAGTAGCGCAGTTGCTCGCACAGCGCCCCCACCATGTCAGGCGGCCCCCCAGCGCTGAACAGCCAGACGGAGCGTGGCTTGATCCAGTCGATGTCAGGTGTGGCAGCCACCGCAGGGTCGTCGGCCCGACGCTCCGCATCGGGGACCTGGGGCTTGGCACTGGCCACCGCGCCCAGCAGGGTGTCCATCTGACGCTGCAGGGCCGACACGTCCTGCGCGCTCAAGGGGTGCGACTTCTCCTTGCCCAGGCGAGCCAACGCCGCATTCTCCAAGCCCTCGCAGATCCGCATCAAACCGGGCAAGCGCATCCGGTTGAGGCGCTCGGCCAGGCTGTTGACGGCCACCGCGAATTCGATGAACTGTTCGAAACGCCCCTCGGCCACGTAGAACTCCCACCGAGTCCGCAACACGTAAATGCGGTCATCGATCGAGTTCGGTGGTACTGCGGTCATGGTGCACAAGTGGGACAAGAATGAGAATCGGCATTATCAAGCATGGTCGGCGCGCTTCCTTTCCACAAGAAAAGGTCGCCACGCCTACAATCAAAGCAGCCCTTTCACAACCTCGACAGCCCCACCCGATCACCAATCGCTCTCGGGTGTCTGGCTGCCAACGCAGTCGCCCATGACCACTCTGACACGCGGCCTTCTGTTCAGCCTGGCAGCCCTTTGGGTAACCGCTCCTTCGCAAGCAGAAACCGCGGCCACCCACCCCGGCGACATGGCATCGACCCCGCAGGCCCGGGTGATCGTGAAGCTGCGCCGCCCGGTGGTCATGACCAGCGAGCCCACCCAGACAGCGGGCGCCGCAGCCAGCTTTCGGGAGCGCATCCTCAAGCTCGGGCGTCGCGCTGGGGTGTCGGTGGACGACGCGCATCAGATCGGCACCGCCCTGCACGCGGCGCGGGCGCGTGGCATGACCTCGCGCGAACTGGCTCGGCGGCTGGCCTTGCAGTCCGACGTGGAATATGCGGTCGAGGACCAGCGGCGCCACGCCACTCAGGTGATCCCCAATGATCCGCGCTTTCCGGGCAACCAGACGACCATCACGCCCGTCGTGGGACAGTGGTACCTGCGTGCGCCCGACGGGACCATGCCATCGGCCTTGAATGCCACGGGGGCATGGTCGGTGACCACCGGCAACAGCAGCGTCGTGGTGGCCGTGCTGGACACCGGGATTCGCTACGACCATCCGGACCTGAAAGACCGGCTGCTCCCGGGCTACAACATGATCAGCGATGGCGCCATTGCCGGCAACGGCGTGGGCCGCACCAACGACGCGTCCGACCTGGGCGACTGGGTGACCCCCCAGGAGATCGCTGCCAACCCCGCTGTTTTTGGCAATTGCACGCCACAAGCCACCAGCAGTTGGCACGGCACGCAGGTGGCGGGGGTCCTGGGGGCCAGCACCAACAACGGCATCGGCATGGCCAGCGTGGGCCGTGATATCCGGGTTCTGCCGGTTCGGGTCCTGGGCAAATGCGGGGGCTACGATTCCGACATCATCGCCGGGATGTATTGGGCCGCTGGCATCTCGATCAGCGGCGTGCCCGACAACCCCAACCCGGCCCGTGTCCTCAACCTCAGCCTGGCCGGTCCGGGCGCCTGCACGCAAGTCTATGTGGACGTGATCAACGCCCTGGCCACCCAGAAGAGCGCCGTGGTCGTGGCCTCGGCGGGCAACGACGCAGGGTTTGCGGTCGACACCCCGGCCAATTGTCCCGGCGTGATCGGCGTGGCGGGTCTGCGCAACGTGGGGACCAAGGTGGGGTTTTCATCCCTGGGCCCGGAGGTGGACATCAGCGCGCCTGGCGGCAACTGCGTGAACCTCTCGGGCGCCTGCCTTTACCCCATTGTCACCACCACCAACAGCGGCAGCACCACGCCGGTGGCCAACAGTGCAGCCTACACCGACAGCTATGACGCCTCGCTGGGCACCAGCTTTTCGGCACCCATGGTGGCGGGCACTGCGGCCCTGATGTTGTCGGCGCAGCCCAGCCTGAGCCCCGCAGACATTCGCAGCCTGATGATGAGCACCTCGCGCCCATTCCCGACCACAGGCGGCACGCCCGGCACTCAAGCCTGTGTGGCTCCATCCAGCACAGAACAACTCGAGTGCTATTGCACAACGCAAACCTGCGGCGCAGGCATGCTCGATGCGGGCGCTGCCGTGGCCGCAGCGGCACCCGTTGATCGCCCGGTGGCCTCGCTGGCCATGACACCGGCTCAGGCAAGACCTGGGCTGCCGGTCACCTTCACGGCCAGCAGCTCTCACACAGGCCCCACGGCCCCTGGCAGCAGCCAGTTCCAGTGGGCCCTGATCAGTGACGGCGGCATCGTGACGACCTTGGAGGGAGACCTCCAAAGCAACACGGTCACGGCCACGCCAAACGCCACAGGGACCTTCCAGATTCGATTGACGGTGACCGATGCCCTGTCGCGCACCAGCACCATCGACCAGGTGGTCACCGTGCTGAACGTGGCCCCGCTGACGGTCGGTACCTCGTCCGTCAGCAACGCCCGAAGCGATGGTGGCGGTGGCGGCGGCGCCCTGGACGGACCCATGCTGGCCCTCTTGTCGCTGGCTGCGTTGGCCGCGACGAGCCCACGCAGAAAGCACCGCGTTTGACACACCCGGCGTGCGCAGCAGGCATGGTTCGCCTCTGCCTCTGCCTGGCATTGCTGCTGCCATGGCAAGGGTCATGGGGCCATGAGGGCTTGCTGTGGTTTGCCAATGGTCAAGCCACTGCGCAGGCCCATCAGGCCGTTGACTTCCTCGCTGACGCAGCCAGCGAGGGACTCGACGCCGGTGACTACGACACGGAGGGTCTGAGGCTGGCCCTCTCGGACAGCACGCCTCCGGACATCGCCCAGGCCGATGCGCGTCTGACGCTGGCCATGGCCCGCTATCTGACTGATCTGCATGTCGGGCGCATTGACCCGGAGCTGCTGGGGCAACGCTATGACCAGCCCATCGACGACGCCTTCGATCCCATCGAGCTTCTGCACCGCTCGGTGCCCGAGAACCAGTTGATCAGCGCCATCGAGCAGGCCTTGCCCAAGCTTGCACCCTACGCAGCACTCCGGCGGGCGCTGGCTCAGTACAGGGCCCTGATCCACCACGCCGCCTGGCTGCAGCCGCTGCCGGCCTACGGCACCCGGCCGCTGAAGCCTGGTCGACCTTACCTGGGACTGGCACAGCTGGCCGAGCGCCTGATGGCCCTGGGAGACCTGGCACCGGGCATGCCCTTGCCGGCGCTCTACGAAGGTGCCCTGGTCGATGCCATCCGGACGTATCAACTGCGCCATGGGCTGGAGGTCGACGGTGTGATCGGGCCTGCCACCTTCAAGAGCCTGAACACCCCGATCACTCACCGAGTCCGCCAACTGGAGATCACCCTGGAGCGCCTGCGCTGGACGCCCCTGCTGCAAAGTGATCGCATGGTCGTGATCAACATCCCCGAGTTCGTGCTGCGCGCCTATGACATCCGAGAGGGCCGCATCGACATGAGGGCCCGCATGCGGGTGATCGTGGGCAAGGCCCTGGACACTCGCACACCGATCTTTGACGAGGACATGCGCTTCATCGAGTTCAGCCCGTACTGGAACGTGCCCTCCTCCATTGCTCTTGAAGAGACCGTGCCCAAGCTTCGCCAGGATCCAGGCTACTTTGACGAAGAGGGCTTTGAGTTTGTGGATGCAGACGGCCAGGTGCTCACGGCGCTCACCACCGCCCACATCGATGCGCTGCAACGCGGTGCGCTTCGCATCAGGCAGCGCCCCGGCCCGCGCAATGCCCTGGGCGACATCAAGTTCGTGTTCCCCAACAGCGACCACATCTACCTGCATCACACCCCCGCCCCCGCGCTGTTCGAGAAGGTTCGACGCGATTTCAGCCACGGCTGCATCCGGGTCGAGGATCCGGTGGCCCTGGCCAGGTTCGTTCTGCAGGACGAGCCCGAGTGGACCGAGGAGCGCATTCGCGAGACCATGGCACAAGGCAAATCCTCCACCCTGCGCCTGCGTCATCCCGTGAGGGTGCTGGTGGCCTACGCCACCGTGGTGGTCAAGGACCATGGCAAGATCCATTTCCTGCCGGACCTGTACGATCATGACCCATGGCTCGATGAAGCGCTGCGTCAACGCCAGCCGTTTGCCGAGGGCTCCTTCCGCCGCCTGCGCCCCTCGAAAGGTTGAACCATGCCCATCGCCATTCAGCCCACGATCTTCATCCCGCATGGCGCCGGTCCGTGCTTCTTCATGGACTGGAATCCGCCCACGGCCTGGCACCGCATGCGTGATTTTTTGCTGGGTGTGGAAGGCACCCTACCCGAGCGCCCAAAGGCCATCCTGATGGTCTCCGCGCACTGGCTGACACCTGGCTTCAGCGTGACCAGCGGCGCCCAGCCCGAGCTGATCTATGACTACGGTGGCTTCCCGCCCCACACCTATGAGCTGCGCTACCCGGCGGCAGGCGCACCCGCGCTGGCCCAGCGCATCCAGTCACTGCTGACCGAGGCACACCACGACACGCGGGTCGACGAACAACGGGGGTTTGACCATGGCATGTTCATTCCGCTCAAGCTGATGTTTCCGGAGGCTGACATCCCGGTCGTTCAGCTGTCGCTGAGGCTGGACCTGGATCCGCTGGCGCATTTGCAGGCAGGACAGGCTTTGAGCAGCCTTCGTCAGGAAGGGGTGCTGATCATTGGCAGCGGCATGAGTTTTCACAACATGCGCGGCTATGGCGATCCTCGCTTTGGTCCCATCTCTGACGAGTTTGATCAGTGGCTGACCCAGGCGGTCGAGTCCGAACCCGCGAAGCGCCACCAGGCCCTGGTGGACTGGGCCCAGGCGCCATCGGCCCGCCTGTGCCATCCGCCCCGGGCGGAAGAACACCTGCTGCCCTTGATGGTGGTCGCCGGTGCGGCGGGACATGATCGCGGCCAACGCGTGTTCACCGACCGGGTGCTGGAGACCACCCTGTCTGCCTTCCGGTTTGGCTGAGCGTGACATCCTGCCGAGAAGCGGCAATTTGGGGTCAGGATGATCCAGATCAGAGGGTTCCTTTTCTTGCCGCTGGGCGGACAAGGCGTCAACATGGCCTGAACAAGACGGTCAACAAGAGGTGCGCGCCATGCCATGGATCCCAGAGCCCATTTATTCCAAACTCCCGGTCATCTATGTCGGGGCGGGTTGCATCCTGCTCGCCGCGTTTCGCTTCAGCGGGCCCGGGACCGTCAGTGCACTGATGCTCTTTGCAGCAGCCGCCACCACACAGGTCTGGCGCCACACCCACCGGCAAGCCGCACAACCCCAGGGCCCCGATCCGCGCGATGAATGGGCCAAGCGGCGAGCGGCGCGCATCATCGGCACGCAAGAGCATCCCTGACGTCTGTACGAGGATGCAGGCACGCAGTAGGATCAAGGCAGGTCATTGAGGACACATGCCATGAAACTGATCAGCCACAGCTTTGCCGAAGGTCAACGCATCCCTGGCGAATTTGCCTTTGCCGTGATGGACGCCCGCCACCATGTGGCCCTGTCCAGCAACCGCAACCCGCACCTGGCCTGGCAGGATGCGCCTGCCGGGACGCAGTCATTTGCCCTGATCTGCTGCGACCCTGACGTGCCAAGCCGGGGCGATGACGTCAACCAGGAGGGCAAGACGGTCCCCGCTGATCTGCCCCGGGTCGACTTTTTCCACTGGACCGTGATCGACCTGCCGGCCAGCACCCAGGAGATTGCCGCCGCCAGCCACAGCCACGGGGTCACCACCCGGGGCAAGGCGGGCCCCCGCGCACCTGGGGATGCCCCCTGGCGACACGGCCTGAACGACTACACGGGCTGGTTTGCCAACGACCATGACATGAATGGCGATTACTACGGCTACGACGGCCCCTGTCCGCCGTGGAACGACAGCCTGATGCACCGCTACGTGTTCACGGTGTATGCACTGGATGTGCCGCAACTGCACATCGAAGGCCCCATCACCGGATCGGCTGTGCGTGCGGCCATGGAGGGCCATGTGCTGGCCCAGGCCAGCTTGACCGGCACCTACACGCTCAACCCTGCGCTGGCGTGACCTCAGGCCAGGCGGTGGGTTTCCAGGTGGATGCTGGTCTCGGTGTTGCTGATGCCCTTGATCAGCCGGATCCGCTCCAGCACCTGTGACAGCTCCGGGAGGTTGCCGGCATGCAGTTCGGCCAGCAAGTCCCAGCGGCCATTGGTGCCGTGCAGGCTGGCCACCCCGGGCTCGCCCAGCAGACTGGCAATGACCAGGCGCGCCTGATTGCCCTCCACCGCGATGCTCATCCAGGCCTTGATCTCGTCAGGTCGGGCATCGGGCCGCAGGCGCACGGTGTAGCCCACGATCACCCCCTGGTCCTCCAGCCGCGTGATGCGGTTGCTGACCGTGCCGCGTGAGACCCCCAGCTTTTGCGCCAGGGTGGCCACGCTCATGCGTGCGTCTTGCCGCAGCAAGGCCAGGAGTTGGTGGTCAAGGCTGTCCATGAATGCCATTTTGACAGCCTGGAGCAATCAATGTGGCAATTTTCTGCCGATTGGCTGGCACTTTTGGCGATTCACCTTGACCTTGCACGGGTGCACACTGGTCGCAACGGCCACAACGTCCGATGGCGGCCACCGCCCGAGGAGCCCCCCATGTCCACCGGCACCCCATTTTTGAGCACCGCCGACATCGCCCACATCCTGCAGTGGCGCGGCCTGGGCCCCTGCCTGCGAGGCTTGATGGAAGCCCTGCGCGCCGACTTCATGCGCTGGGAAGACTTTGACAAATCAGCACGGGTGGCGCACCACAGCCCGGTCGGCGTGATCGAGCTGATGCCCATCAGCGATGGCCGCACCTATGCCTTCAAGTACGTCAACGGGCACCCGGGCAACACGGCGCTGGGTTTGTCCACCGTGATGGCCTTTGGCGGCCTGGCCAGCGTGACCACGGGCGAGCCCCAACTGATCAGCGAACTGACCCTGTGCACCGCGCTGCGCACGGCCGCCACCTCGGTCCTGGCTGCCTCGGTCCTGGCCCGGCCGGACAGCCAGTGCATGGCCCTGATCGGCAATGGGGCCCAAAGCGAGTTCCAGGCCCTGGCCTTTGCCCACCTGCTGGGCATCCGACAGGTGCGCCTGTTTGACCGCGACCCCGGTGCCACGGCCAAGCTGGTGGCCCATCTGCGAGGCAGCGGTCTGCAGATCGAGGTCTGCCACAGCACGCGCCATGCGGTCGACGGCGCAGACATCGTCACCACCATCACCGCCGACAAGACCGCGGCCACCATCATCACGCCCGACATGCTCCAGCCCGGCATGCACCTCAATGCCGTCGGCGGCGACTGCCCGGGCAAGACCGAGCTGCACCCTGATGTGTTGAGGGCCGCCCGAGTCTTTGTGGAATACGAGCCGCAAACCCGCCACGAGGGCGATCTGCAGCAGATGCCCGACAGCTTTGCGGTGACCGAGCTGTGGCAGGTGCTGCGTGGATTGCAAGCCGGGCGACAACACCGTGAAGACATCACCGTCTTTGACTCCGTGGGTTTTGCCCTGGAGGATTACAGTGTGCTCAGGTACATGCACGCCGCCGCGCAGGCACTGGGCATCGGGCAGACACTGGCCCTGGTGCCCGTGCTGTCGGACCCCAAGGACCTGTACAGCCTGCTGATGGCAGCGCCACCCGCCCCACAGCCGGCAACGCTGGACTGGATCGAAGACCTGGAGGAAGTGACCGGATGAACACCACCCCAGCCTTGTCGGGCATCAGCCTGATTGGCGCACCGACCGACGTGGGCGCCGGCAGCATTGGCGCCCGCATGGGGCCCGGTGCCCTGCGTGTGGCCGGGCTGGCCCAGGCCATTCGGCGCTTCGGGCTGTCGGTCAAGGACTGTGGGGACCTGCAAGGCCCGGACAACCCCGAGCAAGCAGCCCACCAGGGCTACCGTCACCTGGCCGAGGTCGTGGCATGGAACCAGAAAGTCCACGACGCGGTGCTGCATGAACTGCAGGCCGATCGCCTGCCCATCCTCCTGGGTGGCGACCATTGCCTGGGTGTGGGCTCGATCAGCGCGGTGACCCGTCACTGCCGCGCCAAGGGCAAGCGGCTGCGGGTGCTGTGGCTGGATGCGCATGCCGACTTCAACACCGCCGACCTGACCCCTTCAGGCAATCTGCACGGCATGCCCGTGGCCTGCCTGTGTGGCCTGGGCCCCGATGCCTTGACCGCCCTCAGTGGTGCCGTACCCGCCTTGAAAGCCGACCAGATCCGCCAGATTGGCGTGCGCAGCGTGGACCTTGGCGAAAAGCGCCTGGTGCATGACATGGGCATCGAGGTCTTTGACATGCGCTACATCGACGAAGTGGGCGTGCGCCAGACCATGCAGCAAGCCCTGGTCGATGTCGATGCCGACACCCACCTGCACGTGAGCCTGGATGTGGACTTTCTGGACCCGGCCATCGCGCCAGGCGTGGGCACCACCGTGCGTGGCGGCCCCAACTACCGGGAGGCCCAGTTGTGCATGGAGATGATCGCCGACACCGGCTGCCTGCGGTCCCTGGACGTGGTGGAGCTGAACCCCGCCCTGGACATGCGCAACCAGACCGCCGAACTGGCCGTGGACCTGATCGAGAGCCTGTTTGGCAAGAGCACCCTCATGCGCGCCTGAGCCCCGACCCTGAGGGCCGCCAGCCCAAGGAGAACCTTGATGCGATTGCCCACGCCCTACCGGAACGAAGCCGAGGTGGTCCAGCAGGCCCTGCAAAGCCTGGACGGCGCGCTGAACTGGGAGGCCGCCGCTCAGGTGGCCCGACCCTGGGTGCAGGCCGTTCGGGACACGCCCGCGCCCTTCTGGGCCCTGGAGTCGCTGCTCAAGGAGTACCCCATTGCCAGCGCAGAAGGCCTGGCCCTGATGCGCCTGGCCGAGGCCTTGCTGCGGGTCCCGGATGTGGACACCGCCGTGGCCTTCACGGCCGACCAACTCCGGCACACCCACACTGACGGCCATGAAAACTCTGCCCTGGCGCGGCTGTCCAGCACCGCCCTGATGCTGTCGCGCCAGTTCCTGCCCGAGGCCGATCAGCCCCTGGCGCAAGCGGGGCTGATGACCCGCCTGGGCGCCCGTGCCGTGGTGGCCGCGACCTTGCGCGCCGTGCAGTTGCTGGGTCGCCAGTTCGTGCTGGGCGAGGACATCACCTCCGCCCAGGCACACGCCTTGAGCGCCCGACAGGCGGCAGGGCCTGCCCGGGCCGATCAACTGAGCTTCAGCTTTGACATGCTGGGAGAAGGCGCCCGCACCGAAGCCGATGCCAGGCGCTACCTGGCGGCCTACGCCCATGCCATCTCGCACATCTCCGACCCCAGGGACGGCATCTCCATCAAGCTGAGCGCGCTGCACCCCCGCTATGAAGCGCTCCAGCACGAACGGGTGATGCAGGAGTTGGTACCCCGCGTCTGGGCCCTGTGCGAGCGCGCCGCCAAGGCCGGCATCAACCTGACCATCGATGCCGAAGAGGTCGACCGCCTGGAGCTGTCACTGGACGTGATGGACGCCCTGGCCGCCCGCGTGGCCGCCCAGCAGCCGCAATGGACCGGCCTGGGCATGGCCCTGCAGGCGTATCAGACCCGTGGACTGGCCCTGGTCGAGCACGTGGCGCAGATGGCCCGCCGCCATGGCATCCGCATGACGTGCCGCCTGGTCAAGGGCGCCTACTGGGATGCAGAGATCAAGCGGGCCCAGGACATGGGCCTGCCGCACTACCCCGTGTTCACGCACAAGCACCACACCGACATCCATTACCTGGCCTGCGCCCAGGCCCTGCTGGCCGCCAACGATGTGATCCACCCGCAATTTGCCACCCACAACGCGGGCACGATTGCCGCCATCGTGCAGATGGCGCGTCAGGCAGGCGCGTCGTTCGAACTGCAGCGCCTGCACGGCATGGGTGAAGGCATTTACCGCGAGGTGCTCAAGGATCCCTCCGTGCGATGCCGGGTCTACGCCCCCGTGGGACAGCACCGCGACCTGCTGGCCTACCTGGTGCGCCGCCTGCTGGAAAACGGGGCCAACGCGTCATTTGTGCACCAACTGGCCGACCCCACCCTGGGCCTGGACAACCTGCTGGCCTCGCCACTGCATGCCGCGAACGAAGGATCCCTGCCCATGCCGGCCCAACTGTTCGGGCCCGATCGCCCCAACAGCGAGGGCATGGACCTGAGCCTGTCCAGCCAGCAAGACCTGTTGCAACAAGCCTGGCAGACCTGCGTGCTGCCCCAGGTCCCTGAAAACCAGGCTGCCGATGTGGCGCAGTGTGCTGCGCAAGGCCTGAGCGCCCTGCCCGCCTGGCGGGCCTTGCCCGTGACCGAGCGTGCCCAGGCCTTGCGCGAGGCCGCCCGGCACCTGCAGGCCCGCATGCCCGAGTTTGCCGCCCTGCTGGTCAAGGAGGCACGCAAGACCTGGCCCGATGCTGTGTCAGAGGTGCGCGAGAGCATCGACTTCTTGCGCTACTACGCGCAGGAGGCCGAGCGCGTCATGGCCCCCGTCACCCTGCCGGCTCCCCACCCGGGGCTGACCGGCGAGCACAACGAATGGCGCCTGGCACCGCGTGGCCTTTGGGTCTGCATCAGCCCCTGGAACTTTCCCCTGGCGATTTTCACGGGGCAGGTGGCGGCCGCCCTGGTCACCGGCAATGCCGTGTTGGCCAAGCCGGCCGAACAGACCCCCGGCGTGGCCGCCGCCATGGTCGCATTGCTGCATGAGTGCGGCGTGCCCACGGCGGTGTTGCAGATGCTGCACGGCCCGGGCCAGACCATCGGCGCCGCGCTGGTGGCCCACCCTGCGGTGGCCGGCGTGGCGTTCACCGGGTCGACCGAGGTGGCCAAGGCCATCCAGCGTGCCCTGGCGGCCAAGGACGGCCCCATCGTGCCCCTGATCGCGGAAACCGGCGGCATCAACGCCATGGTGGTGGACTCGACCGCCCTGCCCGAGCAAGTGGCCGATGCCGTGATCCACAGCGCCTTCAAATCAGCCGGTCAACGCTGCTCGGCCCTGCGCCTGCTGTGCCTGCATGAATCCGTCGCCGACCGCATCATCGAGATGATCCAGGGCGCAGCCAGCACGTTGCGCCTGGGCGATCCCGCCCGCTTTGACACGGATGTCGGGCCGCTGATCGACGAGGCCGCCTACCAGAACGTGGTGCAGCACCTGCGGCGCCTGCAGGAGACCGCCCTGCCCTTGCTGGCCCTGCAGCCCGAGATGAGCACGGGCATGGAAGCCACCGAACAATTGCTCGGTCCCCATGCCTTTGAGATGGCCCACCTGAGCGACGTGGCCCAGGAGGTGTTTGGCCCCGTGCTGCACGTGGTGCGCTGGCGGGGCGACCCCCAAGCCGTGATCGATCAGATCAACGAGCTGGGCTATGGACTCACGCTGGGCCTGCAGACCCGGATCGACAGCCGGGCGCAGGCCCTGGCGCAACGGGCCCAGGTGGGCAATGTGTACGTCAACCGCCACATGATCGGCGCCGTGGTCGGCCTGCAGCCCTTTGGGGGCGAGGGCCTCAGCGGCACGGGGCCCAAGGCCGGTGGGCCCTTGTACCTGCAGCGCTTTTGCACAGAGCGGGTCGTCACCGTCAACACCACGGCGGCGGGTGGCAATGTGTCGTTGTTGGCCGGTTGAGGCAAGATGTCGGCATGAGCCTTTCGATCAAATGGATCTTCCTGGCGGTCCTGTGTCTGGTGGCGGTGCTGTTGTGGCGCGGCTGGCGTGACAAGCAGGCCAGCGCGCAATGGCCCTATGTAGAGGGCACGATCCAGGACAGCGAAGCCCAGGAGGACGTGCCCTACCGGGAGTACGACATGCCGCAAGGCCAGTGGCGCCTGAGGCTGGTCTACACCTACGAGGTTGGCGGTCAGCCCTACCAGGGGGATCGCCTGCGCGCCATGGCCGAGCGTTTCCCCACCGAGGCCCAGGCACGCCAGCATGAAGCGGCGTTTCGGCCCGGTCAGCGGGTCAAGGTGTACTACGACCCGGCCAAGCCATCGTCCAGCGTGCTCATCCCGGGTTGACCGACCGGGCATCTGCCCGGATCAGTCCCAGCGCCAGGACCAGATGATGTCGACCGCATTGTCATCGCCGGCCTGAGCCCGCAGCGTGAAGCGTTGCGCCAGTCGATAGATGGCCTGCCAGGTGCCCGTGGTGGCATTGAGGCTGCGCTCATAGCCCAGGTACCAGCGGGCCGAGACCTGCTTGCCCAGCGACACGATGGTGTCCCGCACGGCACCGTCGGTCTGGCGCACCGACAGGTCGTCCAGCCCCAGGGTGCTGATGACCGTGTCCTTGGTGGACGGGCCCTCACCATCAAGCAAGGCCGACGCCGCTGTCTGCAACAGGCCGATGTCGGCACTGCCCAGGCCCATGGGGCCACGCCCCAGCACCAGCCAGGACAGCTTTTCGGTCTCGGACATGGGCGGCTCGGAGTACAGGCGCACCCGCGGGTCCTGGGCGGTGCCACTGATCAGCACGCCCACCTGCACATCGCTGGACGAGGCCGTGGCCGACTGCGGACGCATGGCCTGAATGTCCAGTCGTGGGTTGTCCACCGGCCCGGTGAAGGCCAGTGAGCCGCGCTCAATGATCAGCTTCTGGCCATAGGCCTTGTACGTCCCATCCGAGGCCTGGATCACCCCCTGCAGTTGCGGGCGTCCATTGGGGGTGCTCAGGCGCAAGGCGCCCGACAGCAGGGTGTCCAGCCCACTGCCCCGGAGGCGCAACTGTTGCCCCAGGTCCAGGGTGATGGTGGCCTGCAGCTTTCGGCGCACAGCCGGGGTGGCCGGCATCTCATCGTCGGCCTGGCCGGGTCGGTTGACCACGTTCACGTCATCGCCCACCGTGGGTGCCTCACCCCGGGTGATGTCGACAAGGCCCTCGTCCACCTGGATGCGACCATCGGCCTTGAGGGTGTCGGCGGTCAGGCCCAATTCCAGATTGCCGGAGACCACCGCCCGGCGATCAACCCGCTGGAGCACCGCAAATTTTTCGGCCGACAGGATCAACTGCGCCGTGGGCTCCGTCCCGAACTGGGCCTGACCACTCAAGGCGATGCGCCCGCCCAGGTCACCGCCCCGGGCCACGAAACGCTCGATGACCGCCGTTCGGTCCTTGAGCAGCAAGCTGAGTTCGCCAGACGTGACCTGAACGCCCAGCAAGGGGTTGGTGACACCCAGGTTCTGCCCGGTCACGCGGCCCTCCAGAACCGGCACGCCCAGGGTGCCCTGAATTTGCAGCTGCGAGCCCAATTGGCCAGACAGACGCCAGCCGGCAGGCGCCCAGACGCTGGCCGCACGCAGGTTGTCGGCCTTGAAGGACAAGCTGCCCGTGAGCGCATCCGACGCGCCCGGCAGGACCGACGCGCCCTGACTGACCACCCGTTGCTCGCCCGTCAGGATGCCCAGCACCCGCCCGTCGAGCAGTTGGGTCGCCGTCCATACCCCATCCACTCCCAGCAGCCCCAGCTTGATCTGGCGCACACCGAGTCGCTGGACCGACCCGCCCTCAATCTCGGTGTCGCGCAAGGTCAGGTCGCCCGCCTGGCGGTCGATGCCGGCCTCCACCCGCCACTTGCCTTGAGCATCCTGGCGCGCCATGAGCCGCCCCACCACGGTCAGGTCCCCACCCCATCCTGCCCGGGGCTGCCACCGCGCCAGCAACTCGGACACCTTCAAGGGCTGCAGCGACATCCTCACATCGGTCTGCGATCCATCGCTGCCTTGCCGCCACTGGCCTTGCTCCAGGGCCAGCACGGCGCCAAACACACGAGCGCGCGTGGGCGTCATGGTCCATTGCGGCCGGCCATCGCCGCTCTGCCAACGCCACTGGAAGGGATCCACCGACAACCAGGGCGCAGACGGCGCCACGGTCATGGGGGTCACATGCAGGTCCTTCACATCAACCTGCCAGTCGCGTTGCGACTCACGCCCCTGCCAGCGCCCCTGGGCCTCCCAGTGGGCCTGCACGGCCTCGTTGACCTTGGCCCCGGACGACAAGGTCCGCTCGGGCAGGTCCACCCGGCCATGAACGAACATCTGGTGATTGGCGGGCTGGCCACTCAATCGGGCCTGCGCCTGCTGCACGCCCCAACTGCCCCAGCGGGCCTGGGCCACCTGCAGATCAGCCTGCCATGGCGCGGCATCGCCCTGCCCCTGGCTGATCGACCAGCGACCGCTCACGCCCTGCAGTGACAGCAGCGATTTCTCGTTCAGGGTGAGCTTGACGCCATCGGCCTCGGCGCTGCCCTGCGTGCGCCACTGGCCCACGCTGCCGCCCAGCCACTGCGCGTCGGCTCGCACGCGACCGGCCAGGTCGTCGATGCCCATCGCCTGCCCCCAACTGCGCCAGACCGACAGGTCCGCCACATCGGCCTTGACCTGGGCAGTCACCCCCGCGGGCACGCCGCCCGGCTTGGCGCCATCGGCTGGCGCCAAGGCCTGCCACGCTGCCTGAGGCCAACTGACATCGGCCTGAACCCGGTTGACGCCGGTCTGCCACTGCACGGCTGCCTGCCACCGCTCACCGGTTTTGGCCTCCAGGCGAGCCTGCACGGGCACGCCCAGCAGCACACTGCCATCGAACTGCCCCTGAGCAGTGCCCTTCAGGCCTGCCCACCAGTGTGGATCGGTGCCCGTTCGTTGGGCCGCCAGCTTGAACTGGCCATCCAGCCGGGTGCGACGGAGCTCATCGCCCGCCGGCCTTGGCCAGGGCATCCAGACCGCCGGGTCAAAGGCTTTCAAGGACAAGGCGGCATCGCCCTGCCACCCGCCCGAGCCGTCCGTGCCGACCTGTCGCCATTGGCCCTGCCCCTGTGCCTTGGCCGCGCCGGCCTGAAGGCTCAGTGACTCCACCACCAGGCGACCGGGCCACCACTGGGCCAAGGCCTTGGCCGTGGCCGATTGCCCCGCCAGGAACGCCTTGCCAGCCGGCGCATCCTTGCCGACCAGGTTGGCCTCAATCTTCCAGCTTTGGTCCGGTTGCCCCTGC
>DAORJC010000038.1:0-20207 GCA_035438885.1 Aquabacterium sp. | reverse complement strand
GAGAATGCGCATGAAACCGGCCAGCACCACCACGTCGGGCGCAAAGCCGTCGATCACCCGGGCCAGCTCGGCATCAAAGGCCTCGCGGCTGTCAAACTGCTTGTGGTCGACCACGGCCGTGGGGATGCCCCGCTCGGCCGCAAACGCCAGTCCACCCGCGGTGGCCTTGTTGCTGATCACGGCGGCGATGCGTGCCGGCCAGCCCTCCTGGGCGCATGCGTTGACAATGGCCTCCATGTTGGAGCCACGACCGGAAATCAGAAGGACGATGTTTTTCATGCGGGCTAGAGTGTAGTGGCCCGGACCGCCATGGGCGCAGGTCACAATGCTCGGCTCGACTCATTTTCTGGAGGCCCCACATGAACCTGTCCCGATCCGGCAAAGCGCTGTGCGCCCTGTATGTCGTCCTGGCCGTGGTGGCCCTGGTGGCCACCTGGTCCTTCAACCTGCAGTTTTTCGCCCTGCCTGACAATGGCGGCATCGTCGGCTTTGTTCGCGGGGGCTACGTCAACCCGGCTGCCGCCTCGCTCACCAATGACCTGTTCTTGCTGGGCGCGGCTTGCACGGTCTTCATGTTCACCGAATCCCGGCGCTTGGGCATCCGTTTTGTGTGGGTCTACGTGATCCTGTCGTTCGTGATCGCCATCAGCGTGATGTTCCCGCTGTTCATGGTGGCCCGCCAGCTCCGCCTGGAGGCGGCCCGACCCTGATCGCCCCGGGGCAAGGGGGCTGCGCCTACAATCCGCATCCTCCCCCTTTGATCAGAAAACGCGCCAGATCCCGCCATGACCCAACGTGTTCTCACCGGCATCACCACCACCGGCACGCCCCACCTGGGCAATTACGTCGGTGCCATCCGGCCCGCCATCGCCGCCAGCCGTGAAGACGGGGTCGAGAGCTTCTTCTTCCTGGCCGACTACCACGCGCTGATCAAGTGCGATGACCCCGACCGCATCGAACAGTCCCGCCTGCAGATTGCCGCCACGTGGCTGGCCGCCGGCCTGGACCCAGAGCGCGTCACCTTCTACCGCCAGAGCGACATCCCCGAGACCACCGAGCTCAACTGGCTGCTGACCTGCGTGACGGCCAAGGGCCAGATGAACCGGGCCCACGCCTACAAGGCCTCGGTGGACGCCAACGAAGCCGCCGGTGAAGAGCCAGACGCAGGCGTCACCATGGGCCTGTACTGCTACCCCATCCTGATGGCGGCCGACATCCTGCTGTTCAACGCTCACCGCGTGCCCGTGGGTCGGGACCAGGTCCAGCACATCGAGATGGCGCGTGACGTGGCCCAGCGCTTCAACCACACCTTCGGGCGCGGCAAGGAGCTGTTTGTGCTGCCCCAGGCCGAGATCGAAGACAGCGTGGCCACCTTGCCCGGCCTGGATGGCCGCAAGATGTCCAAGAGCTACGACAACACGGTGCCCCTGTTCGAAGGCGGCCCCAAGGGCCTGAAGGACGCGATCGCCCGTGTGGTGACCGACTCCCGCCTGCCGGGCGAGCCCAAGGAGCCCGAGGGCGCCCACCTGGTCACCCTGCACGATGCCTTTGCCGATGCCGCCACGCGTGCGGCCTTCCATGCCGACTTGCGGGCCGGACTGGGCTGGGGCGATGCCAAGCAGCGGGTGGTGCAACTGATCGAGGCCCACGTGGGCCCCATGCGTGAGCGCTACGCCGCATTGATGGCCCACCCCGAGCAGATCGAAGAGGTCCTGCAGGCGGGTGCGGCCAAGGCCCGCGCCCAGGCCGCGCCTTTCCTGGCCGAGCTGCGCCATGCCGTGGGCTTGCGCCGCATGCTGGCCGTGCCCAAGGCGTCTGCACCTCAGGCCGAGACCGCCAAGGCGGCCGTGCCCCAGGTCAAGCAATACCGCGAGTCGGACGGCCAGTTCTATTTCAAGATCACCGCCGCAGACGGCACCCTGCTGCTGCAAAGCCAGGCCTTTGCCGACGGCCGCGAGGCCGGCACCTGGGTCAAGCGCCTCAAGACCGAAGGCTCTGCGGCCCTGGCCGGTGCCCCCGTGGTGCTGGCCGATGGTGTGGCGGCCCCGGACGTCGACGCTGCGCTGGCGGCCCTGGTGGCCGCTCAGGGCTGAGCCCCGGGCCCCGATCATGGCTGGCATCCACATCACCGACATCGAGTCGGCCATCAACTGGTGGCGCGTTCAGGCCCCGTCTGACGCCGACCTGGGCCTGAGCGAGCCCCTGCGCGCGTTGGCCGAGGTCTATGCCCTGCTGGTCTACCACCACGAGGTCGAGTGCGACGAGCAAACCATGCCGGCGCAGGCCCGACAGGCCTGGATGAGCTGGTACGAGACCACGCCGGACACGCCTTGCATCGCGATCTGCTCGACCAGTCAGGGCGATGATCTGTGCAAGGGCTGCGGCCGCACCTTTGACGAGGTGCAGTTGTGGCCCGAGATGAGCCCCGCCGAGAAGCGCGGCACCTGGCGCCGCATCACCCTGGAGGCCAGTTCCTGGCGCTTCAACCGCTACGCCGAGCGGGCGGCCGAAGGCGTGACACCGCCTCCCGATCCGACGCCGGGCTGATGCGGGCTCAGCGGTTGTTGGAGGCCACCTGGCCCTGAGGTGCGGCTTCTGCCTTGGCCTTGGCTGGCTTGCCCTTGATGGCCTTCCAGAGGAAGGGCACAACGGCTTTCATGAAGCTCCAGAGGTCGGCCTGAGCCACGCAAGGCAGCTCATGGCCATCGGCCCAACCAGGATTGCGCTGGGCGAAAAAGTCGATGGCTGGTTCTGACTGACGCAGGCTGTCGGTGATGGGCGCCACCTCACCCTTGAGGGCGTTGGCTTCCTCGCCAAAGGTCAGCACCATGCGCTCCTGGTCCAGGTGGCCCGGATACAGCAGTTCGCAGTAGTTGATCACCAGCTTTTTCAGGCTGGGGCGCTCTTGCTGGTGGTCCGGGTAGTGCACAGGGAAGTTGCGCGCCAGCAGCAGGTAGGTCTTGTAGCCCTTGGAGATCAGCAGCCAGTACTGTTGCGAGAACGGACGCTTGATGGCCTCGATGAACATCTTGCGGGCAAAGGCCGTTTGCAATGAACGTGAGCCCCAGTACTCTTTCTCCAGGATGGTGTCGCCGCTGAACAGACCCTTGACCCGCTTGCCTTCGTGGTCGAAGTAGTAGATGCCCAGCGTGGAGAAGCCCACGATGGTCTGATCGCTCTTGCGGTGGGTCAGGAAGACGCCGTCCTTCTTGGTCAGGTCCCGCATGAAGGTGTCCAGCGGGCCATGGTCGTAGTAGCGCTCAAACATGCCATGCATGTGCAGGATCTCGTGGATCCCCAGGTCCTTGACCTTGACGTATCGGGTGTACAGCATGATGGCGGGCGCTTGTAGCGTTGAAACATTCAGTCACTGAATTGTCCATGTCATCGCGCGTTAAGCGAGAGAGGGGTTTCCCTTTCAATGAACGGTTGTTTGAAACATGAGGTGTCACGTTCAGGGTTTCCCCGGGCCGAGTTGGCTGCAAATCGGCCACTTTGGCCGGGGTCGCTAGAATTGCGGCATGAACGCACCGACCGACGACTCCAACGCTTCCAGGCCCACCAACTTCCTGCGCGGCATCATTGACCGCGACCTGGAGCAGGGCACTTACGCCAGCCGCCGTTGGGCAGGCACCCCCGGGGACGCCGCTCACCATGCGCAAGGACAGCCCGATCCCGCCCGGATCCGCACCCGATTTCCGCCCGAACCCAACGGTTACCTGCACGTGGGTCACGCCAAGAGCATCTGCCTGAACTTCGGGCTGGCGCTGGACTACGACGGTGTCTGTCACATGCGCTTTGACGACACCAACCCCGAGAAGGAAGAAAAAGAGTACGTGGACGCCATCCTCGATGCCGTCAAATGGCTGGGCTTCGACTGGGGTGATCACCTCTACTACGCCAGCAACTACTTTGATTTCATGTACCGCGCCGCCGAGGCCCTGATCACGGCTGGCCTGGCTTATGTGGATGAGCAGACGCCCGATGAAATGCGCGCCAACCGGGGCGACTTCAACACCCCCGGTAAGGACAGCCCGTTCCGCTCACGCAGGCCCGATGAAAACCTGGCGCGTTTTCGCGAAATGCGCGATGGCCAGCACCCCGATGGCAGCATGGTGCTGCGCGCCAGGATCGACATGGCCGCGCCCAACATCAACATGCGGGATCCGGCCATCTACCGCATCCGCCGCGCCACGCACCACAACACGGGCGACACCTGGTGCATCTACCCGATGTACACCTTCGCGCACCCGATCGAGGACGCGCTGGAGCAGATCACCCACTCCATCTGCACCCTGGAGTTTGAAGACCAGCGCCCCTTCTACGACTGGCTGATGGACCGCCTGGCCGAACTGGGCCTGCTGCAGCAACCCACGCCACGCCAGCATGAGTTTGCCCGCCTGAACCTGACCTACGTGATCACCAGCAAGCGCAAGCTCAAGCAACTGGTGGACGAGAAAGTGGTGGAAGGCTGGGACGACCCCCGCATGCCCACCATCGTTGGCCTGCGTCGACGTGGTTACACCCCGGAGTCCATTCGCCTGTTCTGCGAGCGCATTGGCGTGAGCAAATCCGACAGCTGGATCGACTACGGCTCCCTGGACATCGCCCTGCGCGACGACTTGGAAAACAAAGCCCACCGCGGCATGGTGGTGCTCGATCCGGTCAAGCTGGTGCTGAGCAATTGGGACGAGATCATGGGGGCCGGCCATCTGGAGCCTTGCTCCTTGCCCGCCTTGCCTCACCCGCCCGAAGGTCAGCCCGAGCCGGCTCACCGCCAGTTCAGCATCGGCAAGGAGGTCTGGATCGAGCGTGAAGACTTCGAGGAGGTGCCGCCCAAGGGCTACAAGCGCCTGTTCCCGGGCAACAAGGTGCGCCTCAAGGGCGGCTATGTCATCGAGTGCACCGGCTGCACCAGGGACGCGGATGGCCGGGTCACCGAAGTGCAGGCCACCCTGGTGCCCGACACCAAGAGCGGCACCCCTGGCGCCGATTCGGTCAAGGTCAAGGCCGCCATCACCTGGGTGGGCGTGGCCGACGGCGTGTCCGCCGAAGTGCGCCTGTACGACCGCCTGTTCACGGACCCGCATCCCGATGCGGGCGGCAAGGACTTCCTGGCCAGCCTGAACCCCCGCAGCAAGACCGTGGTCACCGCCATCGTCGAGCCCTCGCTGGCGCAGGCCCAACCCGACCAGAAATTCCAGTTCGAGCGCCACGGCTACTTTGTGGCCGACCGTGCGGACCATGCGCCCGGCAAACCGGTGTTCAACAAGATCACCGGTCTGAAGGACACCTGGGCCAAGTGAGCATGGGCTGGAGATCGACAAAAGGTGAACGAGAGGTCGACATGAGCTGCTGACGATCCGAGGTCGTCTATTTGACGGATTCGGACATCAAGTGCTGTGGATTTCGGTCGACAACCTGGGGGCAACCTCAGGAGTACCAATTGATGGCAAACAGCACGACCGTGCCAGTGTTTCAGCATGGATCCGGCCCCCTCTCGACCCGCTCCGACTCTCCTGATCGGGGCGGGTTTTTTGCTTTTCACGGCATCTGGGCGCCCGGCGTCAGACTGTTCCGTTCCTTGAATTTCGCCGCCAAGGCGCTGATCATCTCGGTGGCGTTCATGCTGCCCACCTTGTTGATGATGGCCTGGGTGCTCAAGTCCGACAGTGATCGGGCCTACCAGGCCCGCATGGATGCCACCCGCCAGCACGTCGAGGCGATGCATGGGGTGCTTGCCTGGGCCCATGCTCAGGAGGTGGCCGGCACGCTCAGCCGCGAGCAGGCCCAGAAAATGGCCCGTGAGCTGGTGAGCCAGGCCCGTTACGACGGCACCGAGTATTTCTGGATCAATGACATGCAGGCTCGCATGGTCATGTATCCGATCAAGCGTGAGCTGGACGGACGTGACCTGAGCGACATGAAGGACCCCAACGGCTTTGCCCTGTTCAGCGCCTTTGTCGAGACCGTGCGGCGCCATGGCAAAGGTTTTGTGTCCTACCAGTGGTCGCGTCCGGGCAGCCAGAAGCCGGTGGACAAGCTGTCCTATGTGCAGGGCTTTGAACCCTGGGGCTGGGTGATCGGCACGGGCATCTATGTCGACGACCTGAGGCAGGCTACATTGGTTCTGATTCGCGTGGTGGGCGGTGTGGTGGTGGCGTCCCTGATGCTGGCTGGCTACCTGTTCCTGAGCTTCTACAGGGTGATGGATGGTGGCCTGAGCGAAACCCGCCGGCACCTCCGAGCCATGACGGCAGGCGACCTGACCACGTCGCCGTCGCCCTGGGGGCGAGACGAGGCGGCCCAGTTGATGATCGAGCTCGGCCGGATGCAGGACTCCCTGCGTCAGATGGTGCTGCGTGTGCGCCAATCGGGCGATGAGATCGTGCACTCCAGCGGCGAGATCGCCAGCGGCGCCATGGACCTGTCACGCCGCACCGAGCAGGCTGCGTCCAACCTTGAACAGTCAGCCTCGTCGATGGAGCAGATCTCTGCGGCGGTCAAGAACACCTCGGCCCTGACGGAAGAGGCCTCCGGCGTGGCCCAGCGCAATGCCGAGATCGCTGCCGATGGCGAAGCCGTGATGAGCAAAGTGGTCACCACCATGGAGGAGATTCGCCATTCATCGAACCAGATCGGCGACATCATCGGCACGATCGACGGGATCGCCTTCCAGACCAACATCCTGGCGCTGAACGCTGCCGTGGAAGCCGCCCGTGCCGGTGAGCAGGGCCGTGGCTTTGCCGTGGTGGCCAGCGAGGTGCGCATGCTGGCGCAGCGAAGCGCCGAGGCCGCCAAGGAGATCAAGACCCTGATTGGCCGCAGTGTCGAGCAGGTCGAGTCGGGGGCCGAGATCGTGCGCCAGGCCGGCACCAAGATCCAGGACATCGTGGTGTCCTCCAGGCGGGTGGACCAGTTGCTGGGCGAGGTGGCCGTCGGCGCACGGGAGCAAAGTCAGGGCGTGAGCCAGATCGGCGTTGCCGTGGTGGAGCTCGATCGCATGACCCAGCAGAACGCCGCGCTGGTCGAAGAGACCGCTGCGGCCTCAGAGGCCATGAAAGACCAGGCGCTGGGATTGGCACAAGAGGTGGCGCGCTTCAGGCTGCCCGCTGGTGCTCGCTTGTCAGACAAGGCGCAGGCCGAGGTGGACAAGGACCTCGACGTCGACTCGGCCATTGAGGCACACCGTCAATGGAAGGTCAGGCTGCGCCAGGCCATCGCTGACCATCAGAAGCTTGATGCTGACTCCATCTGCCGTGACGACCAATGTCCTTTGGGGCGCTGGATCCATGGGCCTGGCGGTGCCCGATGGGGGGCTCGCCCGGTTTTTGTGGAGTTACGTGACAAGCACGCCGTGTTCCATCAGACCGCGGGGCAGGTGGCTCAGGTGATCAATGCAGGTCGTTATGCCGAGGCGGGTCGGATGATCGAATCCGGCTCGGCGTTTGGTGACGCCTCCATCGAGGTCTCCACGGTTCTGACGCAGGTCAAGCGGGGCTTCTGATCTGCTTGGGGGTGGGCTGATCGGCTGATCGCCGGTCAGCCCACAAACTTCCAGACCGTGAAGAAGTGACTGGCCGTGCCGCCGAGCACAAAGAGGTGCCAGATGCCATGGGAGTGGCGCACGCGCTCGCGTGCCACATAAAAGATGATGCCCACGGTGTAGAGCAGGCCGCCAGCGAGCAGCCAGGCCCAGCCGCCGTCCTTGAGTCCGTCGATCAGCGGGACGGCTGCGGCCACGCCACACCAGCCCATGAGCACGTACAGCGGCACCGAGGGCACCGTCTCGCGGCCCCACCACAGCTCCTTGCAGATGCCGACGCCGGCCAGCAGCCACACAAAGGCAAACAGGCTCCAGCCCAGCGTGCCGTGCAGCGTCACCAGGGTGAAGGGCGTGTAGGTGCCCGCAATGAGCAGGTAGATGGCGCAGTGGTCCACCTTGGCCCACCAGGCCTTGCTGCGGCCCTGGGTGCTGTGGTACAGCGAGGATGCGGCATACAGCACCACCATGGACAGCCCGAAGATGCTGAAGCTCAGGACTTTGAGGAGGTTGCCGTCGTCAATGGCCTGATGGATCAGAACGGCCGAGCCCACCACGGCCAGAGCCAAGCCCAGCAGGTGGGTGACGCTGTTCAATCGTTCGCCGTGGTACATGGTCTCTGCCCTGGTGTCCTGGAACCGTGCATCTTGGCACGCTTGCATGACAGTCAGGACTGAGCCATGTCAAGGCATCAGGCTTTGTCGGCGGGTGCCGCCTTGGCCTTGGGGGTGCGCTTGGCAGCCGTCTTGGTCGCGGTCTTGGCCGCAGTTTTGCCGGGCGCGGACTTGGCCGCTGGCTGACGGGGGCGACGGGCACGGGCAGGCTTGGCGTCTGCCGAGGGCTCGGATCCCTCCGTCTCCGCCAACACGGTCGGCACGGCCACGGTGGTGGCGGCCAGCTCTTCCGGGTCGATGGGCTCGTACCAGGGTTCGGGCTCGATCCGGGCGGGCGGGGCGCTCACGGGCGCTGCGGCGGGTGCCGGTGCGGCCTCCTGCTCTGGCAGGTTCTGCTGATCCTGCTGATCGTGCGTCATGGCTTCGGCGGTGCTGCCTTCGTTGTTGCGGCCCCCCGAGCGGCCACCGCGGCCACGACCCCGGCGACGCGATTCGGATTTCTCTCCACCCTGACCACCCGGCGCGCCTTGGCGTGGGGCCTCTTCGGTTCGCTCTGCACGGTCAGTCCGTTCCGCACGCTCCGTGCGGTCTGGGGTGGGCGCTGCAGGTGCAGGCACCGGGGCGACCATGACCTGGCCCGTGCCACGCGAGACATAGGCGCCGGACTTCTCATCGCGGCCAAATTCCAGCAGGCCACGCGCTTGCGCTTCTTCCAGCAGGTTGCCAAAGGTGCGGAAGCCGTAATACGTTTCGTTGAAGCCTGGGTTGCGGCGCTTGAGGGCTTCCTTGAGCACCGAGGCCCAGATCTTGCCGCCGTCGTCCCGGTCGGTGACCAGGGCGTCGTAGGTCTCCACGGCCATCTCCACACCCTTGGTGCGGCGGCTTTCCAGCTCTTCGCGGCGGCGGCGCTCTTCTTCGGGGCTGCGGCGCTGCTGTTGCTGCTGGGGCTGGCCATCACGCGGGTTGCGGGCCTCGCGGCGGGCGGCCACGCGTTCGCTCTCGCGCACCAGGTCGTCGTAGAAGATGAACTCGTCGCAGTTGGCAATCAACAAATCAGAGGTCGAGTTCTTCACACCCACACCGATCACATGCTTGGCGTTTTCGCGCAGCTTGGAGACCAGGGGCGAAAAATCGGAGTCACCCGAGATGATCACAAAGGTGTTGACGTGGGACTTGGTGTAGCAAAGGTCCAGCGCGTCCACCACCAGGCGGATGTCGGCCGAATTTTTGCCGGATTGGCGCACATGGGGGATTTCGATCAGCTCGAAGTTGGCCTCGTGCATGGTGGACTTGAAGCCCTTGTAGCGCTCCCAGTCGCAGTACGATTTTTTGACGACGATGCTGCCCTTGAGCAGCAGGCGCTCCAGCACGCGCTTGATGTCGAACTTGTCGTAGTTGGCGTCTCGCACGCCCAGGGCGACGTTCTCGAAGTCGCAGAACAGCGCCATGCTGATGTGCTCGGGTGAAGTGGCCATGTCCTAGTCCTTGTCGGTCGTCTCTTCGGTGATCCGCTGATTGTCAGCCCGATTGTGGCCATCCGGCTCGCGGCAGCATCTTTTTTGGTGGCGCGCCGGTCAAACCGGCAGGCCCGCATCCTTGAGGTATTTGCTGGGCCGGGCGGGGTCAAACATCAGGCTCAGGCGTTGCCGGGCCCGCGTCATGCCCACGTACAGCAAGTTGCGGTTGTCGGTGCTCTGGCCGCCCACGGCAAATTCGCCCCGGTTCAGGCCGGGCATCATCACGTGCTCGAACTCCAGGCCCTTGGCCGCTTCGATGCTGGCAATGAGCACGCCGTCCTTGTTGCCGCGCATGCGCTGGTGATGCAACTCAAAGGTGTTCATGCCGCGGAACAAGGAGGCCAGGGTGTCGAACTGATCGGCCGATTGCACCAGGCTGTTGAGGTTGGCCTGCACCTCTTCGATGTCGCTGGCGCGCACCATCACGCGGGCCGCCAGGGCTTGGGGTTGCAGGGCGGCCATGAAGTCGCGCTGCAGCGTGGCGATCGAGTCGCTTTGCAGCACCTCGATGGCGGCATGCCATTGCACCCGAATGGCCTTGGCCGCGTTGCGCAGCACGTGGTTGTCCACAAAGACGCGCATCAGCGCGGGCTCGGCCGCCACTTCTTTCAGGGCCTGCTGGGTCAGTCGGGCCTGCTGCGTGGCGTTCAGGACCTGGTCGGTGCCCGTGTCCACCTGTGAGCCGGTGAACAGCAGCAGGGCGGCCAGCACGCGCTCGCGTGTCTCCGGGCTGGGGATGTCTGCAAAGGCATCGAGCGCATAGGCCATCATGCCGCGCGCCAGCAGGATCTCGCGGCGCATCAGGTAGGTCTCGAAACCCAGGGTGCGGTAGGTCACGCCCTTCTGCAGGAACAGCGCTTCAAGTTCGATGGACTGGTGAGGTTGGCGCAGCAGCACGGCGATCTGGGCCGGTGCCGTGCGGCCGTCCTTGACGGTGTTCAGAATGTGCCAGTGGGCTTCGCGCCGGTCGGGGCAGGCCAGCAGTTGCACGGTGGTGTCTTGGGCCAGGCCGGAGACGCAGGCCTTTTGCGACAGCAGGCCGACCGACTGGGCCAGGGTCGGGCCAAAGCGGTAGGACGCGGTCAGCGGGTAGCGGTGAGGCGGCGCGATCTCGCGGTTGAAGGTCTCGCCCATGAAGGTGGCATCGGCACCGGCCACGGCATGGATGACCTGGTCGCGGTCGCCCACGCCGATGAAGGCGGCCGGGTTGCGCCGCATCAGGTGCTGCAACACCGTGAACATGGCCCGGTTGGTGTCGTGCATCTCGTCGACCAGGATCAGGTTCAGGCCCAGGTCCAGCGGGTGCTGGCCTTCCAGCAAGGCGTCCTCGCTCAGCAGCATGCGGGCCAGGTCGTAGGTGGCGTCGTGCGGTGCCCGAAAGTGATACCGGTCCGGGTGGCCGCCACGGCGCAGGTGCTCGTAGCGGCTGAACACGCGCAACGTCAGGTAGTCGTGGCCCAGGTCTTGAGCCAGGGCTGGGGTCAGGCGCTGGTCCTGGGCCTCCAGCATCAACTGCAGCGTGCCCTTGAGCCGGGCAAAGGTGGCCAGCAGGCCCTCGACGCTGCCTTCGCCCGAGCCCTGGATGGCGAACTCGTCGCGGTAGCGTTCGTCGGGGTTGTCCAGCACCCGCTCGATGGCCAGCAGCACGGCGGGCTTGAGGTCCTCGGGCGTTTCAAACTGGGTCACACCCGGGCCCTCCAGGGCCAGCAGGCGTGCCGCGCAGAAGGCATCAAAGGTCAGGATCTGCAGGCGGTTGCGAACGGCAGCGGCCACGCCAATGCGCTGCAATGCCTGCTTCACGGCCGTCACGGCGGCCTCGGTGTAGGTCAGCACCAGGATGCGGTCCACCTCGGCGCCGCGGACCAGGGCCTGGGCCAGGCGCAGCGCCAGTGTGGTGGTCTTGGCTGCGCCGGCATTGGCCTCGACGATGACATGGCGTCGCCGGTCCAGCTGAATGGCCAGCTGTTCGGGCGTGGGGCTCAAGCCCGTCGGGCTGAAGACAGCGTCGCTCATCCCTCGTCGGACTCGTCTTCTTCCTCGTCGTCGTCCACGTCGGCGTCAGCATCAGCAGGCTTGCGGGAGCCGTGCTTCTTTTGCTTGCGGGCCAGCTTGGCCGCTTCGCGTTCGGCTTCCTTGGCCTGGCCTTCGGCCCACCACTGTGCGAACTGCTCGGGCGTTTCCAGGGTGATGCGACCGATCAGCCCGGCCCGGAAGTCGTGCAGCACGATCTCGGCCGCCTTGGCGATGTTGATGCGCCCGCCGCCCATGACGGCGCCACGCTTGCGGCCGACCTCGCTGAGCAGGACTTCTTCGTCCGTGGTGGGGATGGCGGCCACATCGTCAAGCTTGAAGCGCGCAGCCAGTTGCGCCGCGTAGGGCTCGCGCAGGCTCTTGAGCAACTCCAGCGCGACGTCTTCGTCCTCATAGGCATTGCGGCCCACGGCGCCACTGGCGGCCAGGTGGTAGCCACTTTGGTCGACCGTGATCTTGGGCCAGAGCATGCCGGGCGTGTCGAACAGGTAGAAGTCGCTGGCCAGGTTGATGCGTTGCTCCACACGGGTCACGCCAGCCTCGTCCCCGGTCTTGGCAGCCTTGCGGCCCACCAGGGTGTTCATCAAGGTGGACTTGCCCACGTTGGGGATGCCGCAGATCATGACGCGCAGGGGCTTGGCCATGCCGCCACGGTGCGGCGCCAGTTCACGGCAGGCCTTGATCAGGCGCTGGGCGGGCGCGGTCTCGCCGGCATCCAGCGCAATGGCGCGCGTGTTGGGCTGGGCGTTGTACCAGGCCAGCCAGGCTTCGGTCTGGGTGGCGTCGGCCAGGTCCTGTTTGTTCAGGACCTTGAGCTTGAGGCGGTGCCCCGTCAGTTGCTCCAGCATTGGGTTGGCGCTGGAGCCTGGCAGGCGGGCATCGAGCAGCTCGATCACGACATCGGTGTCCTTGATGCGCTCGATGATGGCCTTTTTGGTCACATTCATGTGACCTGGGAACCATTGGATGGGCATCTGGCGTTCTTTCTCTACTGGGGGGCGTGACGATAACGCATGTTGCCACGCCTCACAGGGTGGGGCGCTGACGGATCAGCCAGTCTTCGAACTGGCGGCTGTCCGAGAGCGTGCGCACCTCCTGGTAGGCCTGCTCGGCCTCGGGGTGATGGCGGCGCAGGTAGTTCAGCCATTGTTTGAGCCGACCGGGGCGGTGGCGGGGCTCCACCCGCGGCACGATCAGTTGCCAGTACACCTCCAGCAGCGGTGCGATGCGGGACCACGGCACCACGCCCTGATCGCTCAACCCCTGCCGGGCCAGGATGGCCAGCGCCAGGCCGGGGTTGACCACCATGCCACGCCCCAGCATCAGGGCGTCGCAGCCGCTCTCTCGCAGGCATTGCAGGGCGTCGTCCACGGTCCAGACCTCGCCATTGGCAATCACGGGGATGCGCACGGTGGCGCGCACATCGGCAATGCGCGACCAGTAGGCCGGTGGGCGGTAGCCATGTGCCTTGGTGCGGGCGTGCACGACCAGCTCATCGGCGCCGGCCTCTTCGATGGCTTTGGCGCATTCCTCGGCGCGGCTGTCGTCCAGAAAGCCCAGCCGCATCTTGGCCGACACCGGCATCTCCCTGGGCACGGCCTGGCGCACAGCGCGGACAATCTGGTGGATCAGCTCGGGCGTCTCCAGCAGGGCGGCACCACCGCCGTGGCGGTTGACCACCTTGGCCGGGCAGCCAAAGTTCAGGTCGATGCCGGCCGGCCCCAGACGGGCCAGGCTGTGGGCATTGGCCGCCAGCATGATGGGGTCAGACCCCAACAGTTGCCCACGCACCGGAACACCTGCCGGTGTACGACCGCCGTTCATCAGTTCGGGCATCACGCGCTTGAAGGCCCGGTCGGGCAACACGGCATCGGTCACCCGGATGAACTCTGACACGCAGCGGCTCACCCCGCCGACGCGCGTGAGCACGTCGCGCAGCGAGCAGTCGAGCAGACCCTCCATGGGCGCGAGCAAAATTTCCATCGGCGCGGAGTGTACACAGCCTCAAGTTTTCCAGGGACCTGCCGAAACAGCCGTATCGTTTCAATGGCATTGGCGGACCTCTTCATGATCACCGAGCTTGCACCCTCAAGGGTTGACGCAATTCAGGACGAACTGGAGGCCGCGCGTCGCAGTGGTCCCCTGCAGAACATTGCCATCCCCCCTTGCCCGGAGTTGCTGGCACGCTTGTTGGCGGCCATGTCCGCGGCCGAGCCTGACCTCAATGAAGTGGCCCGCATTGCCACCAGCGATGTGGCCATGTCGGCCACCTTGCTACAGGCGGCCAACCGTCCGGCGTATGCGGCCGGCCAGCCAGTGCAGACCATTGGCGGCGCCATGGACCGCCTCGGCCTGGACGAAACGGCTGCGGTCATGCGTCGTTTCCTGACGGCGCGCGCCATCAAGGTCACCAGCCCGCACCTGCAAAATTTCTGGGAGCGTGCGGCCAAGCGGGTGCAGACCATGGCGCACCTGGCCAAGGCCTTGCCGGGCATGCACCCGGATCTGGCCCAGACCTACGGCCTGTTCTGCCATGTGGGCTTCCCGGTGATGATGCAGAGCCTCAAGGGCTACAGCGGCACCCTGGTCGAAGCCAATGCCCGCATTGACCGGCCGTTCATTGCCACAGAAAACGCCAACCACAAGACCGACCATGCCGTGGTCGGGGCCCTGGTCAGCAAGGTCTGGCGCTTGTCGCCCGTGGTGACTGCCGCCATCCGCTTGCATCACGACTTTGAGGTCATGCGCCATGTGGATGCGGCCGACCCGGAGGTGACCACCCTGGTCGCTGCGGGTTTGTTGTCCGAGCACCTGATGCGTCGCCATGAAAGCCTGGAGCCCGACGCCGAGTGGGTGAACCACGGCCAAAGTGCGCTGGAGTGGCTGCAGTTGTCCCAGTCCGATGTGCTGACCCTGGAAGAGGAAATCCATGAAGCCTTGAATGCGGCCGAGTTGGGGTAGTCTGCCGGCTCGTTTCCTCATCTGGAGCCTTCATGTCCCTGTCCATGCACGCCGCGCTGGTGCCCGGCACCACCCACACCCTGGAGGCCTTGTCGGCCGTTCTGGGCAAGGCCGCCGCCCATTGCGAGGCCCGCAAGATCGACCCTCAGGCCTTTTTGCAGGCACGGCTGTTTCCTGACATGTTTGCGCTGACGCGCCAGGTGCAGATTGCCTGCGACATGGCCAAGGGTGGCGCCGCGCGTCTGGCCGGGGTCGAGATCCCCAAGTACGAGGACACGGAAACCTCTTTTGCGGAGCTGCAGACCCGCATCGCCCGCACGGTGGACTTCATGCGCAGCCTCCCGCCCGAGCAGTTCGAAGGGGCAGAGACGCGTGACGTCGTGCTCACACTGCCCTCACGGACGGTGGAGTTCAAGGGGCAGGCTTACCTGTTCAATTTTGTGCTGCCCAATGTGTATTTCCACGCCAGCACGGCCTACAACCTGTTGCGCCAGGGCGGGGTGGAGATCGGCAAGCGCGATTTTCTGGGCGGCTGACGCCCCCAGGTCACGACAGCATCAAGGCAGGGTGGCGGTGGGGTAGGTGCACAGCGTGACCCCATCGACGCTGTAGGCGGTCGTGGCGGGGTTGGGCTTGATCGCTTTCAGGGCCTTGAGGAACAGCTCGAAGCTGCCAGCAGCGGCAAAGCGGCCTTTTTCCATGCAGGCTGAAAAACCACCCTCTTTGCCGTAGCCATACACATCGAAATAATCGATGGTGCCTTTGAACATGGCGTCCGAGATCAGCAGGCGGACCTTGCGGAACGCGGTGGCGTCGACCCCGGGGCCGATGCCACCGATGCTCACTTCAACCGCGGTGACGGGCACGGGCGTGCGCTGCGCAAAGGCGGTCGGGGCGGTGCTCAGCAAGGCGCTGGTCAGCAGGGCAAGGGCGATGTTCTTCACCAGAATCTCCGTGTGGATGGTTTGTGCGTCACTCTGAACGCACATGAAGCGGTCGTCCATGGGGGCTGGCCCGGGGTCAAACCCTCATCACCTGCTGAACGGCCCGGTGCCACTGCTGCATCTGATCAGACCGCTGGCGGCCACTTGATTTGCAACTTCCGATGGCTGGCAAGACAGTCGCGCAGGTACAGGTTGATGAGGCTTTGGTACGGAATGCCAGCCTCTTCAGCCATGCCCTTGAAATACTCAACAACGTCCTCAGAGAGCCGCATGGTCACGGGCTTCTTCAGCTTTGATGCGTATGGGTTTTTGCGGGCCTTCAGCTTGGAGAGATCGTATTCAGCTTTCATGTTTAGCCACCTTGGTAGAACGCGCTTTCGCGCTTGGTTGCCTTGCGAGCGGAGATGATTCGAATGACCTCGCCATGTTCGCGCTCGCAATGACAGACGAGGAGCAACTTCGCGCCAGAGCTCATGCCCAACATCAGAAAGCGCTCTTCGTCCGATGAGTGCTCTTCATCGAAGAACTGAACGGCGAACTCGTCATAGAAGACGGACTTCGCCTCATCGAAGGAGACTTGGTGCTTTTTGAGATTGGCCGCTGCTTTGGGCGGATCCCATTCGAACTGGATCATGCGTACATTGTATGTATGACATTTCGAGTGTCAAGTTGCGTCCTGTTGAGCAAACCGACAGACCGCGGGCGGTTGCCGACGGTTCTTGAATGCGGAAAAATGGGACCGTTTTGGTTTCATTCTGGGGGGCAAGCATGCCAACCTCCGTGACCTTGAAGAACATCCCTGATGCCGTGTACGAGCGGCTGAAAGCTGCGGCAGAGTTGCACCGGCGGAGCTTGAACAGTGAGGCCATTTTTTGCCTGGAGTCCGTTCTTCTGCCCAGTCGCGTGACACCCAGCGAACGGTTGGCGCGGGCGCGTGAGCTGCGCGCAAGCCTGCTGCCAGGACCGTTCACAGCGAAAGGCATTGATGCTGCGAAGCGGGCGGGGCGCAAGTGATCGTTGTGGATAGCAACATCGTGGCGTACCTGTACTCGCCCGGAGAGTTCACCCGTGCTGCAGAAGAACTGTTGGAGCGAGAGCCCGAATGGGCTGCGCCGCCTTTGTGGCGCAGTGAGTTCCGAAACATCTTGGCTGGGTACGTTCGCCGCAGCATGTTGACCTTTGAACAAGCGTGCGCCTTGCAGGCTGCTTCTTCGTCGGGCAGTGGCGCTTGGGGCTCCAGCCAGCCTTGCGCCTGGGCCAGTTGGCGCCATTGCCCGGCTTTACGCCGGCCCATGATCCGGGCTTCGGCGATGTCCCGGTCGGAGTCGCCCTGGCGCATGCGCAACAGGGCCTGTCTGTGGTGATGCATCTCGAACTCCTGCGGGCCATCCCTGCCTCCGGGCAAAAGCCCACAGGGTAGAGATGGCCTGCATCGATTCGGGAGTCTGTTCAGTCAGCGGCGATTGGCGCCATTACGGCGATCACGCACTGGCGCCAATACGCCGATCATCGACGGGCTCCAATATGCCGATCACAAAGTGGCTCCATTACGCCGGTCGGTGACAACGGTTTCATTGGGGGTGATGACGGCCACCAGGATGCCCAAAGAAAACAACACCCAGCCCGTGATCCCGGCGACCTTTGAAACGATGGACAGCGCCGGATGCGGCCGATGGTGGCCCATCACGCATGCCAGCAGGTGGCATGAACAGGCCCACATGGCCGCCACTTGAAGCCACATCGCGGTGCCCATCACCGCGAGGGCCGACTGGTGCCTCCCGGGGAGGATGACGTAGCCTGCAAAGAGGCTGAAGAGCGAGTAGGTGATGAGCGCCAGCGCGATGGATGCGTAGAGGATCCTGCTGGCCAGGCTCATGTAGCCTTTTCGCAGATGAGGGTGAGTTTTGAAGATGTCCCGCGGTTCTTTTTTCTGAGGACGGTGGATGGTGCGTGTTTGAGCCATCTGGCTGATGACGCGGGATCTTCTTCTCTGGGTGCTCATGGTTGTTCTGGAAGCCCAATTGCGTGGCGGGTGACCACGCGGGCGCGTTGAACCGACAGTTAGGCTGTGGCGCGGAGGCACGACGAAGCAATTTGTTAGCGTTTGACATCGTAGTAGTGCGCATCAGCTGACTTGCGATCCTTGCCTGTAAAAATGCCTCGCACGAGGTGAGGGTTCTTGAAGAGATACCAGTCGCCGAACTGATCAAACTTGCGGCATGACGTGGTTATGCACTCCCTGTAGATGGTTCCGTATTTTTGGCCGCTCTTCTCGCCATGTGCCTTGAGGCGCATGGCGAAGTCAACGTCCTCAACGCTGATGAAGGTTTCATCAAATCCGCCAAGATGCTCAAACGTCTCTCGTCGGAACCAGAACATGCCAGCTGAAACTGGTCGCTTGATCATGTGCGGAACGACTGCCATGATGCTGAAGAAAATGCCGACAGACATTCGCTCAAAGCGTATGAACGAGCCGCCTCCGATGAACTTCGGGTCATGTACCTTTCGAAGGACTTCTGCGACCGTTCCCGGCGCCATCCAGCTGTCTGCATCCAATGTCGCAACAGCCGGTGCAATGCCGCCGCGTACTGCCGCATTGCGTACTGCGGCGATGATGCGTTCATCTTCGACAACGCACTTCGCCCCTAGTGATTCAGCAATGTGCTGAGTTCGATCCGTGCATCGGTTTAGTGCCACAACCACTTCTATTGCGCGATTGGCCAACTGGCCTGACCGAAACGCACTTTCGATGGCTTTGCCAATGAATTTCTCTTCATTGTGTGCCGGTATCGCGATAGTCAGTTCTGGTTGCATAGATGAGTGGCCTAACGCCCTGGTTAACCGGCGCCGGAAGCCGAAGGCTGGAGGGCACCAACATAGGCCATGAAAATGCCGAAGGCATGGCCTATGTTGGCGTCCGCGTTGAACCCCCAGTTAGGCCGGGGCGCGTAGTGGAAGGGCTTTGCGTCCGACGCGGCCTGTATTCTGATGTGCTCCACTTGGCTTGTGAATCAGGTTTGATAATAGATGA
Organism: Aquabacterium sp.; assembly: GCA_035438885.1. Taxonomy (GTDB): domain Bacteria; phylum Pseudomonadota; class Gammaproteobacteria; order Burkholderiales; family Burkholderiaceae_C; genus Aquabacterium. The sequence continues at coordinate 1,566 of DAORJC010000038.1, read as the reverse complement.
TTGTCGGGAAGCTGAAGGCGTGACCGCGCTTCTTGCTCCACGCCAAGAATGGCTCGTTTCGTGGGGATTCGCAATATGTAGCCCACGCAGAAATCAGTTCTTGATGGTGCTTCAGTTCATCCTGCAAGATTGCTCGGTGACGTTTATCAAGCACACCCTCGATGAGCATTGCTGCTTTTGATAGTGATTCATAAGCTTCTTCGACGCTTCCAATGAAGCGCGATTCAGACAAGTGATGTGTCTGAAAGTCAATGTTGCTCAGATGAAATTGCACAACCCGAGCAATTGCTCTTTGTTCATCCGGCTGAATTCGCAGGGCAGCTTCAAAATGCTCGATATCGTTGGATAGAGCACCTAGAGCTAAGAGCGGTGAGACTTCGTTCGGGCAGGCTTGGTGCCAAACTTCGAGAATGCCTAACAGCGCAGCCTTGATTGGGTGTGGTAGCAACTGATGAACGCCTGGATTTTTCATCTGTAGCTCGACCAAGCTACTGGCGATTTCTCGCTGCAACGATACATCGAGGCTATGGAGATACGTTGCGAAGGATGCTGCCTCTTGGGTGGCCTGCTTCCTGAGGCCCTTTTCCCTTAGAAGACAATAGTTTCCGAAGTGCTTGAGGTGCACCTCGGTTGCGCAGGCTGAACCAATGGTAGCTAACCCCGAGAAGTTCGTCTGGTTCCAGTAGTGCATAAAAGCCTAACGCCCGCGGTAAGCCGCGCCGGAGTGCGAAGCACGGAGGGCACCCACAAGCGCAGCTTGTGGGCGTCGGCTTGACCAACCTGTTAGGCTGCGGCGCGTAGTGGAATATTGGGTGACCATCTAAATACCCTATCATACTGGAAAACTTCTGCGTGCTAATTTATTCCAGTTGATGTGTTTTTGAAAATATCACCCAAAGCGCCTGCTGCCTCCAGTCCTCCAATACTGACTCGCTGGGGAGTGTTCCACAACTTTTGTCTATCAGACTGGTCTTTAATGGCGCAATCCACGCAAGGACAAAATCCACGCCAACATCCTCTTTTAGCAGTTTGTTGGCCATATCTATGGTCGCTTGATTGTTGAGCGATATCTTCCGCGCGATGGAGTCTCTGAGGGCGAAGAAAAGTGGGTGCTTTATTAGGGCATCCCGATAGGCAGTCGAAAATATAGCATCCATGCGAAGCCTTTCAGCCTCTGAAAGCTCGTGATCGAGTAATATAGCCTTTTCTTTCTTGTGTGCTTCCGACTTCAAGAAGCAACTGCTGTGCTGTTGAACTAAATCGCTTGCAATTGACCCAATCACCCAGGGGTTGTTGGCAACAACCGCTGCCGGCTCGGAAATTTTCTGCTCATCCAGCCTGCTGCCCTCGATAGCCTTTCGAGCGGCTTCAATATTGGCCTCCGGGAAAGCTGGTGAGGTGTATTGGTCCTGTGATTGACAATTGTTCGCTATAGCAAAAAAACACAGAAATCTTATAAATAGACGCGCGTACATTCTTGAAAATCCTGAGGGTGCTACCAGAGCAGAAAAGCCTAACGCCCGCGGTAAGCCGCGCCGTAAGGAGCGAAGCGAGTGGAGGGCACCA